>CAYNCK010000081.1:0-36508 GCA_964396095.1 uncultured Methanosarcinales archaeon
AAGATGCTTGGCAACTTAAGGCTCAAGCTGTCGCAGACAAATTTAAGGGCAACTGTTATAAAGATACAGTCTGAGCCGAAGAAAGCCCACCACAAAAAGAAAAAAATGAAAGCTTCTGGGGAAAAACAGCAAAAAGTTCCTAAAAAAGAGCAGACAGAGACTGACAGGCTGGAAGCTGAATTGAACGCAATTGAAAGCAAACTAAAGAATTTGACTTGAAATATTTGATATTTTTATTTTCTTTATTATTTAAATCCGTTGCTTCGCAACAATATTTAGTGCTCGGCATTTCTCCGATTGCCACATCGAAATGCCTCGCCTATACATTCAATAAAGACCTTAAAAGCGGTTTATTTTCTTCACTTTTACTTATAAAAGTCGCTCTCGATTTTCTGGATTTTTTATAATTTTTAATTGATTTTAGTTTATTGTGATTTTATCTTGTCAGCAAAGCTTTTTAAACCAAAATCTTACTCTAAATAGAATGCGGGGATGCCGGAGCGGCCAAACTCTTAAATGAGGGCTAGACGGGATAGTGTTCGGCGTTCAAGGCGCTAAACATCCAAACTCAAGTTTGGTAAGAGTAACGAAGCTCAAAAAGCTGATGAAGTACTTATGAGCCATCTATTGGCTTAGTGCCTTCGCAGGTTCGAATCCTGCTCCCCGCATTTTGTTTTTTTAAAATTTTATTTAATTGCCATATTTTATATTTATCTGTGAACCAACAACAATTATTCTCCTTGCATTTTGTGATTTGTAGCTCTCAAGAATTGCCTTTGCATCTGATTCCCTTTCACGCCTGTAGCCGACGCAATCTTCAGGAATTATAATTTTTAGATTCGGCATCTGAATTGCCGATGTGACTGCATATCTTATGCAATTTGTCAATGTAAATCCTGCAATGATCAAATTCTGAATGCCCGTTTCATCAATGAAGTGAGCTAATTGGGGATTTGAAAACGGGTCGTGCTCATTTTTTGTAAACGCTTTTGCTTTAGAGTTTGCATGATTCAGAAAATAAAAATCTGTGCCTGGCGGCCCTGTACATAAAAAATCAAAAGGCTTCTGAAATTGGTTTTGTTGATATTCTGCCTTGACTAATCCAATGTGGACATCGGAACTTCTTGTTAATAGCGGAATTATTCCGTCTACTACAGTAGATTGCATTTTTCCCATATAAACTCCAGCATCAAAAAACACAAAACCTTTTTCTGCTCTAAGAAAATCATTCTGAACATCTATCGCAAGAATCATAGTTTCTTCCGGCTTGAGCAAAATTTCTTCGAGCTTCATGATGATTTTGTTACCCATATCTTTATAAAGATTTATTGAAAATCTTTAGTTATGGTTGAAATATGCACAGTCGGAGGCTACAACGAGGTTGGGAAGAATTCTACTGCTGTCAAAATCGGCGATGAGGCATATATTTTCGATTTAGGGATATACCTGGAGAATTACATAAAATACACCCAGGATGAGGACATTGTTCTTGTCAACCCAAAGGAATTGATGGAAGTGGGCGCTGTTCCGGATATTTCAGCAATTGATGACTGGAAAAACAACATAAAGATGCTGATGCCAACCCATGCGCATCTTGACCATGTTGGCGCAATTCCCTATCTTGCAAACAATCTGAAAACAAATGTTATGTGCACCCCGTTCACAGCAGAGGTCTTGAAAGGAATTTTAACAGAAGACAAGATTAAGCTCAACAGCAAGATAAAAAGCATGTCTGCAAATTCAATATTTAATGTATCAAATGACACAAAGATAGAATTTATTCATATGACGCACTCAACTCCCCATACTGTTATGATTGCTCTGCACACGAAGGAGGGAATTATTCTTTATGCGAATGACTTCAAGTTTGACTTGTTCCCGACTTTAGGCAAAAAGCCGAATTTCAAGAGGCTGGAAGAATTAGGAAACAAAAAAGTGCTTGCATTAATCTGCGATTCAACATATGCATCTGACGCAAGAAAAATGCCGTCCGAATCCATCGCAAGGGAAATGCTAAAAGAAGTTATGCTCGGCATAGAATCAAAAAACAAGCATGTTGTTGTTACAACATTCTCATCCCATATAGCAAGATTAAACTCAATTGTTGATTTTGGCCAAAAAATGAACAGGAAGATTGTTTTCATGGGCCGCTCAATGTCAAAATATGTAAAGGCCGCAGAAGCAACGGGCATTGCAAAATTCACAAACAGGGTTGAGATTGTGAAATACAGCGACCAGATAAAAAGAAAGCTGAAAAAAATCTCAAAGGAAAGGGGAAAATACTTAATGGTTGTGACAGGCCACCAGGGAGAGCCGAAATCAACATTGGCAAAGATGATGAACCATGATTTTAATTTTAACTTCATGCCTGAAGACCATATAATTTTTTCATGCAGGACGATACCAACACCCACAAACATTGCAAACAGGGAAAGATTGGAAGCGGATTTAAGAAAGTTCAATGTAAGGATTTTTAAGGACATCCACACAAGCGGACATGCTGCAAGAGAGGATTTAAGGGAGCTGATAAACCTGGTTAAGCCCAAGCACATAATTCCCGCCCATGGCGAGCCAAGAATGACAAATGCATTAGCGGATTTAGCTGTTGAGATGGGTTATGAAAGAGGGGAAAATGTTCATGTCATGGGAAATGGGCAAAGGATAAGGCTTTAGAACCATAAATATTATAAATAAAACTTAATAACCATCTATTTGGGGGTAAATTAAAATGAGACTTACTTTAGCTGAACCATCATACTTAAAAGAAAGCATTTCTATAATTTCCGATTTAGTGAATGAAGCAAGGTTTAAGGTAACTCCCGATGCAATTGAGCTTGTTGCAATGGACCCTGCGAATGTAGCAATGGTAGTATTCAAGCTCTTAAGCAGCTGCTTTACAGAATATGATGTAAAAAAAGAAACTGAAATTGCAATAAACCTGAGCAACTTAAAGCAGGTTTTAAGAAGAATATCCCCAAAGGACATGCTTACAATTGAGCTTGATGGCGAAAACAGGCTGAAAATAGAATTAAAAAGCAATTCAACAAGAACTTTCAATTTGCCTATAATTGAGCTGGAAGATAAGGAGCAGAAAGTGCCTGACCTGAAATTCCCAGTTTCTGTAAAAATGTCTTCAAGCGCGTTAAACGAGGCAATTGCTGATGTTGATATTGTCGGTGAATCTGTTACATTCATTGTAGAGCCGAAGAAATTTACCTTGCAGGCAGAAGGCGATTTAAACCAGGCAAAAATTGAGATAAAAGAAGATGACTCTACAAAAGTCACGACAAATTCTGAAGATAAAATAAAGGCAAAATACAGCATCGAGTATTTGAAAAAGATGATAAACGGCTCAAAGATAAGCGATGATGTTGTGATTCAGTTTAACAAGGACTATCCCCTAAAGCTTGACTATAAGACTGTTGACAAGGTTATGCTGAGCTTTATTCTAGCGCCAAGGGTTGAGAATGACTAGGTTTTCAAAATATTTTTAATTCTTCAATAGCTGATTGAAATTCATTTTATGAATATTCGTCCAATGTTGGATAAATTTTTAAATGAATATTGATTTGTCTCATACATGATTAAACTGATAAAAAGGGTTTTAATAAAGATAATAATGAAGTGAAGAAAGATGAGCGTTGACCAAATAACGGATGAGGAATTTTTTAAGTTGTATAAAGGTAACAATGATGTTAGAGAAATAGTTGATGGAATACAGATGAAGCATCATGTACACCACAGCCAAAAGGGAAAACCCGGTTATAATGAATCCAATATTGCAACTGCAACTAGAGAAGCCAAAGAAACAGTCAGCAAATTGATTAAACCCCATGGAAATTCTGAAACAGGCCATGGCTCATCCAATCATGAAAATCATTCATCTCCTGGATTCAGTTTGCCCCAGTTAACCCACACCCAATACGGAGTTGGATTGGCAGCTACGGTAGGATTGCTTTTTATACTTGTATCAGGAGGCGCAGCAGCTCCTTTGGCAGCTATGGGTTACAAATCAGCGGCATCTTATGCAGCTACTGCTTATGTCCTTTAAATCCTTAATTAAATAAACAATTATTCCTAATAAAAATTCCTTAACCCAAAGGTTTTCGATAATTTTATAAACAGCTATTTCAAAAATTTCTCTATGGAAAGCAAATCCCGCGCATATATGATTGAATGGGCTCTTAATTTTGTCAAAAACAAGGATGTTGTCGCTAAAAAAATAGAGAAAATTGAAAACGGAAAGGGTGGATTTGACCTGTATGTCAAGTATAAGGACAAAGAGCAGTATTTTATAATCATGCCAAAAATTACGGATATTAATTCAGTCCTGCAGAGAATAAACAATAATGCCCATTTCAGCATCGTTACTTTGAATTCGAAAGAAAATTTTAATGTTTTGCAAAACAACTGGAATAAGCTGGTCAATTTCAAATTTCTAAATATAATTTTTGCTAATCCTTTTTCAAATACTGACAAGAAATGGACAATATTCCCGTATACGCATAACAAAATCTGCGACGAATCTTCGCTGAAAACAGGCTTGAATTCAATGTTCGGCATGGTTGAGCCTATAGAAGAAGAGCAGCTGGCTGCAAAGATAGGCTAAAAGTTTATTAAATTCATGATGTCTCATTTCAGCTTCTTACAATACACAATATGGCAATCCGATTATAATTTTAAAAATAAATTAAATACCATAGATTATAAAAAATAAATCTAAAGGCTGAAAAGAATTACCTGCCCTACAAACCCTGAGATTATAGGTATCAAGAGGTTGTCATCAAGCTCGTCCACAAGGGTCTCTACAATTGTCGCGACAGCTGCCATGCCTATTATGATGTAAATATTGTCAAGTATCAAAAACCCCACAATCAGGTTAGTTATCAATTCCCCTAAAAACCCCGCCCAGGTCTTGTTCTTGTAAATCAATGTTGTCCCGTACTTTTTGCCTACAAGGGCGGCAACCATGTCGCCAAAAGTTGTCATAAGCAAAGCTGCGAGCGCAATTTTAGGATTGAACACCGCAAGCGAGATAATTGTTCCAGATAAAAAATAGATTACCCCAAACATCCTGTTCTGCTCCTTTGGCCTGATAAACTGCGAAAAAAAAGGCATTCTCCATCCCAGCTCAAGCCTGAAATACTCAAGCATGAGAAAAACAATTAGGAGTGCAACAAGAAACAGAAGTGCAATCTGCTTTGCAAGGACTGCATTATATCCTGCTCCAACAAGGCTGTCCTGCAGTACAAAGTAGGCAGCAAGCACTATAAGAATTGTAATGTGTATTATCTTTCTTCCAACTTCATGAAAAAATCCCCAAACCATTTCTATAACTTTTGTTTCTGAGTATAAATAGGTTTCTAAAGATACGGCTGGCATATGGACAGTTTAGTTTATATCCTAAAGGTTTACGTATTGCTTTGAGAATGAATTCAATCATATACACTTTCTCTCCTGTCAATATCTATAACCAAAATCTCCCTTTTATCATCAAAAATGACATAAAGAATCCTGTAATTTCCTACTCTTACTCTAAATGTTTTTTCTTTTCTTCCAACTACTCTTTTGACATCACCTGGAAAAGGATTTGTCTTCAGGGTTTCCAGTTTCTTCATAATTCTGCCAAACCGCTCATTGTCCAGCTTATCCAAGAATTTTTGCGGCGAAGATGCCAAAACTATACTATATGCCAAGAAATCATCTCCTGTTCTTCTTAAATTCGTCAAGAGATATTGTTTTGCCTTCTTTGTATTCTTTTAATCCTTTTTCTAATATATTTTCTTCATCTTTTGTTAATATAGTATCAGCATCTACCATATGCCCTTTAATGTAATCCAAGTCTGATTTCATTGTTTCAAGCTTTTTAAGTATTTGTTTTATTTCTGATGGCATATCCATTTATCAAGCAACTGGGTTTATATAATTTTCGGTAATAAAGTTTTAAAATATTATCGTCAGATACTTATATTAATGTACGGGAAGTTTAGGTAGTAATAAAGAAGGTAATGAATCACCAAATAATATTTAAATATAAAAAAATAAACATTTTATATGAAAAATACAGATAAAACTTGTAAAATTAATGATATCGAATTTTATACTATAAATTTTACGAACAAACAGGACATAAACAATATCAAACAAACTTCAAAATTAGACAATCATCCGTTAATACATATACAAATAAAAAATGCTGTTGAGACATGGCATTTGGATAAAAGTTCTATTGTAGGTCAAGATTCAGGCTATTATAATAAGGATTCTCTTCTCAAAACAGGAAGTGTTTGGATTGACCCACAAGCTACAAACATAATCCCATTACCATCTGAATTAAGACAAGATAAAAATACCGTGAAAGATATCATATTTGGTTTTAAGAAAGGAGAACTTCCAGCAAACCTCAAAATAAATATAGATAAAAAAAGAAAATCTTATTCTGTAACATCTGATAAAGAATTGTGGCTTCTGAATGTATACCTAAACACAAAAAAAGATGAGATTAAATATCTGCCAAAGAAGATTTAAAAAGTATTGTTGAATGAAGTCTAAACTAGTCAAATTCTATTCCCAGTTGTTCTAAAATCCAAGCAATTATCTCTTGACCAGTTATTCTCCACGTAAAAAAGTCTATAAGTGAGAGAATTAGAACCGTAAGAAACCACCATGTTTTAATTAGTGGGGTAGAATTTCTAATAGAATCATTTATTGCTTGTATGAACGCCCAAGAATATACTGCACCCACAATTAATAAGAATACTTTCTTATTCAATTTTTTATTGATTTTAAATATAGGCATTGTTTAACATTCCACTCCGGTATGTCAAGTTTTCTTGTAAATATCTAACCGTCCGGATATACACTAAACATAAAACTACGGCTGCCGGGAATCGAACCCGGACCACAAGCTGTCTCCTCAAACCTTTTTCTGAGTGCCATCGTTCCGAGGAATTGTTTAATTCCCCATTGCATGGTTTTCCACAGGCTTTTTTCAAAAGGTTGTTGGGAAGCTCGTATCAAACCACTAGACCACAGCCGTATAAAAGTCAGGATTTATTCATTATTTATTAAATCTTTCATCAGAATATTTGCTATCATCCCGTTATAAAAATATTCCAAAATTAAAATTGCAAAACATAAAATTTATAAACATGCCGCTCAAAAATTCAATCAGAAAAGGTGATTAAAATAGACAGGAATACTGACTTAAGGATAAAGTGCTACAAGTGCGGCAACGAGCATACAATGGATATGATGCGGATGGATCCAAAAGGCAAGAATCTTGTCTGCAGAACCTGTCTTGACAGAAAACCTTCCCATAAGATTGACGCAAAATCAAGTGAATCAGAAAAGCATGAAGAGCCCTCAATCAAGGAATACTTCTGCAAGGAGTGCAGGTACAGCTTCAAGAGGGCAAATCATCTTGTAATATCCACGTGCCCTTACTGCGGCTCATCAGGCTCTGTTACCACAAAAGGCAGCACTGCAAGAATAATGGCAGATGTTTCAAAAATGAAATAAAATGGAGAGCATAATGGTCATGTGCAAGAAATGCGGCAACAAAGTGCCTTCTTCAGAATTAAAGCTGGATTTGGACCTGAAGATGATGGTTTGCCGTGACTGCGTCAAAAATAAGGGAATCCACAAGGAGATTGAAAAAGAAGCTTACCATAGGGAAGAAGCAAAGCCGCAAATTGAAGAAGAAAAATCATCAAAGATTAGGCATAAATGCACTTCATGCGGATACAAGTTCAGCATAGATCCGGAAACCAGCAAGCCTAAGAACTGCCCTTACTGCAATGCAAGGGTTATGGGATATTGACTTCTGAAAACAAAAAGTTTAAATACTTACGTTTGTATACAAATGTAAATGTTAGTTTCAAACACCTCAACGCTCGTGTTATTAGCCAAAATAGATTGCTTAGAGGCTTTTATTAGCATATCACCAAGTATTGCAATACCTACTCAGGTGAAAGAAGAGGCATTATTTGAGGAAGATTCATACTATGCAAAATTAATTAAAAAATTTATCCAGCTTAAAAAAATTGTAATATTACCTGTTGATAAAGCTCAAATAAATGAAATAATGTCAGAATTTAAGCTTGATGAAGGAGAAGCAGCTGCATATGTTTTGTTTGACAATAGAAAACATAAAGCCATGTTAACTGATGACGGAGAGCTCATTAAACTCTGCAAATTGCAAAAAGTTCCATTTATATGTGCGATGGCTGTTGTCATAAGACTGTTTGAAATAAAAAAATTGTCCAAAAAAGAAGCATTGGGTAAACTAGAGGATTTACATAAAATTGGCAGGTATTCGGAAAAACTTTATGAACATTTTAAAACTGAGGTGAAATGAATGGAAACTGTATCATCACGTCTGGATTTGGAAACAATTAATCTTTTTGGAAAGATTTTGAAAGAAAAACGCTCTGAAGTTGTGAGAGAGTTGGTAGAATCTGGCAAGAAACATAAAGCTGTTGAGCTTTACAAAATGAAAAAGGTTAGTTTGGGACTAGGGGCCAAGCTTGCGGGGGAATCATTAAGTGAATTCATTGACTCGCTTAAAGAACATAATGTCAACTTGAATTTGGAAAAGGAAGATGTTGAGCAGGCTCTTAAGACTGCCAGAAAAGTGATTTAGAAACTATATATAAGAACTGCCCTTACTGCAATGCAAGGGTCATGGGATATTGACTTACTTCTTTCTTGTTACATTTTTATCAAAAAACGATAAATTTAAATAAATGTAACACTATATGCCTGTATGAACATCATCCAACAAAAGGGTTACTACTATCTTGACCATTCCTTTAGAATGAGCGGAAAAGTAATCCACAGGCGAAAATATATGGGCAAAGAATTGCCGAAAAATCTGGAAGAAATAAAAGAAGCATTCATGAACAATTGCATGCAGGAAAGTATATTTAAAAAACTTGCAATAATACAAAAAAATTTCCAAAAAGAGTGGAAAAAATATCCAGATTCTATAAAAAAAGATATATTGATTGACTTGTCAATTTCTTTTACTTATAACACAAATGCGATAGAGGGCTCGACAATAACATTGCATGAAACAGAGGAGATAATAAAGAGAAAAATATCGCCAAACAAACCCATAAGAGATGTTCAAGAAACAATTAATCATTCAAAAGTTTTTTTTGAAATCATAAACAAAAAATTCAAGCTTTCTGAAAGAATTTTATTATTTTGGCATAAGGATATATTTAAAGATACAAAAGCCGACATATCCGGAAAATATCGCGATTATTTGGTAAGAGTCGGAAATTATAGGGCACCGGACTGGCAGGATATTAGAAAGCTTATGAGAGATTTCTTTGAATGGTTTGATAAAAATAAAAAAAACATGAATTCTGTTGAGCTTGCCGCAAGGGTGCATTACAAGTTTGAGAAAATCCATCCATTGGGCGATGGAAACGGACGAATTGGGAGATTGATAATAGCGCATGTGTTAAGAAATAATAATTATCCACTTTTGATAATTGAATACAAAAAAAGAAAATCATATAATCATGCACTTTCAAAGACTGAAAATGATTTTTTGAATTGGTTTTTCAGAAGGTACGTTGCTGCGCATAAGGGATACTTAAAGTGATGCAAGGGTCATGAAATATTAATTTAGTTTTAGTGCTTATCAATAGAAATTAGTGTTTATTTATACAATCTAAAATTATAAATCAGAAATCAATTGTGACATTTTTATCGCTATTTCATCAACTTTTGCTTCATATTTTGAAAAATTATCACCTTTGTATCTATCTTGGCATAACCTTATACAATCTATAAGCATGTATTTTAGAGCACTCAACCTTCCCTTGATGGAATCTTGAGCTGGTAATTTTTTTGCATCTTCTATTATCCCCAGAGCAGGCTGAATAAAGCCCAGATCCCTTTGTATAATATTTATTTTGCCTCCGACATGGTCTAAATTTCCCCTAAAACTCTTGATTTTATTAATTTTATACAATGCTCCTTCAATAAGCTTAGCAATTTCAATTTGTTCCTTACTTCTTTTTTTAAACGGCCACATTTTTTATATAAAAATAAATAATAAATTTACTCCCCTTTGCCTTCTTTTTCAGAGCCTTCGTATGATGGGACAGCTGCCTTGCTGATTATCATTATATCTCCAATGGATTTAACCAGCTGATGTGGAACGATTACTCCTTTTGCTGAGCCAAGCACTTTGTTCAAGAACGAGTTCTTTGTTGCCCTTACTCTCCAGCCAAATACCTTGTTTGTGGTTAAAATTGACTCTTCAAGATCACCAAAATACTCTCCGTTGTCTGTAAAAACCTTCATATCGTAAGTCTCGCTTATCTTCTTCATCTTCAGCATTCAAATCACCTTTAATCAGTTTAAAATATTTATAAATTAAGTTGTTTTATCTGCTGGGTAGTATTTAAATCTTTTGAAATCATCCACTTAACCGAAAGATTTATATAGTATAATCGTACTTAATAAGTAGTAACTTATAGTTTTTGGTGTTGACCGGGGGTAATATGAATTATTTAGCATTGGCTCAAAAGGCAAAAAGTACATGGGCTGCTATGCCCATTGATGAGCAAAGAAAATTTGAAAGTAAATATGGCAAATGGGAAGATTTAGATTACAGAAATCGTGTTAGGTGCATGATTGACTATCTGAATCCTAAAAGTGAGTCACATGTGGTACAGATTATACAAGTTGCTCCAAGACAGACAGCACCACTCTTTACAGGGTTAGACATGTTAGTGAATAAGTTGCAATCCTCTGGAGATACATCACAGAGAAGGGAAGCGGAATCGGGGTTAGCGGATTATCTTGAATCAGTAATACCAACAATAGAATTACAAGGAATTAAAATTCCGAAAGGGATTGTGCATAAATTAAGAAGTTCTCAATATAATATCGGAGAATTATTGGCACTGGCTGACATATTTACATTAGCGGGTCAAAAATTACGAAGTTAAAAGTAGAAAGCCTTTAAATAAGAACAACATCTTCTTTTTATGAATTACAAAAATCTGGTGTTTTTAGGCACTTCACATATTGCGCAGCAAAGCCTTAATGATGTAAAAAATTATATAGAGATTGAACAGCCGGATATTATAGCTTTAGAGCTTGACAGCAGCAGGATAAAGGCATTGATGAGCAAAGCACCAAGAAAGATACAGCTCAGCAGCATAAGGCATATAGGATTGAAAGGGTTTATTTTCTCATTAATAGGCGCTTGGGCGGAAAAGAAGCTCGGAAATATTGTTGGAGTCGCTCCCGGCTCTGAGATGAAGCGGGCCATAGCTATTGCAAGAAAAAAGAACATCAAGATAGCCTTGATTGACCAGCAGATAGAAGTAACTCTTCAAAGGCTTTCCAAAACCCTGACCTGGAAGGAAAAATTTAATTTTCTGGCTGATATAATCAAGGCAATTTTTGCAGGAAAAAAGGAAATAGATTTTGATTTGACAACAGTTCCTGACAAAAAAATTATAAAAAAATTGACTAGGCAATTAAAAGAAAGGTATCCAAATGTCTACAGGGTTTTGATTGAAGAAAGGAATAAAGTTATTGCAGATAATTTAAGAAATTTAATGTCATCAAACACTGATAAAAAAATTCTTGTGATTTTGGGTGCAGGCCACATTGACGAAGTTCTTGAAATTATTAAAGAGCCGAAAATCAGCTTCAGCTTTTCGATAGGGTAAAACCACTATATTTAAATAATCATTTTCTAATTTGCATTTTTATGGCTGAAATTGTTGACCTGATTGATAAAATTAAGAGATATTACAGGTTTACCGCCTATGAATTAAGGGGAATGATAATATCAATTCTTGTAATCGGATTCATAATTTCTTTCAAGGAATGGGGCACCGCAACATTTGATGTGTATATAGGAATTTCAAATTTGATTGTCGCAATTTTCATTGTTTCCGTCTCGTTCCTTGTGCACGATGCAGGCCAGAGAATTTGGGGATTAGCCATTGGGTACAGAGTTGAATTTCAGATGTGGGGCTTTGGATTGTTAATAGCTATAATTGCCGCTTTTCTCAGCAACGGCAGCATCTGGCTCATAATACCTGCCGGCTTCATGATTCACCATCTTGCAGGCCACAGACTCGGGTATTTCAGATACGGCTTGAATTATTTCGGCCAGGCTATGGTAGCCCTTGCAGGCCCTTTGTTTACTCTGATGCTCATCATATTGCTGAAAATCCTCTATGCTTTGTCCCCTTCCGATTTCCTGCATAAAGCTATAATGTTCAATGTAGTTTATGCAATAACAAGCATGCTTCCCATTCCGCCTATGGATGGGAGCAAGGTTTACTTTGGAAGCAGGATGCTTTACGCATTTGTGATGCCTGCAATCGCTGTTTCAACAATTCTGATGGCAATTAAAGCCCCTGTATTTCTTGCATTGGTTTTGTCGCTTCTTGTCGGAGTTGTCCTTTGGATGACATATTACATAACCTTTGAAAGAAAAGTCTGGACAGGGCCGAAGTGAGCAGTATGTTCCAAATTTACAAGGATTACATGGAGTTTTTTTTCTTTATACTTGTGGTTCTTGGCATTATGATTGCTTTGCTTTCAGGAAGCGCAGCTGTAAGCTATTTCATAATATTCCTTGCAGGAATGCTTGCAGGAAGGGTGATTTATGAAAGAAAGCACCGCAACATCAAGTTTCCTTATTATGTAATTGTAGCCGGGTTTCTGATCGGTTACTTAATAGGCGCTTACTACGGCAACAGGTGGGTTGTTATTATTTTGTTTTTGATTGGCGCAGTTTCAAGCTATAAATTATATGACAGGAAAATCCTGAAAGACACAAAGTTTTAAGAATGAAGAATTTTAATAAATTTGGGCATTATTTTAGAATTCTTATTTTAATGATATTTTTGATTTCTGCCTGCACTCATAATGCACCGCAACAATCTCCTCCATCTATGACTGTTCCAGATTCAGCTAATGAAAGGGCTGTCGAGAAAGTTGCTGAAATTCCGAAAACGCACTCATTGGAAAAAATATCAACAAAAGATTATGAAACAATAAAAAGTTCAAAAATAATCATTGAATTAAAAGCAGAGAATTTTGCTCTTGTGCCAATCGGAAGCCCTGTTAAAGATGACGAAGGGCACTTTCATGTATGGCTTGACAGCGACAAAAAGCTTGGGCCACAAACAACATTCACTTTTGAGAACATTACATCCGGAAAGCATTCAATTGTTGCAGAACTAGTTAAGAGCGACCATTCTTCATTAAATCCAAAAATAACTAAATCGGTAATTATTAACGTTGAATCTGATTATATTCCTAAAGTTGAAGCTCGGCAGGAGTCTAATACGAAAGAATTCACAGTTGACGCTGATGATAAAGGTTTTTATCCGAACAGGCTTCAGGCAAAAATCGGTGATTTGATAAAAATTAATTTCAAATTCAAGGATGAATCAATTTATTATGGCGGCCTGGATGTAAAAGGCCCTTTTGAAATAGTTAAATACAGGCTTAAGGGTGAGCAGCCGATAGCAAGAGAATTCTCATTGAAAGAAGAAGCAAAAATAACTTCTTATTGGCCTTCAACCGGTGTCAAGAAAGCTGATTTGATTATTGAGGTTGATAAATAGGATATTTCCTTCAACAAACCTTATAAACCAAGAAAGACTATCTGTTCTCATGATTAAGAACTTTGAGCCGAGGCTTTACCAACAGACTATTCTTGCGACAGCGGCTGAAAAGAACACACTGGTTGTTTTGCCAACTGGCATGGGCAAGACAAATATTTTCCTTATGCTTTCTGCGCAAAGGCTGAAGCAGTTTCCAAACTCAAAAATACTTTTCATAGGCCCCACAAAACCATTGATTGATCAGTATTTCAGTGTTTTCAGGGAGCATTTTGTAATTGATGAAAATGAAATGTCTATTTTTACTGGAAATGTCTCTCCGGAGAAAAGGGGAGAATTATGGAAAAAATCCAAAATTATTTTTTCAACTCCCCAGGGGCTTGAGAATGACATCATAAGCAGAAAGATAAATCTTGAAGATGTTTGTTTATTGGGGGTTGACGAAGCGCATAGGGCTGTTGGCGATTATGCTTATGTTTTTGTGGCAAAGCAGTTTATGAAATTGTCAAGGTATCCGAGAATAATTGCTTTGACTGCGTCTCCCGGCTCAGACATGGAAAAAATACAGGAAGTCTGCGGGAACCTTTTTATCGAGGACATTGAAGTGAGGACTGATGATGACCCTGATGTAAAGCCGTATGTGCAGGAAATGCAGATTGACTGGGTTAATGTAACTTTGCCAAAGGTGTTTACAGACATACAGAAATTTCTGGGAGTATTTTTAAGCGAAAGGTTCGAGAAGCTCAAAAAAATTGGCGTGTTGAAAAAAGCTGACGTAAAATACGTTTCAAGATCGGATTTGCTTCAGTTGCAGGCAGAATTACGGTCTAGAATCGCTCAGGGTGAAAAAGATTTCGTGATTTGGAGTGCAATCTCAATGCTTGCAGAGGCGATGAAGATTTATCATGCGCTTGAACTGCTTGAAACACAGGGAATTGCATCACTGCACAAGTATTTTGAGAAGCTTGTTTCAGAATCTTCCACAACAAAAACCAAGGCAATTAAATCCATAATGAGCGACTCGAACTTCAAGACAGCCATGATAAAGGCAAGAATTCTTTACGAGGAAAAAGTAGAGCATCCAAAGCTGATAGAATTGCAGAACATAATTGATAATGAAGTAAGGAAGAATGAAAATGTAAAGATAATGGTTTTTAACCAATACAGGGACAATGCTCTCGACATTATCCACAAGCTAAACACAATTCAGAATGTAAAGGCAAATATTTTTGTCGGCCAGCAAAAAAAGAATGACACTGGATTAACGCAGAAAGAGCAGAAGCAGATGCTTCAGGATTTTGGCAGCGGCTTGTTCAACGTTCTTGTTGCGACTTCAATTGGAGAAGAAGGCCTCGATATTCCAAAAGTTGATTTGGTGATTTTCTTTGAGCCCATTCCAAGCGCGATAAGAAGCATACAGCGAAGAGGAAGAACAGGAAGGCAAGACAAGGGACGGGTAATAATTTTGATGACAAAAGGAACAAGGGATGAAGCTTACAAATGGATTGCCCATCACAAGGAAAAGAAGATGTACAGGAACCTTGCAAGCTTAAGGAATAAGCTCAGCCTCTCATTGTACGAGAAAAAAGAAATTCCAATAACAAGATATGTTGAAGAGAAGATAAAAATATTTGCTGATTACCGGGAAAAGGCTTCCGGTGTCATAAAGGAGCTTGCTGAAAATAATATAACAGTGAATTTAGAGCGCCTGGATTCTGCTGACTATGTTGTTTCATCAAGATGCGGAATTGAAATCAAGACAGTTGAAGATTTTGTTGATTCGATTATTGACGGAAGGCTTTTGAATCAGATAAAAAATCTTAAAAATAATTTTGAAAGGCCGATTATAGTCATTGAAGGCACCCAGGATATTTATGGTGTCAGGAATGTTCATCACAATTCAATTCTGGGAATGATGGCGACAATTGCTGTCTCTTACGGAATTCCGATAATACAGACCAAAAGCTTCAAGGAAACTGCCGGGCTATTGATGATAATAGCGAAGAGGGAGCAGGAAGAAACTTCAAGAGATTTCAGTTTGCATGCAGACCGAAAGCCTGCAACGTTGAAAGAGCAGCAGGAATATGTTGTAAGCTCTTTGCCTGGCATGGGGCTTGGACTGGCAAAGCCATTGCTGAAGCACTTTAAGACGATAAAAAATTTAATTAATGCCTCTGAAAAAGAGCTGCAGGAAGTTGAGAAGATTGGACCTCAAAAGGCGAAGATGATTAAGGATGTTGTTGAGAAGGAATATCAGGAGAATTAAAATTAAATCACCTGTCTTTGGATAATTCTTCCAGCATTTTATTTCCTGACGCTTCTTGATAATATATCTGCTAAATCTACTTCTCTAAAATTTCCTAAAGAAAAGAAAAATACGTTATCATAAAATGGAAAATTTCTAAAATCATATACATGAATAGGGCCAAAGCCGTATTGTCCAAGAGATCTAAATAGAATAAATTCTGTTCCTCTTTCATTCAATGTATGTGTAACTTTCTCTATTTTGGGTTTGCCGTATTCTAGTAATTCCTGCGTTCCCAAATATTTCCCTCTAAAGGTTAAATCTAGAGGAATATAACTAACACCTCCTGTTTCTGTTATTTTTGTGCTAATTTCACTGGAAGGTAATTTTTTGGCATTCATGTCGCTAATTCTATAAAATTGTTTTTCATTATACTCCTTTCCCAAAGTTTCCTTTCCTAACTGTAATAAATCAATTCTCTCTTCTAATCTAAATCCTTGCTTTTCAAAGGAAATAGGAAGTCGCTCGCCTTGAAGAGCAGGAAATTCATCATTGGAGTCGTGCCGACCTAGTTCATAAGTTATAAAATCGCGTTTAGAAATGTTTTTGACTCCTTTAAGTGCTTCAAACTGACTTTCAGTTAGAATTACACAATGCTCCAGCGCATGAATTCCTAAATATTGATAAAATTTTTGTGGCATTTTTCATTCCCTGGTTTTTTAAACAAATCTTGGAAGTTTATGAGTGGTTTTTTTGTATGCAATTTCCACATTGTTCCAAGGAAACTCTGGATTGTGAAAAAAATCTGAACTTTGAGCAATTTGCCTATAAAGAGTTGGATTTTTAAGTCCAAACAGGCTTATTGCATCATTAATCCTGAGAGGTATATTCTCTCTAACCCACCCATTCAACTCATCCTGACTAATCCTGCCAGTGCCATTTGTCGTAATGTTTAATCCAACTTCCCCTTTACCTATGGAATATTCTAAAGCCACTCTGGCAAAATCAGCCAGATTATTTCCCACAACTTGAACGGCAATATATCTAGAGAGCATTGTGCCGGTAGCTGAAGGCTTTGATGGGTCTTCTCCGCTAAAAGAATCCTCATTAACCCCATATGTTGCAAAACCGTCTCTGTATGATTTTGCTTCCCTGCTTCCAGCGTCAACTTTCCAGCCACCAGAATTCCAAGGCCCAAGACTATTTACTTTTATTTTAGGTGCACTAAGGTTTACATAATTATTTTTATGTCTAGCTTGGAATTTTTGCTCTGCTTCCAGAAATAATGAAACAAAATTGCCAATTTGGGACCTTAATTTTTCTAAGTCTAACGAGTCTTCATGCTCTGCATGTATCACAATATCATTAATCGAATGTAATTGGCTTCCATTATAAAGGGCACTTACATAAACTTTTCCGTCTGCCTTCAATCCAGTTAAAAAATCAGGGCTTTTAACAACTTTACAAAATGGAGAGTTGATTCCATCAGAAACTGTGCACGCATCCAGGAAATCCCTTATACAAACAGAGATATACCTCTCCCATGGAAGATAGCTTGGGCTATTTCTGTATGCGACCGCTATTGGATTTCCAGAGTCGCCTGCATGACCATTTGATGCTAGAGCATCAGCTTGAGGCTTGAAGTTGAAGTCAAATATAAAATTGTCTTGTTTTAAAGAATTTCTATGAACATTGTTATAATAGTCAACAGCAATTTTAGCAACATCTGAATTCAAATCTGGACTGCTAATCAACGATCTGGACACTTCACCGCCTATTCTCAAGATAATTTTGTCAAATTCGCTAGAATAATCTCCGCTTACCCTTAAATCAAATCTTGACTCTGGATTTATTTCCAGCAAATGCGCACCTATTAAGTGTGCGATGTTTGCATCTAATTCGTCCGGCTTTCCCCTTCTCCCAGCTTCAAATGAGTGTAATATTTTTTCTTCTAGCATTTTTGTTATTACCTATATCGTATTAAGCGAAAACTGTGAATTGCACGACCATCACCATACCGAAAAGAGATATATTTGTAATCCTCAACAATACTCACTTCTTTATGGACCGCAAGTTTATTTGCCGCCAATTCTATTAACCCAAGCGCTTCTTCTAAGGTTATATTTTGACCATTTAATTTCTCAGCTATCACTTTCAAAGGTCGAGGCAATGGAATTATTGCCCCTCCAAACCCCGGGTGGGGGTCATAAAATGTAACTTTTTGTTTCAAATTTTGTGTCATTTTTTACCTCTAATCTTCTATTTCATATTTAATTTGTATGATTATGCGATAAATAGAAACATATTTAAATAAGTATACACTAATATTTATTAAAAATAGGTATTTTTAATAATAAAAAATGACTGAAATTAATAATACTGCTTTAGATAAAATAGACAAAAAGATTCTGTCTATAATTGAGTCCGATGCAAGAATCCCTATAAGCGAGCTTGCAAGAAAAGCAAGGGTTTCAAGAATAGTCGCGGAATACAGGCTGAAGCAATTTGAAAAGAATGGAATTATAAGGGGATATTATTGTATGATGGACCCGTCAAGATTTGGCTTGACAGTCTGGAAATTATGGATATCACTGCATGCAACTTCCCAAGATGAAAAAAGCAAATTCTTTGATTACTTAGAAAAACATACAAGAGTTTGGTGGTATGGGGAATGTGCGGGGGTGTATGATGCAGTAATTTGCGTTCTTGCAAAAACCCCGCACGAATTTAATAATTTCTTCAATGTTTTGCAGGATAAATACGGCAGAATTATTAGGGATTCTACAATTTTGATGAATATAAGCTTTGAATACCACACAAGAGGTTATCTTAATAATTCAGAATCCAGGCTCATAGAAAGCTCTTTTCAGGAGAAGCCATTAATAAACAATATTTCAAAAATCTCTTTGGAAATTTTACGCTTACTATCTATTAATTCCAGGATAAGCTATGCAGAGCTATCACAAAAAACCAAAAAAAATACTAAAACCATAAAGAAGGCAATTCAAGAGCTTAAAAAATCCGGAGTTATAGTTTATTTCAGGCCGTCCATTGATGCATCAAAATTGGGATATGAATATTATAAAATTCTGCTTTGTCTTCACAATCCACGAGGCGGAATACTTCCATCAATAGTTTATTGGTGCAGAGTACAAAAAAATATTACTGCCGTTATATCATGTGTCGGGCCTTGGCAGTTAGAATTGGAAATAGAAATTGACTCATTTAGAAATCTTTGTGTGATTCTAACTGAATTGAAGGATAAATTTCCTGATGTCATTAAGAGTTATGATGCATTACTAATAACAAAAGAAGGAAATTTTGAATTAAACTTAGCCGATAAAATTATAAGATTGCAGGATATATAAATTTAGCACAGAAATCATATGTATTTTCAGAAACCTTTAAATTCTAACTCTTTAGTTTCCTTATTTATGTTCCTGAGAAAATTTGTAACTTGGCTCTTAAAAAATCTGATTGTACTGCTGATTATAACTTTTATTTTCTCATATGTTGCTTTGGACATCCCTAAGGTTATCAAGGGGGTTTTTAGTGATATTTTTGCGTATTCTACACCTGAAGCGCAGAAAGATGTTGTTGGAAAGCTTACCTCTGCCTGCTCAGCCCTTGATGGAAAAGACACCTCTTCGCTGCAGCAGGATATGTCAAAAGGCGAGGTACCTTTTGACCTGGCCAAAATCGGGCCGATTTGCGCCGACTACAAAAGCAACAAGATTAATGACAAGGAGTTTTTCTTTAGCGTAATTGGCACTGCAATGCCTGAAAAATTCGAGCTTCCAAAAACCGGCGCTTTTGAAAAATACAGTTCCATAATAGATTTACTGACAAAAAACAGGATGATTTACTTCCTTGTACTGGCAGTTTTAATGATTTTATTGTATTTATTGGTAATGGACATAAGTATATTCATTTTGACTCTGGCCGGCATTTGCTTCAGCATGGGAATTATTATTTTATTGCCTTATGCAGGCATTATGGCCTATGAGAAGTTTATAGGAATCAGTACAACATCAATATTATCATCACTATTTCAGGGCAGCTTTTCATTTGATCCAAAGGCAATAATCAGCGTTGTTTTGCTGATGATTTTAAGGACTTACACGAGCTTGATTATTATGCTGGGAGTTATATTCCTTTTTTTGGGCATTGCAGGCAAGATTTACTCATGGCAATTAAAAAGGAAACCGAAGCAGGAACAGGATAAAAAGCCCGAAGACCAGCCTGAAAAGCAATCAAAAAAAGAAAATAGGAAAAATAAAAAGGACGAGGATAAATATGATGAATCTTCTATGCATCAGGACAGGAGCACAAAAGACATTCTTGATGAGCTTGATGATATTCACAAGAATAAGTTGAAAGAAAAAGAAAGCAAAGAGTAATCTTAAAACTTCATTGACCTTAATCTTTCAGTTCTTGATTTTGTGCTTGGGTGGGTCATAAACATGCTAAGGAATGTGGCATTCCTGAAAGGATTGGCAATAAACAAATGCGCTGTTGCAGTGTTTCCAAATCTCAGCGGATTAATATTAATATTCTTTTCAATCTTTTCCAATGCATCTGCAAGAGCCTTTCCGTTATGAATTGTTTTTGCCCCTGTCTCATCGGCAAGGTATTCCCTGCTTCTTGAAATTGCCAATTGAATCAAAGTTGCAATCAACGGAGTTATTATTCCCAAAACAATCAGGCTGATTATGTTATTTCCCCTGTCATCATCTCTTGAGCCAAAAATAGCTGACCATCTTGCCATTGCCCCAATGTAGCCAATAACCCCGGCAATTGTACCTGCAATTGTTGATATTAAAATATCCCTGTTTTGAATGTGGCCAAATTCATGCGCAATTACTGCCTTTAATTCATCTTCATTCAAAATCTGCATTATTCCTTCTGTTGCAGCAACAACCGCATGATTCTTGTTTCTTCCTGTCGCAAATGCATTTGGTGATGTGCTTGGAATAACATAAACCTTAGGCATCGGCAATCCCGTCAGCTTTGCAACATCCTTCACCTCCTTGTACAATTTTGGATATTCGCTTTGCTTTGCCTGCTTTGCGCGGTACATCCACAAGACTATCTTATGGGAAAACCAGTAAGAGCCGAAGTTCATCAAGCCAACAAATATAAGCGCAAAATAAAATCCAGTTCTTCCAAAAAAACTGCCTATGAACAGAAATAAAGCTGTGAGTACTGCAAGCAATATTGCTGTTTTAATCTGATTTTTCATTGTCATAGCTCAAGATGCAGTGCTTTCCAATTTAAAAATTTAATGTTTATCTAAGGCAATGATAAAATTTCAATTTTAATGCTTCAAAAACATTTATAAACAATCAAAAAACTATGAGTCTATGCCGGTAAAACCAGATAATAATATTGAGAAATACGGTTTTCTTTTAAATGAGGCTAGGAAATGGGCAGGACTCGGCATCATATCTAAAGCTCAGCTGCAGAAAATATATTCTCTTTACAAAAATCCCAAAAAAGCTGTTGAAGCAAAAAGCCTTGGCATAACTTCAATAATTGCTATTTTTGGCTCCTTGATGATTGGCGCTGGCGTAATACTTTTCTTTGCGCTCAACTGGTCAACAATTCCAAAGCTTGTTAAGATTCTTTCAATATTTGCCGTCTTGATAGCTTCATATCATATTGGATATGTGATGAAGTTTAACAAATCCAACTTCCCAAAAGTTGGAAGCTCGCTGATTTTATTGGGAACCATTATGTTCGGCGCAGGAATTTTTCTCATCGGGCAGATTTATAACATCAACTCGCACTGGCCAAGCGCATTTTTGTACTGGACTTTGGGAATAGCAGGAATGGCTTATCTCACGAGCTCATTATCCATAATGTATCTCAGCATTATTACCGCTAGCGCCTATGTAGGCTCAGAAAGCTATTACTGGTTCAGCTACCTGAGCAGGTATTATAACATTTCTTACGCTTTTTTTCTTATATACCTTTCACTTGGAATTCTGCTTTACATGCTCGGAAATCTGCATGAGAGGAAAGAAAATACCAAAAGGCTAAGGTACCCATTTCACCTTATTGGTGCATTCCTTATAATGTTTGTATCATACCTTTTCTCTTTCAAATGGTTTGGTGAGGACTTCACGTATGGGTATTCAAGCATTCAAAAAACCTCCGTGTTTTTTACATCAAAATTCTGGATAATATACATTATAATAACTGCGATTGCAGCGATAATGACCGTACTTTCTTTTATTTCGAGGGACAAAGACGATAAGTCAGAATTCCATGAAACTGTTTATCTTGGGCTGTTTCTTATTTTTACGCCTTTGGTTGTGCTGTTCTCAAAAATAAATTTCTGGCTTATCCCCATAATTTTTAACATAATTTTGTTCCTGATAATAGTAGGCAGCATCTTTCAGGGGTTTCAGAAAAAAGAAAGGACTCTTGTGAACCTTGGAATATTCATGTTCGGCATTGCTGTCTTTTCCCGGTATGCTGAGTATTTATGGGATGTTTTGAACGGCTACTTGTTTTTCATAATAGGCGGCATTCTGCTGATATTTTTGGCCATACTGCTTGAAAGAAACAGAAGAAAAATTATTGAGAAATTCACGGGCTAAAATGGAGCATAAAAAAATATTTTATCTGGTTGTAGCTTTGCAGATAATTTTCCTTCTTGGCATGATTGCGTTCAAGCAGTCTACAGTCTTATTTGGCACAAGAGTTTTGTTAAAGCCAGTGCCTTACGACCCCACAGATTACTTCAGGGGAGATTACCTGAATATTAGATATGAAATTTCGACAATAAGGATTGATTCTGTAAAAGCAAATTCTGTTGATTTCTCACAAGGAGAAAAAGTATTTGTCAGGCTTGGCAAGGCAGGTGATTACTGGAAAGCTGTTGAGATAAGCAAAGAATCCACAGAAGATCCTTACATCTCCGGCATAGTTGACAGTGTTTATACCAAGGATGTATACACCATCCGGGAATCCAATAGTTCAATGGAATATACTTATGAGGAAACTGTTTATCAAAGTGATTACCCTGCAAGCCAAATTTATAAAACAGGGGATGCAGTTTTGGCCAATCAGCGTTACAAAATAAGAGATGAAGTTCAGTTTACATCCTCTAATGGCAGAACAAACTGGATTGTTCAGTGCCCTAACGGCAAATGCCCCTATGAATCATATTCCCAATATAGGTATGGCTACATTTCAAACATCAAAGCTGGAATTAAAGAAGTAAGCATAAGATACCCAATTGAAACTTATTTTGTCCCAAAAAATGCAGGCAATATTCCCCAGTTCAGGACAGCAGATATGCTTGTCGAGGCTTCTTTGTTTCACGGGGATGCTATTGCAACTAATCTTCTCATCAATGGTCAGAAAATAGATTTTAGGTAGCTGCCAATCCCCTCAATCTGCCTAATTTTAGTGTGCTTAAAAAGAAATTCACGAAATTTATTATCAATTTTTACACCATGCTTCTGCAAATCTGAATTTAATTTGCCGTAAATCTCCTTTCCTTTTTTGTCCAGATCTGTCAATATAATACATTCGTCATTATTGTTTGAAACTTCTTCAACTATCTGGAACAAAGGCTTTTTGCTTAATTCAATTATATTATTGATTCCCAGTTTTTGCAGCGCTATCCTGTCTTTTTTACCCTCTACAATAACAAGAATGTTTGAGTCAATTATTTTACCTGTTAAATTGTTAAATTCTTCTGTTTTTTCTTTCATAATTATAGTTTATAGTGCAAATTCTTAAATATTTTCCATATATCTCAATAAAAACCATTAAAAACCTCAAAACTTTCCTGAATTTATGATTCCTATAAGTGTTTCATTAAGCCATTACAAAAGAGCAGATATCCAGGAAGAGATAATTGCAAATTCAACAGACAGGGAAGTTGCTGCAAAATTCAATGATAATTTTGCAAAAAGGCCTGACGTGCTCAGGCATGCAAGCGATATTCTTGAGCTTGCAAAGCAGGGAATGACTTCCTTGCATGGCTCAGAGGAAAGGTGGAAAAATGCGCTCCAGCTTGACCCATCTTTGAAAAAGCACGAGCTTGAGAGCTTAAGAATCGGCTGGGACTTAATCATAGACATTGACTGCGGGTTTTTTGATTATTCAAAAATTGCAGCAGACTTGGTAATAAAAGCGCTGAAATTTCACAACATAAATTCCATTTCCTGTAAGTTCTCGGGCAACAAGGGATTTCACATTGGCGTTCCGTTCGAGGCATTTCCTGAAAAAATCAAAAGTGAAGAGACAAAAAAGCTTTTTCCTGATGCCCCAAGAAAAATTGCAGTTTACCTGAGAGAAATGATAAAGCGGCCTCTTGGCGAAAAAATCATGGAGTTTGAGAAAAATAACTTCAATTCAATAATTGAAAAAACAGGCAAAAAAGCAGAAGAGATAACATATTTAAGCAACAAAATAAGGTCTTTAAACGCAGAGCCATTCCTGAATATTGACACAATTTTAATTTCGTCAAGGCATTTGTACAGAATGCCATATTCTTTGCATGAAAAATCAGGATTAGTTTCTACGCCATTAAACCCTGAAAAGGTTTTGATGTTCCGAAAAGAGTTCGCCATGCCAAAAAACGTCAGGATAAGCATGCACAGGTTTTTGGACAGCTCAAAAACCGAAGCCGATGAGGCAAAGCGATTGCTCCTTGAAGCGCTAGATTTCAGCACGAAGCAGGAAAGCATCAAGCTAAAAGAGGAAAAAGAATTTCAGGTGCCTGAGAATGCATTGCCGGAAGAATTATTCCCACCGTGCATTAAATTAATTCTAAACGGAATGGAAGACGGAAGAAAAAGGGCATTATTCATTTTGATAAATTATTTTACCTCAATCGGGTGGGATTATGATATGATTGAGAAAAAACTGAAGGAATGGAATTCAAAAAACAAGGAGCCAATCAGGGAAGTTTATCTCCTTGGCCAGTTAAGGTATCACAAGCAGATACAGAAGAAGATTCTGCCTCCTAACTGCAGCAACGAGATGTACATGCTCGGAATTGGCGTCTGCAAGCCTGACAATTTCTGCCCTAAGATAAAAAATCCAGCCCAATATACTACAAGAAAGGCATGGGGAATTAACAGGAACAGCAGGAGAAAACCGGATAAGGGCCAAAATGCCAAACAGGAGACAAATGCGAAAACTATCGAGAATAATTGATATTCTTAAGTCTTCGGAAATTTAACGGATTTCCGAAAACTTTATAAATAACCAGATAAATAGCCATATTATTAAAAATTGAGGTGATTTGATGGCTTTCGGGGTTCAGGAGATAACACTTGCAATCATTATAGGCACTTTAGCAGCAATTGTCTATTCTTTAAGAATTATGGTGCTTATGGAACGAAGGATTGCAAGAATTGAGATGCATGTTGAAAGAGTAGTAGACAAGATTGTAAAGGAAGAGATAAGGATTGAAAGGTCTGTAAAGAGAAAGTAAATTTTTTTTATTTTATTAATTCATCTATAAGAAGTCCCCTTCTTTCTGCAATTTTTGAATCTATAACATAGCCTTTTTCTGTTTTTTCTATATCTTCAAAGCTCAAAAAGAGCCACTGCATTCCTGAGAATTTTACTGCAAACCACGGCTCTGCGCCGAATATCTCGCAGAATTCCTTTAATTGCCGGATGTCATGCTTGTCAAGGTATTGCTTATTGCTTTTTGTAGTCTTGCATTCTACAGCAAGCTTTCTTATATTGTTGCTTGCAATCAAATCCGGGCCGGGATATTTCATCGAGCCGGAGCCTGCGCTCCTTATGCATGCAAAACCCCTGCTCCAAAACATATGCAGCAGTTCCCTTTCTGCATTTGTGCCTTTGGTTTTGACTGACATATTTGGGTTATTAGAATTACTGGTTTAAATACTTCACGAAAAATTACAGTTGCAACAATCTAAATTTTAATTAAAAACCATGCCCATAGGACTCGGAATTTTTTTGATTTGATAAAACCAGAATAAAATATCACAAATCAATCTTCATGAAATCATTTGCGCAGATGACGTTATCAAAAACATTTCTTGCGTCTTCTTCAAGCTCTTGTGTATTTTTGTATCTTGCGCTGAAATGTATCAAAACAAGCTGCTTGACATTTGCCTTGTTTGCCAATTGCCCCGCTTGTTTTGCTGTCATGTGCCCGTATTCCTCGCTTTTGTCAACCAATTTTGAAGCATAAGTTGCCTCGCATACAAGAATATCTGCATCCTGTGCCGCCTTGTAGCAATTGTCGCATAAAATAGTATCTGTAACATAAGCAAATATTTTTCCCTTTTCAGGATATGTGACCTCGTCAGCTTCAATTTTTTTGCCGTTGAGCTCTATGCTCTTGCCTTGCTGCAGTTTTCCAAGCAAAGGACCTTCAGGAATTCCTAATTTTTTTATTTTATTCATGTCAATCCTTCTCTTATCTTTTTCAACAAAACGGAATCCAAGAGTTTCAATCCCATGCTCTAATTGATAAGTCTCAAGCTTAAAATCATTGTTCTCAAAGAATATGCCATTCTTTACTTCATGAACTAAAAAATCCAGCCTTTTGTCAAACACAAATGCCTCGAACATCTTTTCCATTCTCCCTTTTGTTCCTTTCGGCCCATAAATTTCCAATTTTCCGTTGTAATCTGTTGAGCTCAATGTCTGCATCAGGCCAGGCAAACCCAAAACATGGTCGCCGTGCCAGTGGCTAATCAGTATTTTTGTTGTTTTTTGCAGGCTTAATCCAGCAATCTTGAACTGGCGCTGGGTATTCTCCCCGCAGTCAAACAAAATCCCTTCAGAGCCGTAGCTAAGGAAAACTGCTATCTGGTTTCTGTCTTTGGTTGGAACCATAGATGATGTCCCTAGAAAAGTTATTTGCATAGTACTTTGTATTCGTAAATACTTTAAAAACCTTTTTAAACCATCCAGTTTACCAGAATATATACTTTTAACATGGCTGCTAAGAAAAAGGAAGAACCCAAAGAAATTCTTCCGAAAAAGGAAGAAGTTAAAGAAATTAAAGAACACAAGGAGCCTGTCAAATCAACTTTCTCAAACGAGAGGGTTATTACAGAAAGCTCAGACAATTCTAGAGATTTCTATAACCAAAGCCGCTTCGGGGACTTGCTTGAAGATGGAAGAGTCCAGCTTTCCCTGATTGAAGCATTATATTTGCTTGAAAAGAAGAGGCTTCTTGCATATGATTCAAGGAATAAGCTTATTGACTACGATTCTTTCCTGAAAAAAGCGCAGAAGTCAGAGCCTAATTTTTGGGTCAGATACTGCGTTTACAAGGACATAAGGAACAGGGGCTACATAATAAAGACGGCATTGAAATTTGGCGCTGACTTTAGAATTTATGACAGGGGCGTAAAGCCCGGGGAAGATCATGCAAGATGGGTTGTGTTTCCCGTCCATGAAGGCTCAACTTTGACATGGTACGATTTTGCAGCAAAAAACAGGGTCGCGCATTCAACAAAAAAAAGATTGCTTATTGGCATTCTGGATGCAGAGAACGATGTTACTTATTATGAGATTAAATGGATGAGGCCATAAGCTAACAACAAAATATATAAAACAGGCTTCCTTAGTCTGGCTTATGGACAATCGTGACAAGATTCTTGAATTTATAAAGCAAAAAGGCCCAATCCTCCCTGGCCAGATAGGAAAATTGATAGGGACGGACATGATAATGGCTTCTGCTCATCTCGCTGAATTGACAGCAAGCCAGAAGTTAAAAATATCAACAATAAAGGTTGGCAACTCTCCGCTTTACTATCTTCAGGGACAGGAAGCAATGCTGCAAAAGTTCACAGAAAGCATGAATGACAAGGAAAAAAAAGCTTATGACTTGCTGCAGCAAAACAAGATTTTAAGGGATTCTGAGCAGGAGCCAGTAATAAGGGTTGCACTAAGGGAAATAAAGGATTTTGCAATCCAATTAAATGTGAATTACAACGATAGCAAGGAGATTTTCTGGAAATGGTATTTAATACCAAACGAAGAAGCCGAATTAATGATAAAATCAAAATTGAATTACATAGAAAAGCCTGAAAAGAAAATTCCTGAAGCAATTGAATCAAAAAAACCAGAAGAAAGGAAGATTGAAAAGCCAATAGAAAAAAAAGAGCCGAAGCCTTTGCAAACGAAAGAAAAGAGAAAATATGTTAAAGACAAAGAAGATGAGTTCCTGAAAGATATAACAAGATTCTTTGAAAAAAACAGGATAAATGTAATATCAACAGAAACAATAAAGAAAGGCAATGAAATAGATTTTGTTGTAGAATTGCCCAGCGTTGTAGGCAATCTTCAGTATTACTGCAAGGCAAAGAACAAGAAAAAAATAAGCGATTCTGATTTAAGCAGCGCTTATGTCAAGGGCCAGTTCAGGAAGCTTCCCATGATATTCTTGTCAAACGGGGATTTGTCAACAAAAGCAGAGGAAATCCTGGCAAAGGAACTAAATAATGTAACTTTCAAGAAAATATAAAAATAATTCGCGAGGCGGCTCGGGTAGCTGGCGAGCGAGTCTCTTCGCGAGCCTCACATGTCACAGGCAATCGGAGAGACGCCGAGTGTAAATATTGTAAGCGAACGGATTAAAAAATCTAATAAAAATTGAATGTCTTAACTGCTGTTTGCCTGGACAATTAGGCAAATCCAATAAAAAATTTAAAAATAATATAAATAAATCCAATCAAAAATGGGAGTCGCATTAACCGAACTGCTGCTAATAAAAGAAATTGATATTGAATCATTAAAAAATAAGACCCTCGTTGTTGATTCTTCAATGTGGCTTTACCAGTTCCTCAGCAACATAAGGCAAAGGGACGGCACTTTATTGATGGATTCAAAAGGACAGGTCACTTCTCATTTGGTTGGTATGTTTGCAAGGATTTCGAACCTCATGCAGCATAACATAAAATTAGCTTTTGTTTTTGACGGAGAGCCTCCAAAGCTTAAGCACCTTACTCTTGAGAAAAGAAAAGGCATAAAGATAGAGGCTCAGAAAAAATTCGAGAAAGCAAAAGAGGCTGCTGACGAGGAGCTGATGAAAAAATACGCCTCAAGGACTTCAAGATTAACTGAGGAAATGCTGGAAGAAGCAAAAAATCTTGTTGAGGCATTTGGATTGCCCATGATTGAAGCTCCATCTGAGGCAGAAGCCCAAGCTTCTTTGATTGTCAAAAATAATGATGCTTTTGCATTGGCAACAAGCGACGCAGACGCATTATTGTTTGAATCTCCTAAAATTGTTAGAAACCTGAACATGGCCGGGAAAAAAAAGAAAACAAACAAATTAAGCTATGAAACTATAAATCCGGATTTAATAGTTCTTGAAGAAAACCTAAAGCATCTTGGCATTTCACAAAACCAGCTGATTGCAATGGCGATGCTCATAGGGACGGACTATAATTCCGGAGGAATCAACGGCATCGGCCCAAAGAATGCGTTAAAAATGGTCAAAAAATACGATGAAAATTTTGATGAAATGTTCAACGAAGCAAAATGGAATGATTTTTTTGAATTTTCATGGAAAGAAGTGTTTGACCAGTTCAAGAACATGCCAGTCAATCAAAATTATGATTTGAAATGGAACAGCATTGACGAAGATAAGATTATGAAATTACTGGTTGACAAGCACGACTTTTCAGAGGAAAGGGTAAAAAGCCAGATACAAAACCTTGCAAAGAATACAAATCAAAAAAGCCAGAAAGGTTTAGGAGAATTTTTTGGGTAGAAGATGAAACAAAACCTAAAGTTTTACCTAAAAGATAAATTATCAAAAAAAGAGCTTGAATTAGTCCCGACTTCATTTGATGTAGTCGGAAACATTTTAATTTTCTCTGATTTTCCAAAAGAGTTAATTAAAAAAGAGAAGCAAATAGGAAATGTCATACTTGAAAAGTACCATCATATCAAGACTATTCTCAAGAAAACAAAGAAATATTCAGGAAAATTCAGGCTTGCAAAGCTTAAACTGATTGCAGGAGAAAACAGAAAGGAAACGACTCACAGGGAAAATAATGTTCTCATCAAGCTTAATGTTGAAAAAGTTTATTTCTCTGCAAGAATGTCTACAGAAAGAAAAAGAATTGCTGAATTAGTTAAGCCAAATGAGTCCGTTCTTGTAATGTTTTCAGGCTCCGGCATTTATCCGTTAGTTATTGCTAAAAACACGAACTGCAAAGAGGTTTACGGAATTGAGATAAACCCAATAGCACACAAATACGCGCTTGAAAATATAAAGAAAAACAAGCTGGAAAATAAAATAAGATTATACTGCGGGGATGTTAAAAAAATAGTCCCTAAGCTAAACAAGAAATTTGACAGGATTCTGATGCCATTGCCCAAAAGCGCGGAGATTTTTCTGGCTTTGGCGTTAAAATACATAAAAAAAGGCGGAATAATTCATTTCTATGACTTCCTTCATGAGGATGAATTCAATTTAGCCGCTGATAAAATAGAAAAAGCATGCAAGATATCAAATAAAAAATTCAAAATCATAAGAATAATCAAATGTGGCCAATATTCCCCAGGATTTTATCGGGTTTGTACCGATTTTTCAGTGGATTAGCTTTGGAATTTTTATTCCGTGCCAGTTTTTCTTGATTTAGTCAAGTTTTTTGGCTTTTTATTTTAATTCACTTTTTCCTGGGACTTATTGGTCTTTTTATATGAGATTAAACACCTCCATTTTACTTGTCCTCGAAGTCTTCCATTGTGTTTACTTCAATTATGCCAATTTCAATTTCCTTTGCCTTTTTGCCCATTTTCATATCTAAAATATATGATTATTGAACTATATAAAGAAATGTGGTGATACTTAATCACCATAAAATTTAAAAACTCTGAAATGTTAATTTATTGTATGAAAATACGCCTGTTTTACTCATTGGGGCTGACTCCAAACGAAACCAAAGTGTACCTTACCCTGATTGACTTGGGAACTGCCCAGGCAGGCCAGATAACAGAAAAATCCGGCATTCACAGGAGAAATGTATATGACTCTATTTCAAGATTAATGGAAAAGGGCTTAATAAGTTTTGTAAGCGTAAACAACAAAAAATTGTTCTCTCCGGTGAATCCGAGAAGGTTTCTAGAGCTGATTGATGAAAAGAAGTTTGAACTGGACAATTTAAAGGGTGAGTTTGCAAAAATAATGCCTGAGCTTGAATTGAAAACAAGAATGCAGGAGAAGCATGATGTTAGGTTTTACAAGGGAGCAGAAGGCCTAAAAACAGTTTACGAAGATATAATAAGAACAGGCAAGAATTATATAGGATACGGGCCAGGGCACCTGCTGGAGAGGATACTCAAGCATTACCTTAATCATTTTGTAGACAAAAGAGTCAAAGCAAAGATATGGACTAAGCTGATTTATGATGAAGCCTCCCGAAGCACCGTACAGAAAAAGCCCCTCAGTGAAATAAGGTACATGCCTGAGCATTACAGCTCAAGGGCTGCATTGAGAATCTATGGTGACAAGGTTGCAATTCTGCTTCTTTCAGAGGAAGAGCCTTTGGCAATTGTCATAAAGAACAAGCCCATAGCCGACGGTTACAGGAAATATTTTGAGATTATGTGGAAGGCTGCAAAGCAATAGAAATATATTGTGTACGCTCAGCAGTTACATCCGCATATCATTGGCTTTCGCCTCAAAGGGTGTTCAAGCCGTTCATCGCGTACACTATTCAACTAAGTAAATAAAGCTTTTAAATCTTTCCCTAGAAAACTTATTTATTTCCAACCAATGCAAACTGGCTCAGCAAAGCTTCCAGCTGCACGAACTCATCAGAGCCTTCTGTCATCCTAAACTCTATCTCGCCGCATTTCTCTATCAGAATCATCTTTGACCTGTTGTCTGTGTTTAAATCCAGGATTTCCTTTTGAATCTGCTTTATTATGTCAATTCCTGCCAATCCGTAATTCAGCATCAGTTCAAGCAATTTATTCCTTGCATCAATGAATTTGTTGTTTAATGCCAATTCCAAAACTTCCTTTATTTCCTTTGGCTTTGCGACCGATGCCATTGAATGCACTAACTCTTCTGTGATGTGATCTGTTATAGCTCCTGAGCTTTGCAGTATGTTTTCCAGTTTTCTGCAGTCGCCTTCAGAAACTTCATACAAAGCTTCTTTTGCATCTTCATCAATTTTAATTTTTTCGCTCTCAGCAACTTTTTCTATGATTGCAAAAATATCTTTCTTGTCCAATTGCTTGAACCTGAAGACAACGCACCTGCTTTGGATCGGATCAATTATTTTTGAGGAATAATTTGCTGATAAAATAAACCTGCAGGTTTGGGTGTAATTTTCCATTGTTCGCCTAAGAGCCTGCTGCGCTTCCCTTGTCAATGCGTCGCATTCATCCAAGTAAATTATTTTAAAAGGAACATTTCCAATTGCCCTTGTCCTTGCAAAATCCTTGACCTTGTTCCTTACAACATCAATTCCCCTTTCATCAGAAGCGTTTAATTCCAGAAAATTCTGGTGCCATGCATCCTTGAACATCTTTTTTGCTATGACTAAAGAAAGGCTGGTCTTTCCGACACCGGCAGGGCCCGTAAATAGTAAATGAGGAAGATTCTGCTGCTCAACAAAAGCCTTAACTCTCTTGACTATCTCCTTCTGGCCTTTAATCTCAGAGAAATCACTTGGCCTGTACTTCTCAGTCCAAAGAGCATTTTGCAGTTCCATTTATGTCTTTAGAAATCAAATATCGTTTAAAAAGGTATTTGAAAGATTATTTGTATTTAAGCTTTTTTACTTGAATTCGCTGTTTTATGCATAATATTCAAAGAAGGAACCAGTGAATCATAAAATGTTCCCTTGCATGAAGATATATCGGCTATTTTTAAGATTGTAAATCCATTAAACAACTCATCTTCAAACATGTTTGTATCTGGAACCTCACATTCCATACTCATTTTTTCTCCCTGAACAATTTTTCCGTCCTTGTATGTTGGATTATCACCTTCAAAATAAACTTGACAAGATTTTGGAGTACCACCTTTAACTACTGTACTCCCTCCCAATACTTTTGAAGGCGTACATGTTTTAAAGTTTTTCATAAAACAAGTTGTATCAGTTCCGCAATCTATAACTGCCTTGCTACAACCAGAAATAACAAAAATTCCAAAAATCAAAATTGATAACAACAAAATTTTATTCATATATTCATTAAAATAAGTTCTGATATATATATCGTTAAATTTTAATAATTTATTTAGATTAATCTCTCATATATTTTTGTATTTATCTTTAATTCTCCACAATCCGAATATAACAAGGATTACACCAACAATAGCTGCTCCAATTCTTACCTGCATATTCCAACCATAGAAATTAAATACTCCAATCAGCAATAAAAAAACTCCAATAAGAAATAAAACAATAAATTTCCACATTAATTCCCAATTTAAAACAGATTTATTCATTAAATAATATCTTCTTCAGCTACGACCATGAAGTCACCAACAGCAATCACTGCGCTGAATGGTATTAGAATGTGGCCTTCCTTGTCTTTTTCAAGCTCAAGCTTCTCTGTGTATGAAGTTGGGTTGTGAAGCACCATGTGAATTAGCTCACCGCTTCGTGTCTCGAATATGATGTCACCGACTTCTCCAAAGCGCTTTCCTGCTTTGCTTACAACTGTCTTTCCAATCAATTGTTTTGAGAACTTTTTATCGTCTTCAGGCATGTTTTCTTCCCTCTCTAGTCAATACTAAAAGATTATACACCAAGTTATATTTAAATTTATCGAATTCAGGCAGCTGTAACCTTTATTTTAAGCAAATCCTGCACTTTTTCCTCATCATAGCATGTTTGTTTAAGGCCACATTTCCTGCATTTGTTTTCGTTATTGCAGAAATCCGGCAATTTATAGTTCTCAATCATGCCAAGAATGTCATTTACTAATTGCTTTACTTCTTCCTTCATAAAAGGGTTTATCGCAATATGTCTTTTTTCTCTTGTATCCAGGTATACAACAAATCCTTCCTTTATCGGCTTTTTGAACCTTTCCTGCAAAAGCAACGAATAGGCTGCAATCTGGATCCTGTGGCTTGGCCAAACCCCATCCCTTGGCATTTTACCTGTTTTTAGCTCATAAGGCACATATTCAGCTTCATAAACATGAACCTGGTCAATAATGCCTTTTAATTTCAACTCATCAGATTCTATCCTTAATTCTGAAATTATCTTTGGAGTAAGCTTTTGCCATAACTCTTCACCAAAAACATTGTTTGCTTCTATGAAATTATGAATATTAGCTGCCCTTATTGAAGATTCTTCCAAAATGAACGGAAATGATTTCCTGTATGCTTCAAGCATGTTGATATTGACGCTGTCAAGCCTTTTCTTGTTGTCTGCAAGAGTTTTTCTCAGGAATTGCAGGTATTTCTGTTTGTATATGCTTTGGATTTGCTCTAAATCAATTCTTTTTGTGATTGAAGTTACCAGTTCCTCTTCATTCTTGTTAATCTTGTCATATGTTTCATGCCTTACAGAGCCCATGACAAGGCTTTCTTTTGGAGGCTCTTCAAGATTCAGCACCTGCTGAAGAAACAGCTTTCGTGAGCAATAAAGATAGGACGAAAGCAAAGTGACAGAGAGTTTCATCTGATTTCAACGGCATAATTGGTTTAAATAGTTTGCGCGGAGATGTCCAGTGGTAAATAAATCAAGAATGGTTTGAGTAACCTACACCTTTATATATTAGTTGTGCTAAGATATTATTGGATGTGCCCAAATAAATGAAAACTAAATTCTTTGAATTTGAATTAAATTTTTGTTTTGTTAGGTTAATGTGGAGGATTGAAAAATGAATTTCATCCACATTAAAATTAAACTTAAAAATAATCCAAATAGAAAACTATTTTAATGACCTTTTAAATAGATAAACCTATGAAAGAGGGAGCTTACATCGGCGCAATTGTTGCCTTGTTTGTTTACTTCATGCTGCCGATTTATGGGGATAATGGCGCCCCTGCAAGCATAATGCCTACTGCAAATGTAATCTCAAACACAGGCTCTATGAATGTTTACGTGAGCAACCTTCCTTTCAGCATGATTATCTTCTTTGGCCTGGAATTGCTTGGAGTCTCTCTTGGAATAACTGCGCAGATGCTCTTAACCAGAGCAAATAAAAAAACTGAAGTAATTTTAAACAAGAATAATAAATAGGCGAGTCTGAGTGTGTGGCAGACAGCGAAGCCGAGTACCAACTATTGTGAGCGAAGCGAACGTATTAAAAAAAGTTTAGTTCAAGTTTCCTTTAGCTATTACATTTCTTCCTTCTTGCGCTGGACAATTGGCGCATTCCAATAAACTAAAAACAATAAATAAATTTTCAAAAAATAACCCTCAAATAAAATTCAATAAAATAACAATTCCAATCTAAAACTTTATATACCAATATAAAAATTAATTCCTTATGGACGTTGAAAGCAGGCTGGAGCTTATAAGGCAGGTTGGAGAGGAGATAGTTACTGAAGAAGGTCTTCTTAATCTATTGAAATCTAAAGACCATCCCATTGCCTATGACGGGTTTGAGCCTTCAGGAACCGGAATCCATCTCGCTCAGGGCATTCTTAGGGCCATCAATATCAACAAGATGACCAAGGCGGGCTGCAAATTTAAGATGCTAATTGCAGACTGGCATGCCTGGGCAAATAACAAGATGTCAGGTGACTTGGAAAAAATACAGATGGTTGGCAAGTACATGATAGAAATCTGGCAGCATTGTGGGATGGACCTAAAAAATGTTGAATTCATCTGGGCAAACGAATTTGTGAAAGAGCCCGAATACTGGAAGAAAGTAATGCAGGTGGCAAGGAACTCAACTGTAAAAAGAATAATTAGGACGGGCCAGATAATGGGCAGAAAAGAATCAGATATCCAGCAGGCTTCACAGATATTGTATCCATGCATGCAGTGCGCTGACATTTTCCAGTTAAAAGCCGATATAACGCAATTGGGAATGGACCAGAGAAAAGTCAACGTTTTGGCAAGGGAGATAGGAACTCCACTTGGATACTGGAAGCCTGTAGTTGTCTCACACCACATGCTGATGGGGCTTGGAGAGCCGCCAAGAAAAGATATAGAAGACAGAATAATAGACCTGAAAATGTCAAAGTCAAAGCCGGATTCAGCAATATTCATGAATGAATCAGAAGAAGACATAAAAAGAAAAATCAACAAAGCATACTGCCCTGCAAAGGTTGTTGAAGAAAATCCAATGATGGAATATTCAAAATACCTTATTTTTGAAAAATTCAACACAATGGAAATCAAAAGGCCTGAAAAGTTTGGAGGGGATTTGGTTGTTGAAAATTATAATGAGCTTGAAAAATTATTCAGGGAAGGAAAGATTCATCCTGCTGACTTGAAATCATCAGTTTTCTTTTACATAAATGAAATGATAAAACCGGTGAGAGAAGCAATTGAAAAAGATTCAAAGCTTAAAAAATTGTCAGAGACTATAAAGAAGTTTGAAGTGACGAGATAAATTTTATTTATGATTCACATCCAATCAATCATTTTTTTATTTTTAAAATATGAACATAACTTAAATAATTCTTGACCATCAATTTTAACTTTGTATCTACCAGTCTTAAGAAGCCCATCTTTGACTATAATTTCTCCAT
>CAYNCK010000082.1:0-24609 GCA_964396095.1 uncultured Methanosarcinales archaeon
CTGGCAATCTTGGAAGCTGTTATTATTCTAATTCTCTTAGGGGTTGTTGTTCAATATGCAATGAATGATAAAATAATTAAGCAAAAAATTAACGATGGCTTTTTGTCGCCAAGAATTTATTCCAAGATACTTGAGCCAAAAAACCATTTGATAGCCAACTTCAAGCCTTTAAAGCAAAAGCTGATAGATTACATACAAAAAAATAACATAAATGGATCAGTATACGTCGAGAATTTTCGCAACGGCGCTTTCTTGGGAATTAATGAAAAATCAGGATTCTTCCCTGCCAGCCTGAACAAGCTGCCTGTGGCAATCCTTATAATGAGAGGCATAGAAAGCGGCAATTTGAGCTTTTACACAAAAGTCAAAATCCTGGATGCAGACAGGACAAACAGCTCAGGCGACCTTTACAAGACACCTGAAAAAGAGCTTCCCTTAAAGGTTGTCCTTGAAAAAATGCTGAAGAATTCTGACAACACTGCATTGAGGGTTTTGCTGCATTATGTTGATTTGGAGGATTTGCAGTTTACATTGGATTATTACGGATTGGATATGAGCGTAATCGGCAAAAACAAGCAGCCAGACCTAATCAGCACTAAAGCAATATCAACATTGTTCTCAAGCCTGTATTTCTCGTCTGTGCTTGACCAGGAACACTCAGAATACCTATTGTCCCTTCTTACAGACACGGAGTTTGACATAAACAAAATTGCCGATATTCCTTCTGAGGTAAAAATTGCGAATAAATTTGGAGTAAACTATTACAACAGCAACAGGTATTTTCACGACTGCGGAATAATGTATATACAAGATTCAAGGATATTCTATTGCACTATGACAAAAAGCTTAGATGAGCAGAAAGCGCTTGATTCCATTGGCTACATAACTCATGAAATCTACCAATATATAGTTGATACAAGGGCGAAATTAGACTCATACAAGCCCAAATGATAAATCAAATGATTAATAAATCCTGAAACAATTCTTTTTTACATGCAGCCATTAATCAACAGGCATATCCCGAAAAGCACAAAAGAGATTTTTGGGCAGGATGAGCCGCTAAAAAAGCTCAAGCATTTCATAATCAACTTTGCAAAAGAAAAAAAGAATTCTGCATTGATTTACGGCCCGAGCGGAACTGGAAAAACATGCGCAGTGCATGCGATTTCAAATGAGCTTGGCTGCGAAATTTTAGAAGTCAACGCTTCTGATTTCAGGAACACCGAGCAGATAGAATTGAGGGTCGGCAATGCCATAAGGCAAAGAAGCCTTTTTTCCCATGGCAAGATAATTCTGATAGATGAAATTGACGGCCTGTCGGGGCATCAGGACAGGGGCGGAATTCAGGCAATCCAGAAGCTCATTGCCGTCTCAAGCTATCCAGTCATTATGACTGCAACAAACCCTTTCGATAACAAGTTCAGCTCTTTGAGAAGCAAGTCAAATATGGTGGAGTTTTTTGAGCTGGATCACCTCTCAGTATTTAATATATTGAAAAAAATATGCGAGAGCGAAAGCATAAAATTTGACGAGAATGCGCTTAAGTCTCTTGCAAGAATGTCAGGGGGCGACGCGCGGGCTGCAATAAATGACTTGCAGAGCTTAACCCAGATTAACAAGAATCTTACAATAGAAGGCCTTACTGAATTAACAGACAGAAACAAAACAGACAATATAATGACTGCATTAAACAGGATATTCAAGACAACAGATTTGAAAATAGCAATTTCCGCATTTGAGAATGTCGATGAGGATTTGAACGAGCAAATGCTGTGGCTTGACGAAAACCTGCCAAAAGAGTACACGAAGCCTAATGAGCTTGCAAAAGCATACGAGATGCTAAGCAAAGCCGATGTCTTCAACAGAAGAATAAGGCGATGGCAGCATTACAGGTTTTTGATTTACATCAATGCGCTAATAACAGCCGGAATTGCTTCTGCAAAGGATGAGAAATACAAAAATCTTGTGCAATACAAGCCGACCGGCAGAATTTTAAAAATATGGTGGGCAAACCAGAAACTGGCGAAGAAAAAAGCAATTGCGGAAAAAATTGCATCCAAAACACACACATCAAAAAAAGAGATTCTAAAAAGCACAATGCCTTATTTGCCCCTGATTTTTAAGAACCAGAAAATGAGGACTGGCATAATCAAAGAATTGGATTTGGGGGACGAAGAAGTTGAATGGCTGAAGGGACAAATTAAAACATGATGGCTGGCTTCTAAAACTTTTATAGTAATATATTTAAACGCACGATTTTACATGATAATAGATTAAACGTGGGTGGGGTAAGAAGTAATATCTGTTTATTGATAGTGCTATTAGTCTTGGCTAATTACACTTATGCGATAGATGCTTCTCAAATGAATTCCATCAAGATTGAACCTGAACTGCGGAATCAACTGGCAACATTGTCAGAAAACGCTAAAATATCCCTTATTCTGATTGCGAATGGCAGATTAAATGATAATGACATAAAAAATCTGGAAAGTATTGATGCGAATGTAACTCGCGTCTTTCAACTGGCGCCATGGTATGAAATAGAAATTCCTGCAGGAAAAGTTTATGATTTGGCAAAAATGGATTTTGCGAGTAAACTGGATTCAATCAAAGCTCAAAAATCCTTAAGCGATACAGATGTTAAACCATCTGAAAGAAAAAAAGAAAATTTAATTGTGAAATATATTTTTTCGATTGTTTTGGTACTTATTGGAATTTTTATTTTGTATTTAGTTTACAAAAAAAGGCATGGGAAGAAAGCAATGCTGTTTTTTATTCTTGTAATTTTGCTGCCTTTGGCTTACGCAGAAAAATCCGGTGAATTTATTGGCAAAGACAAAAATACCAAAGACACGCAAATAAATCAAGATAGCCTAAAAGCCGGAATTAAAAGTTTTAATTCAGCCTCAAATTCAGGCAAGCAGCAAAACTTGCATGAAAAAATAGATTCTGCTGTTTATTCAACCGATGATGAAGAAATAAATGTTATTGTGGAGGCAGATGATGTAGGCAATGAAATTAAGTCTTTATCCACAGATAATAACATTAAAAAATTCCAACATGGCAGGCTGCAATCTATAAAAATTTCAAAAAACAGAATTGCAGAGCTTGAAAACCTGCAAAATGTGAAAAAAGTCTGGATAAATAAAGTGAATAAGGCATTTCTTGATGTATCGGCTCCTTTAATAGGGGCAAATTTTATTTGGAACAGCAGCTATAACGGCAGCGGCATTAAAGTTTGTGTTCTTGATACAGGCATCAACAAAACACATCCGGCTTTTAATGGAAATATAATTGCTGAATCTGATTTTACTGGGAGCAGCAGCGGTGCAAATGATATTTATGGTCACGGCTCTCATATAGCTGGAATTGTTGCGAGCACCAATGAGACTTACAGGGGAATTGCATTTGGGGCTTCATTATTGAATGCAAAAGTTTTGAATGATTCAGGGGGAGGGTTGGATTCATGGATAATTGGCGGAATAGACTGGTGTATTGCTCAAAATGCAAGCATTCTGACTATGAGCTTCGGCAGCACTTCCTCGCCGATTGACGGAACAGATGCGCTTTCACAATATATTGATTTAGCAGTTGATCAGGGAAAAATAATCACGGTTGCAGCAGGCAATTCCGGTCCGAGTGGAGGCACTTTGGCTTGTCCGGGTTGCGCACATAAGGGTATAACTGTCGGAGCTACTTACAAAAAAAGCTACGGCAGTGTGTCCTGGTCGGGATGCACAGATAGCTCAACAGCTGCAGACAAGCTTGCATGCTTCAGCAGCCGCGGCCCTACAGATGACCAAAGAATCAAGCCTGATGTTTTGGCACCAGGCGCTCAAATTACTTCTGTAAAACATACAGGGGGATTTGTAGATTTAGGCGGCACCAGCATGGCTACTCCAATGGTTGCAGGCCTTGCGGCATTGTTGCTTCAGGCACGGCCTAATTTGACTCCGGAAGAAATGAAAGCCTTATTGATGGACAGCGTCTATGATTATGGCGTTTTTGCCAAGGACAATGATTATGGGGCAGGCAGAATAAATGCATCAAGGGGATTTAATGAAATTAATTTCACGAACCTGGGCAATATATCAGTAATTGACAGGGCTCATAATATTTATGTCCCGAACGGAAGCACGGAGATAAGGGTCACTTTGTACTGGCCGGAAAATTCAAGCGTGCATAATGATGTTGACATGTACCTATACGATCCTTCAGGATTTACAAAAAGCACTTACGCTGCATCAAATTCTGTTTACAACACCGACGAGACGGTCTGGGTGAACCTTTCAAAAGCCAAATTATACGGCTGGTGGAAAATAATTGTTTCCCCATACACTGTCAACGGCTCCCAAAAATATGCAATTGCATCAAACTATTTGCCGAGTGAGCAGCTTTATTTCAAAACAAATTCAACAACAGGGATAATTTTTCATCAGATAAATGTTACGGGCTCGTCTCCATTAAAACTAAATCTCGACTGGAATTCAACATCTCAAAATCTTGATATTTATTTGTACAACACATCAGGGAACTTAAAAGCCAATTCCACAAGCGTTAATACAACCCATGAAAACATAACAATAGAGAATCCTGAAAATGGATTGTGGCTGATGAGAATAGTTCCGGTAAGCTTAGGGTCATATGGCAATGCGCGATATGCCGTTACCTCATCTTTTTCAATCTCGCAAAAAATTAACGACACAATAAAACCTTCAGTTCAATTACTAAGCCCGTCAAATTCAACGTTCTCGGGAAGCATCAATCTCTCATTTATAGCATCTGACAATTTCAATTCATATACTGACTGCTATAGATATGCCAATGGCACAGCCACATTCATTGATTCAGTGTACAATAATACCCAATATTCGACTGCAGTCTCTTTAGCTGACGGGGTTTACAGCATTTACGTCAATTGCAGCGATGCCAGCAATAATTTTAACCTGTCATCATCAGCTTTGATATCGGTTGACATCACTTCCCCAAATTTTACAGTTAATTCTCCTATAAACAATTCATATTATAATTCAAACTTTGTGCAACTAAACATTTCGGTAAATGAATCGGCTAAATGGATAAACGGCTCTTTGGATAATCAATTTATGAATTTCTGCTCAAACTGCAGCGCTTATAACCAGACATTAAGCTCGCTTTCAGATGGCCTTCACGCGCTGACATTGCTTGTTTATGATTTTCTGAACAACTTGGCGAATAAAACAATCTCATTTACTGTTGACACAATTCCACCAAATATAACATTGACTTTGATTTCTAACAATTCTGTGCAGGAAATTGGAACCAATATAAGCTATAATATTACTGACTCAACTCCAGTTATTGTGTGGTATAACAATGTAAGCAATAATATTTCATTGAATTCACCTTACAATATCAATACAAGCGGCTGGTCTAAGGCAGAATATTCAATTACTGTTTACGCAAATGACAGCGCATCAAACCTTAATTCCAAACTTTACAAATTTATATATGACAGCAGGCCGAAAATTAATGCAACTTTTGTAAATTCCACGCTTGAAAAGTCAGCCTATAGCTATGACTTCAATGCAACTGATGCTGACAATGACATATTAAATTTTTCACTTCTCATAAATCCAAATGGAATGACCATAAACTCAACAACAGGAATAATTTTCTGGGTTCCGGGGAATCCTAATGTTGGAAATAATTTGCTAACCATAACGGCTGACGACGGAAATTTATCTGCAAACCAAACATTTGTATTGCAGGTAATTAATGTAAATGATGCCCCTAATCTTACAATCCCCTTGCCAACTACAAAATTTCCTGAAGACAGCTACAATGACACTTTAAATTTGAGCCTTTATTTTACAGATGTTGATAATGCAACTTTAATTTACGGCGCAAGCTCTAATGACACTAATGTAAATGCGACAATCTATAAAAATACCACAATAAAATTTAACTCTTCACTCAATTGGAACGGTATTGCCAATGTTACAATTATTGCAAGCGACGGCCAGTATAATGTGAATGGGAGCCTTCTGGTTAATGTTACTCCAGCCAATGACGCCCCCATCCTGAATCCTGTTCCTAATATTATAATAAATGAGTCAGATTTAGTTGACATAAATGCAACAGGGAACGTTTCTGCAACAGATGTAGATGGCGATGACTTGAATTTTTCATACGCATCGCCATTAAACAGCTCGGGAAAATGGCAAACTTCCTATTCAGATGCAAGAAATTATACTGCAGCAGTAACGGTCAATGACGGCCACGGGGGCACAGCATCACAAAATATTCTTATCTCAGTTATTGACAAGCCAAATGGCGCTAATGACACCATTGTCGGAAACCTAAGCGACATTGTGACAACAATTGCAAATCTTAACCTGATTGTAAACAATGTTACCTTTAATTCCAGCTCAGCAATTATAGGATTGGGCAAAATTAATTTTACTGAAGGTAGCAACACAGTTGTTGAGTTTGATTATAATTTTACAAACACCACTAAATTCAATTTTGTCAATCTCAAAATAAACAGGACAATAATCAGCGGAAGCAACAGCATTTTGATAAGCGGCATAAATCTTTCACAGGGCAGGACAAAGACAATTTACCTCAACAGGACAAATACAACCTTTAATTCTTTGTGCATTAAAGATGCTGAAATAAGCTACATATCGGAGATTACATCTGGCTGCTCAGGTTCTGACGAGACAAAACTCCCATGCGATGAAGTTTTAACAAATGGATATACATGTGCCTTGCAGGATACAGTTTATAAGATTGCTGGGTTAAGAAATTCCGGAATAAGGCAGATTTCTTACACAAGGCCGTCAGAAGGATCAGGCAGCAGCTCAAGCTCATCAGGAGGCGGCGGCAGTTCCGGAGGCGGCGGAGGGGGAGGCGGCGCAGCAGGATATGTTTGCAATCATGATTGGAAATGCGATGATTGGTCGGAATGTATTAAATCAATTAAAACAAGGCAATGCAATTTTGTTAAGGTACCGCAGCACTCTCAGGATTCCAAATGCCCCGACGAAGCAAAAACTCCAGATGTAAGCCTGGCATGTGAATCTAAATCTGAATTACAAGCTTCAAAGCCTATTGAAATTGTACAGGAAAATTCTACTGCAATTAATAATACTGGGGTAAAAACCAGCTCGCAGGAAAAACAAAAAGCTGAACAAGGGATTTTAAGCTCCATTACTGGCAGGGTAGTGGATGCAACAGGAGCAACTGGAACAATATACTTTGCTGCAGCAATCATTGTATTGTTGGGCATTTCAGCATATGCAATGAAAAAATTTAAAAGTAAATGAGAGTTACATAGTAAAATGAAATTCCTAACTCCAAAAGAACTTGCAGAAGCGAATGATAAGTCAATTTTGGTTCTTGATATTAGGGATATGGATTCGTTTAACAAAAACCACATAGAAGGGAGCGCAAATATTGATGTTTATTCAGATATCCATAATGGTGATTATGGCTTAGTCAAGAAAAAATTGGATAAACTTCCAAAAGACAAAAAAATTGTCGTTGTCTGCAATGCAGGAGTAACTGCACAGCCGGCCTGCGAAATTCTTGAGTCGTCCGGATACAAGGCGATAGTGCTGGAAAATGGGATGATTGGATGGAATCACTTCTCAGCTAATAAGAGCAAGCCAAGTTCCAATCATTAAACTTTTAAATACTGGATGAAAACTATTCTGTAAAATGGAGCTTCCTAAAAATTATAATGCCGAGGAGTCCGAGAAAAAATGGCTTGAGTTCTGGGAAAAAGAAAAGATTTATGCTTTTGACCCTGAAGGCAAGGCTGAAATTTATTCCATAGACACCCCGCCTCCGACAGTAAGCGGCAAGATGCATCTTGGCCATTCTTTTTCTTATTCGCAGCAGGATTTTGTTGCAAGGTTCCAGAGAATGCTCGGAAAAAATATTTTCTACCCGTTTGGAGTGGACGACAACGGCCTGGCTACAGAGAGAATGATAGAAAAGATGAAGAATGTGAAAGGGCAGTTCATGCCCAGGCAGGAATTTGTAAAATTGTGCTACACAACCGTTGAGGAAATAAGGAGTGATTTTGTCAAAGACTGGAAAAGAATTGGCGTGAGCGCGGATTTTGACATATTTTATTCCACAATAAACGAGCATTCACAAAAAATATCTCAGCGCTCTTTCATAGACTTATATGGGAAGGGAAGAATATACAAGAAAAGAGCGCCATTTGTCTGGTGCCCGGAATGCCAGACTGCGATAGCCCAGGTTGAAATGAAGGACAGCGAGCGTGACAGCAGGCTTGTCTACATGAAGTTTGACACGACATTAAACGAACAGATTACAATTGCAACCACAAGGCCTGAATTATTGCCTGCATGCGTTGCAGTCCACATTCATCCTGATGATAAAAGATTCAAAAAATTCATAGGGGCAAAAGCAAAAATTCCATTTTCAAGCCGCGAAGTGAAAATAGAAGCGAACAATGACGTGGATATGGAATTCGGCTCAGGAATTGTTTATCACTGCACTTTCGGAGACATGGACGATGTGAAATGGATGGAAGAATTCAACATCGAGCCTATTGAAATATTGAACAAGGACGGGACTTTGAATGAAAAAGCAGGAAAATTCAAGGGACTTCATGTAAAAAAAGCAAGGGAAGCTGTAATCCAAGCCTTAGAAGATGAGAAAAGAATTGCAAAAATCGAGCCTATCAGGCATGTTGTAAATGTTCATGAAAGATGCGAGACGGACATTGAAATCCTGACAACAGACCAATGGTTCATAAAATACCTTGACCTGAAAGAAGATTTCATAAATTATGGCAGAAAAATAAAATTTTATCCCGAGCACATGCGATCAAGATATGAAAACTGGATTTTGGGATTGAAGTGGGACTGGAACATTTCAAGGCAGAGGCATTTTGGAGTCCCGATTCCTGTATGGTTCTGCAAGAAATGCAGCGAGATTCTTGTTGCAGATGAAAAGCAGCTGCCCGTAGATCCTCTTGTCGATAAGCCTTTGCACAAATGCAAGTGCGGTTCAAGCGAATTTGTTGGCGAAAAAGATGTTCTTGACACATGGGCAACTTCTTCATTGACTCCGGACATTGCAATTGAGCTTTTCAGGGACAGGCCAATTTTCAAAAAACTCCACCCTATGAGCTTAAGGCCCCAGGCACATGACATAATAACTTTCTGGCTTTTTAACACTGTCGTTAAAAGCTATTTTCACCGCAAAAATGTTCCATGGCATAACGTCATGATTTCCGGATGGGCACTTGACCCTCACGGCAAGAAGATGAGCAAGAGCAAGGGCAATGTTATTGATCCTATAAATATGATAAAAAAATATTCAGCAGACTCGTTAAGGTTCTGGGCAGCGGGCTCAAGATTGGGAGATGATCTTCCTTTCATGGAAAAGGACCTTGTTACAGGGAACAAATTTATTACAAAAATTTGGAATGCATCGAAGTTTGCTTTCATGCACTTGGCAGATTACAATGGCGAAGAGCCTGCAAAACTTGAAATGATGGACAAATGGATTCTTTCAAAAATAAGCAAAGTTTCGAAGGCATCAACTGAAAATTTCATTAATTATGAATACTCGCATACAAAGCTCGAGACAGAGACATTTTTCTGGCACACTTTCTGCGATAATTATCTGGAGATTATAAAAGGCAGAATGTACAATGCAGACCAAAGGGGGAAAGAAGCAAAGATGTCAGCGCAATACGGGCTGTACCACGCACTTCTTGCAATTGTAAAATTAATGGCCCCTATAATGCCGTTTATAACAGAAGAATTGTACCAGCTATATTACAAAAAGCACGAGAAAACAAAATCAATTCACCTAACAAAATGGCCAAATCTTGATTTGAATGACGAGCACGCAGAGCATGTTGGAGACTTCGCTGTAAATGTAGTGGAGTTTGTGAGAAAGAAAAAATCCGAGAAGAACGTGTCACTCCAAACGCCGGTTAAAAAGCTTACACTCACGGCAAAAATTGAGGAAAAGGATTTTGATGAGGTTGAAATGGATATAAAAGCTGCAACAAGTGCGGAATTCGTCGTATTCGAGCCGACAAGAGGAAATAAGCCCGAGACAGACTTGGAGATTGTGGTGGAGTTTTGAAAAAATTTAAATATCAGCCATTAAATACCTGATTAAGAATGTCGCATACATACATTATGAGAGAGAGTTCTTACCAAAGGGGGATGAGATTCAAATTTAACAGAATAGGACATTACAGACCTTTAGGTAAACATTATAAAAGACCTGGGCTGGGCAATCATACCTTTAGTACATTGCGGGGAAGGTCGCTAAGGGACATTGTAAATGATCAACAGAATGAAAAAGGCAGCACTTCATCTTTTATTCCTCATCATACAAACCTAGTTTTGGATTATTTTGGGTTTCCCGACGGAAGAGAACGAAATGATTTTTTTGCGAAATATGGCGCTACCCCGCAAGACGGGGCTGATTTTGCAAGAGCAGCTGGAAATTTGGCGTTATTTTATGGCTTGAAGGGGCAATATGGAAAAACTCCTCAGAAGGCCAGGGATATTTTTGTTGCAATCATGGACTCTGTTAAGAGTAATGGAACCCCGAACACAGATTACCTCCTGTCAAGGACTGGATTTAAAGGATTGGTTCAAGCAATTAATCGTTATGGTATAAAGAGCCATGCATGGATAGGCAAATAAAAAATATTCATTTGATATTATTTTATATTTTTCCACCTAACGCCATCTTTAGTATCCTCCAGAATTATCCCTTTTTCCTTTAATTCATTTCTAATTTTGTCGGATTTTGCAAAATCCTTTTCCTTTCTTGCTTTTTCCCTTTCATCAACAAGATTTTTTATTTCTTTGCTTAATTTTTCCTCATTCTCTTCAAGAACACCTAGAACTCCATCAATGTCATTCATAAATTTTATTATTTTTTCTGCATCACTTTTTCCAACTTTATTTTTCATTACTAATGTGTTTATTTCTTTCACAAAATCAAAAATCACCGCAAGTGCATTTGATATGTTCAAATCATCGTCCATGCTTTTCTCAAAATCTTTTTTTGCTTCGGCAATTAATTTTTTTATTCCGTCATTTTTAACGGGATTTTTTATTTGTGTATCTTTTATTGATTTTAAATTCATAATAAAATCATTTAATCTCTGCACTGTGTGCTCTGCAGCTTTTACAGACTCTTCAGTAAAATTCAGCTGCATTCTGTAATGGGCAGACAGTAAAAGGTACCTTATAGCCTTGGCATTATGATTTTTATTTAACAAATCGCGAAGCGTGAAAAAATTTCCAAGTGACTTGGACATTTTTTGCCCGTTCACCTGCAGATGCTCGTTGTGGAACCAGTAATTTACAAACTTTTTCTTTGTAAAAGCCTCGCTTTGGGCAATCTCGTTTTCGTGATGGGGGAAAATCAAGTCAATTCCACCGGAATGAATGTCAAAATGCTCGCCCAGATATTTCATCGACATTGCAGAGCATTCTATGTGCCATCCCGGACGCCCTTTTCCTATTTCCCTTTCCCAGAAAACATCGCCGTCTTCATTATGGTAAGCCTTCCATAATGCAAAATCCTTTGCTTCTTCCTTATCATAGGAATCCTGGCTTACCCTCGCGCCTTTCATCAATTCCGTGACTTTTGTATGAGACAGTTTTCCGTAGCTCTTGAATTTTGAAATGTCAAAATAAATGCTGCCGTCCTCGCTTTTGTACCCTACTTTTTTATTCAGCAGATTCTTTATTATCTCCACCATCTCGCTGATATGCTCTGTAGCCCTTGGAAAAAAATCGGCTTTTTCTATGTTTAATTTTTCCAAATCCTCAAAGAAGGCATTTTCATATTTTTTTGTGTAGTCTTTCAGGGAAATTTTTTCTTCGTTGGCTCTTTTGATTGTCTTGTCATCAACATCGGTTATGTTCATTACATGCTTTACTTTGTATCCGGAATATTTCAGATATCTTTTAAGGATATCACTGCAAACATAAGCCCTAAAGTTGCCGATGTGGGCATAGTCATAGACTGTCGGACCGCATGAATAGAATTTAACAAGGTTTTTATCAATAGGCTTGAAGATTTCCTTTTTTCTGGTTAATGTGTTGTATAATCTTAATGGCATTTTATTGGAATTTGTCTGCAACTATTGTTATTGAAAAATCATCTTTCATTACATCTTGCACCTTAAATTTATTAATCTTTAGAAATAATTTTAATTCATCTTCTGTAAAAGCTCTTAAAACAGACTCATTTTTTATCATGTTTGTTTTTCCATTTTCCTTAATGTGATAAGTTGCATGCCAATTCCAAGTCCATCCGGTTTTTAAATTCAATGAAGTTTTATTGACTCGTTTGAAAGATCTATTTTTATATTTTGCACGCTGTATGGGCCTTCCTTTAAAATTTCCAAATATTTTTTCTGCGTCAAAATTATCAAAAATTAATATTCATCCATGTTTTAAACATTTATGGGCAGACTGAAGAGTTTTCATAATCTCTCTGTTCTGGACCAAATAGGTAAAACTTCTTCCTGTTATTAAAATAGAGTCAAATTTTTTATTTAGCATTAAATTTCTCATATCCCCTGTGATGAATATTGCCTTTGGCTCTACTTCTTTGGCAATTTTAATCATATCATTTGATATGTCCAGCCCAATATAATCATAGCCGCCTTTAAGAAAAAATGGCGCAAGATTGCCGCTGCCGCATCCAATTTCAAGTATTTTTTTGCATTTGTATTTTTTTAATAATTTATCATAAAACTTGTATTCTTTCTTGTAGTTGAAAATAGACTGGTACATTTCATGATACACCCTAGCTAATTTTGAATAAAGTTTTGCCATAATATTGCATATTAAAATAAAAAAAGAGCGAGGGATGGGACTCGAACCCATGATAAAGCGGGAATTGTGCAACATTTCATCGCCAGAATTCTCTGGCTCAAATGGCTGCTTTGCAGCCGCTCCCCTATCGACTTGTACAATACGCTGTAACAATTAGCCGCTTGGGCACCCTCGCGTGATTTTTATTATTCAATAGTCTTATCCTATTTTTGAACGAAAGCTTAGGCATGTAATAACCTAATTTCTTCCAGACCAAAAACTTACTTAAGCTTTTGTTACTTCCAAATCCAATTTCTTGAATCCACTTTTCCAGCATTTTTTGACCACTTATATACACTCCAATCGTACTATCAGATTTATTAGTCCTTTTATGTGGTTTAAAAGACTTTTGCTCTAAAATAGCTTTAATCTGAGTAGCAAGTTCTTTGCTTGAAGTTTTAATTTCAACTCCGGGATAACATGGAACCCCCTAACTCTTGAAAAATATAATGAGCCATCAGTTTCAAAAAGGCCCCTAATTATATGTTTACTGCATATCCAATCTAAAAATTCTTGAGGGATAACTGCTTCAAAAGTTTTATTTTGGCATGTAATTCCTACGTCATTAATAAAGTACTCAGCAAACTCTTTGCTGTAAACAACCAATTTTAAACTTTTGCCAAGTTTTTGAATTTTTGTGGTTATTCTGGGTTTTCCCCCTATTAAATTTTCAATAAAACTTGAAATTTTCAAAAAGTATTCTTGATCTTCGTCAGCATTTCCTGAAATTTCAAGCCCGTATATGCCTTTAGTGGGGTAATGGTATATGCACCCATCTCCTAAAATTATTCCTATCAATTCATAAAAATTCAATTTTTGAATACAATATTTGAATACAATATTTTGTTTTCATAATAAAACCCATTTTTTGGAAAACACAAATTTTACGAAAAAAACAATTTGAATAAATATTTTTAGGAGGTATATCCTGAAATCTAAATCAATGAAAGAACTCTATCAACAATAGTCATAACTATAATAATCTTCCCTAATCATGGTATGTCTGGAAATCCAGCGTATATTTAAATATTTGTGAATATCCATGATTTTACTTGTATTCAGCTTCTTCACTGCGGTTGTTGAAATCAACAGCCATCAAGCCTTCTACGAACTTGAAGTAGCTATTGTAGCCGCTCACGAATTTTTCGCGTTCCGCAGAGTTTAGTTTTGCTTTTTGTACCAATTTTATCACCTCCAAAATTTTTAGAAAAAAAGTAAGGTTAAAATCGGCAATTAACACAGCACCACTGAAAGTGTGTGGACAGGCCTAATAATATTCAGAATACTAATTCCCATCCAATTGTTATTTGCCATTTAGAAGCATATTTATGTTGAGCTTGTATTTAAATCTTTTTATTTTATTCAGTAGCTGAAACATTTTGGTTTGATCCTAAAGTTACAGCCTTTGCCTGCTTTAGATACTCACATTGCTGCCTTAACTGCTTGTTTGCCAACATGTCGCATAGGCTGAAATCCTTGTTGCCAAGCATAAAATTCATATAGCATGCATCCTTTGTTCCGTTATTTAATATTGCCTGACAGATTAAATTATCATTGAGGGCATTTGCAATATTTGAGTAGCATATATCCTTTATTTTTGGGCTATTTATCTGCAGGCAATAATTCTTGTTTCTCTGGACTTCGCCGATTTTGGTGATGCAAGTGTCTTTCAAGTCAGCAATGTCAATTGCACTGCACTGCTGCATTGCCTTTTCGGGGTTTGTTTTTGCAGTTTCCCTTATTTCATCAATGGTCGCAACAGGTTGCGGTCCGCTATTATCATTATGGCAGTCATTGCAAGTTCCCTTTTCATTTTCCTCGCAGATTCCGTTTCCGCAGCATGGCACAATTGGAGTGCTAATGCATTTGCCGTTTTCTGCAATATCATTTGTGCAGGGGTTTTTGTCATCACAGTCAAGTCTTGATGTTTCGCAGGAGCTGCAGACGCCTCCGCAATCTACATCTTCTTCATTCTGGTTTTTTATTCCGTCAAAGCAAGAAGGCAAATTACTAGTTGAAAGCACCTTGACAGGCAGGGTTGCAACTGCCTTTTTGTCACCATATTCAACGATTGCTCTCAGCAAATAGTTTCCGGGCTTTGTTTCGGCAGGAATTATAATGCTCGTGGTAGTTGATCCAAAAGTTTCTATGGCCCTTGTTTCTGTTTTTTCTGTTATTGGATTATAAGTTTTTGTATCAAGGATTTCCTGCTTTATTGTAACATCATATCTTATTGAAGAGCCAAGGTTAGAAAGTGATTTTATGAATCTGATTTCTCCCCCCGGAAATGCTGTTGTCTTCACAGGCTCGAGGCTAAGGTCAAGAAGCTGCTCCGGACCTTTTGGAGTGCGAAAAATAAAATAGGAACCTGCAAGCGCTGACGTACACACAACCAAAATAACAATAACTGCCGTTGCTGAAAAATGGATTTCATGCCTGATGGTTGGATGGTATAACTCCTTTACTGCTTCATCAATATCCTGGTTTGTGTAGCCGTAGCGCAGCATAACATTTCTAATTGTAGAAATATCATAGCCTTTCTGCAGCTGGCTCTTTAAGTAATCCACCACGCTCTTTTTAACCATCTGATTTTTGATGATTTTTAATTGTATTTAAAGATTGTTATATTAATTTTATTTCTCAGAAAAGAAGACAAGTACATTCAAGAATTAATAATATGTCCATATATTTTTGCTATATTTTTGATTTTATATTTTAACGTTTCTTTAATTCTAACTTCAATATAAATCTCACCCTTTAACGCTTATAACAATAACTTTGCGGAAGCATGTTATCAGAACAATGTACGTTGCAAAGAATATAACCTGGATCTGATATGCCGTTTGAAATGCAATGTTTTTGGCAATATTTCTGAATATTTATACTTAATAAAACCTTTAAATATTCTTAATATATACTAAATTAAGTATAAAAATAAGATAAAATTTGTTTCTCGATATAGTAATATTTAAATACTAATACTTAAATTAGACTAAATAATGTATAAACCAAGATTAAAATGAGTATTCAAATACGAATTACGGTATCAAAAGAAATCAACGGACTTCTGGAAAGAGTTTCTAAAAAGCTCGGCAAGAAGAAATCCATGCTTGCACGGGAGCTGATGGAGCAAAAGATGTATGATTTGGAGATTATACAAAAAGAACTGAGGGACCTTGAAGAAAAAAATAATGCAAAATGAAAAAATCACAGGTTACTATTTTCATGATTGTCGGTTTGATGATTGTTATAGCAGGGGGCATTTTCTTTTATGCAACAAAACAATCCAAGCAAAATCTTGAGCCTGAAATTCAAGTTATTCAGGAAAAGGTGCCGATTGAATTTGACCCCTTAAGAAGTTATATCACAGATTGCGTCAATGCAATTGGCACAGAAGGATTGAAATTAATTGGTGAGCAGGGCGGATACATAAGCTTAACTGATAAAAGCCTGAATAAGGAATCTTTTGCAATAAATCCCTCTCCGACAGAAAGTGAAGTGGTTTCGTTTGCAAAAGACTCTGAGCTGAAGATCCCCTACTGGTGGTATCTAAAATCAAGAAATGACTGCAAAGGCGACTGCACTTTTGCATCAAAGAGGCCGGAATTGCGCGCCACAGATAATTCTGTTGAAAAGCAGCTTGAACGCTATGTTAATAAAAAATTCAAGGATTGCTTGAACAATTTTGAGCCATTTGCAGAGCAGGGATATAAAATAACAGAAAAAGGCAATTTAAAAACTGATGTTGTTATCGGTGCTGAAGATGTTAATATTCTTGTTGATTATCCAATAACTGCTGAAGGCCCTAATTCAAAAACCGAGATGAGCCAGTTCGTTTCGGAATTTCCGGTTAATCTAGATAAGATTTATGGGCTTGCAACAAAAATTACAAACCTGCAAATCCAGCATCATTTTCTGGAGAAGCATATTTTGGACTTGATTGCAGCATACTCTGGAGTTGACAAGGAAAAATTGCCTCCTATGTCGGACATGCAGTTTAACTTCGGGAGCTCAACTAGCTGGCAGAAAACCGATGTTAAAAATAAAGTAACCGGATTGCTTAGTTCTTATGTCCCGATGTTTCAGGTAGACGGAACATATAATTATGAAAGAAATTATTTTGACACAGAGCTTAAGCAGAGGCTTTATGACGCGACAATTTTACCGGTTGCAAACAGCACTTTTGAAAATATAGGAGCTTCATTCACATACCTTGATTTCTGGCCTGCTTACTTTGACTTAAACTGCAAGGGAGAAGTCTGCAAGCCAAGCTCCGCCAATGGCTTGCTGCCAATCCTTGGAGTGCAGACTTACAGGTTTGAGTATGATTTGTCATTTCCTGTTTTGGTTGAAGTGTCAGATCCTTTTGCATTCAACAACGAAGGTTATAGGTTTAATTTTTTCCTTGAAGGAAACATAAGGAACAATGATTATATGCCCGGAAATTTTACCCCTCTTGAGCTTTTATCAGAATCAGAAAGGACTCAGCTTTGTGATGTACGAACAAGCGGCAATGTTTCAGTCAATGTCATTGACGCATCAGCAAAAAAGCCGGTTGAAGATGCGCAAGTGCTTTACACAATAACAGGCGAGACATGCCCCATAGGAGCTACAAATTCTGACGGCATTTCAAAGGAGCAGTTTCCAGTTGGAGTTGGGGGCTTGATTAATGTTGTAAAAGATGGTTATATTGGAAAATCAGTAGAGTTTGACCCGAAAATAAATTCAGAATCTTCATTGAATATCGAGCTGCAGCCTATACTCACGAAATCCGTTATAGTGAGGAAAAAGAATATGGTAAAAACACTGAACAGTTGGCCGTTTGACAAAACTCCTGTAGATTTGAGTGAAAAAGAGTCTGCAACATTTACGCTAACAAGAATAAGCAAGGGAGATGAGCTTGAGTTTTCATCTGTTGGAAATTATCAGGGAAAGCAAACCGAGAAAAGCGAAATTGAAATTGCGCCAGGAGAATATTCTGCTGACATAAATCTCATTCTTAATGACAGGATAGTAATTCCTGAAAAGAAAATGAAAGTCAAGACAGGCATCTTCTCGAGCGAGGATATTACAATTCCGAAAGTGGATTTTGGAGAAGGCGCGACACCAGGATACGAAACATTTCCTGAAGGAGGCTTAAAACTTGATTTTACGATAAAACCTGAAGATTTGCAAAACCATGACAAGATTGTGCTTTATGTAGTCAGCGTTGCTTTGGCCGATGTTCCAGAAGAACAAAGAGTCATTGAAGACCTTAACCAGATGGGCAAGGTTGAGGAAAATTCAAACACTTATCGGTTATATCTACAGCCTGCTTTTGAATAATATGAACGAAATAAAACAATTTCCGCTGATGAATGAGAAATTTTCAGAATTTTATTTCATAAGGCTGTACAGAATTCATCCAAAGGAACAATTTGTTGTAAAAATTTATTGCAATTGTGAAAATATATTTAGTACAGGAAAATAGCATGCATAAGAAAAAATATATTGAATTTATTGGAACTTTCCTCATAATTTTGATACTCACAATTCCGTTTTCTATTGCTAAAATAAACAGCGTAAGCGCTTCGGGAAGCGATGGCGTTGAAGGGTACATGAAGCCGAATGATTTCCTGAATTTTATTGTGCAGGCAGTCATTAACGGAGCTGCCATAACCCAAGAGCAGCTGAAGCTCGGCAACAAAATACAATTTGACAAATGCTCAGCTTCTGCAAGCTCAGGCTCTGAATGCTCTGCCAGATATCCGAGCAGCAGCACAGACTCTTTTATTGGAATTATTTCCTATACTATAACTTTATTTGGAGAAGACAAGGCAACTGTTGATGATACTAAAAGCGGAAGGCTGTTTGTTGACAATTTGCCGCCTAAAGTCAGCGTCAGCACTACCCAAAAAAGATTTTCTTTAAAGGACAATGTTGTAATTAATTATGATGCAACTGATTTTGCGTGCAATTTGCCGGATTGTGAAAACAAGTGCGTAGGCATAAAATCCATTGACTTTTACACTTTGGATGGTTCTTTTAAGAAAACGCAGGAAATATCCTCCGGCGGCTGCAATGCAAAAGACAGCATAACTTTGGATCCAAAAACTTTTCCTGACGGGAAAAATTCAGTGTTTGCAAAAGCTACAGACAAATTCGGGCAGGTATCTCCGGAAACATCCGTTACATTTACTGTTGATACAACGGGCCCAAATATAATTTCAGGCTCGTTTGACATTGTAAGAAAAGGGATAAGCATTAGCACTTTTTCCTCTCAATCAGTTCCTGTTGATGTTTCAGTCAACATTTCGGCAGATGATTTTGATTTAAATTCTGCCACAGCAGACTTGACGCAATTGAACCCTTCGCAGGATTTCAAAAATTTGAAAGCTTCATGCATTCAAGTTAAGAATGACTTAAGCGCATGCTCATGGAAATTAAATTTAAGGCCCGGAACTGAAGGCGCAAAATCAATTTTAATATCCGCTTCAGACACAAGCGGAAATATAGGCACAGCAACTTTAAGCAGGCAATTTACTGCTGACAACAAAGGGCCTGATGTCACGTCACTTTCAACGTTGCTTTCCAAAGGGGATAAAATTCTTGCAAGGCCGACAGGCAATACAATTGTAGCCACTTTTGATGAATCAACAGGATTAAGCGCTTACGATGTTTACCTAGATGTTGATGGAAATTCCCTACAAGCAGCTCAATGCACCAAAGGCACAGGCTGGGCATGCACATGGAATGATGTTGCATTAAACAACAATGCAAAAATTACAATTGCTTCATCAACAACAGACATTCTTGGAAATACAGTAAATAACAATAAAATTGTTGAAGTTTCCGTTGATGCCAAGGCTCCTGTTTTGAAGTATCTCAACATAAGTGCTGTTGGTGGTAATGGCCTGTCATTCCCCGGAATTTTCAAGATTGGAGACAAGATTGGAATTGCTGCAAACGTCACAGAGGAAAATGACCTGACTGCTGTTGCTGATTTTTCAAAATTCATCACCGATGCAAATAAGGTCAGTGGAAGATGTGGGAGGAATAATGCGGGGGATTATTTTTGCACCTGGACAACTGAAAATATTAATCTCGCGGCTTCTGACTTTGTTGTTATAAATTTCACAGATTCAGCAGGAAATTCACTTATTGAAAAGAGGGCCCTTACCACATTTGGGCTGGACAATTCACCAGTGCCAGATTTCTGGAGCAATGAAGTTTCATGCTCGCCCAAGACAGTTGACAGGTCAATTGGCACTCTGATAAGCCAAAGGGTTTATTGTCAGGTAAAGTTAACCCCAAAAGGAACAAATAAGGCTTCAATTGTTTACCTGAGCCCAGCATCATGCACGGGAGACACTTCAATAGTTGACAATTTTGAAACTTTCAACAGGGAAGCCGGAAGCACCACGCCAATTGTTAAAATAACCCTGAAGAAAACTGATTATAAGATTGACCAGGCAAACATAACTTGTTCTTTCAATATATTTTCCAAAGTAACCAATACTAATACTGTTACTAAAAATCCCGAAATTGAAAATGCAAAAATCTACATCAATTTCTACAATTTTCCTCTTGGAGAGCTCGGCGATGCAGTCCAGAAAAAGATTGATGATGCAAAGAAAGATGCTTTGGATTTGCATAAGAAAATAAAAGCATTAAACACATTCTTGCAATTTGCAAAAAAGGCTTGCCAGGTTTTTGGAATCATTTATAGTATGGTGACTGCTTATTATGCTGTTACTGGATTGCTTTTCAAGGCGCAGGATTTATGTTATACACTTCCAGGATTAGTTCCAACTGTAGTTTGCATTCCACCTACATATGTAGCAAAGACCGCTTCATGCTTTGGACAGCAGGCTACTCATTCGGCCGCAGATTTCGGTTGGAAAACATCAGGAGGCCCATTCTGCAAATTTGTTAACTGCCAGTGGGCGCCAGGAGTTTTGGGAAAATGGCAGAACTTTGTAACTGATAAAATCAACAAGCTTCCCCTTGCAGATAGGTTGCCAGGGCCGGGCGCGGGAGCTTTGCCTGGAGTAGGTTCTTCACAGCCTCAGGCTGGCGGAGGAAGAACGGGGCTTGCCGGCTATATGGATCCAAATGAAAATTTGTTCACAGCAATGCTATTTGGATGCATTCCAGGTATAATAAATGGAATAGACAAATATTCACAAATCAAATGCCTCTATGCAGACTGTTTGCAAAATGCTGTTGGAAAAGAAGGCTTGCCAATAACAGCTTGTGAAAAGCAGAAAAGCTATGCAACATGCAAATACATTTATGGAGAAATATTTGCATTGAATCCATATACTGCCGTGTTCGACCATTTTACAGGATTGCTAAAGGATGCTTTGTCAAATCCTTTTGCAGCAATTGGGCTTGGAGTCGGGGCAGTATGTGCCATAACATGTCCGCAGAAAATTCCCGGCTCCTTTATTTTGTATGATACTTGCGAAGGCTTCAGGATACTTGCAAAAAGCGGAGAAGTTTTGAAGAATGTCCAGGGCTTGATAAATGACGTAAAAAGCCCGCCGGCAAATTACTGCAACAAGCTTGAACTGGAAGATAATGCTGCTAAGTCAACCGAGCCTGCCCAGGATCTAAGCACAACAGCAAAAAGATCGTGATTTTAAAAATGAAAGGCAGAATATTAAAAAATAAATTTGTACCAGGAATTGCAACCTTTTTGCTAATAATAATTCTATTATCTTCAATTATTGCTGTCAGTATTATTTATGATGCAAATGTTTCAGCTAATGCTGTTAAGCAGATTAAGCTAACAACTAAAGAAAATATTGTTCAGGAATTTGATGATATTAAGGATTTGTCTTTGAATGAAGGATGGTATTCAATTAAAAATGGATTTGTATTTTATTTGCAGGACTTTGACAATGCTATTCCATTATACATGAAAATAGAAAATCCCGGCCAGCAGAATGGAAAATTCTCTGTTGATTCAGATGGAAGCATTGATTTAAGGAGAACAGTTAAAAATGATTAAAAACAAGACTGCACAGGGAATTTTGAGCCTGTTTGTAATAATTGTAATTTCAACTTCGATGCTGGCGGCTCTATGAAAACAATCCTTTTAGATACCAATATTTACGGCCTGGCTTTAGAGAAAAAGGAAGTTGCTGATATCATGGTATTTTTTATAAATGAGAAGCAAAAATTGGCAAGAAATTTTATGATATTGGGCTCTGAAATTGTTTATAATGAGATAAATGCAAATCCGCATAAGGAAGCAAGAACGAGATTGAATGAACTCTACCAAGTAGTAATTTCAGGGCAGATAAGACTGACTGATCAGATAAAATCATTGGCTATGGATTACCTAAATGAATTCAAAAATAATCACTTAAGAATTACTTTAGAGGACTGCCAGATTGTAGCAGGCAGCTCGATAGCAAATGTTGAATTCATAGTCACGGAAAACAGGAAAACCATGATGGGGCATAAATCAATAGAAGTTTTTAATCTTATTAATAAAAAGAAGGGAATAAAAACACCAAAGCTTATCGGCTATGATATGCTAAAAAGTCTTTTGCTTAGCTCTGGCGTCTCTTAGCTTCCTAAAATACTCGGTGGAACTCATGCCGTCAAAAGCCTTCAAAGATTCAGAATGGGACTGGAACATTAATTTGCCTACAAAAATCTCCGCCAACGATTTTTCAAATGGCTTAATAAGCACTGCTTTCATAGAAGCAGTAAAGCCAAAACCACTATTTAAGCCTTTCGCACTAAAATGAATAAAAACAAGACTGCACAGGGAATTTTGAGCCTGTTTGTGATAATTATACTGCTTGTTTCAGTGCTGGCAGGAAGCATTTACTATGAAAACAAAATAACTGCAAATTCAGTAAAAGAAAACGCTGATGCAAAAAGTCAAATTTCCCAAAACCTTGAAGAAAAAACAATAGCCTCAACAATAAGCGGAAAGGTTACTGGATTGGAGAAGGTGAGTGGGTTTGCCATAAATCAATATCAAGGCGAAAGTTCTTTAATTACAACATTAGACCAAAAAGGAACACCAATATCATTAAAATTTGATGGAACAAAGGGATGGATATGGTCACCAAACGAGGGAAAAGATTGGAGTCCAGTATCTGCTCCTCTCCAAGGATTAACTGTTAGAAATCAAGCTTTGTTAAGTAAATTGTCAGAAGAGCAAAACGACTTTATTGGTGGCTGGATTGAAGTATTAAAACATACTAGCCGAGGCGTAGACTCATATATGTGGTATGATGATTGGGTTAATATTAAAAAATTTGTCAATGGCCAAAAAGTTAATGATATAATACTATACGCTAAAGAAATAGATTCAAACGGAAATATAATAAATCAGGATAAGCAGGATGCTGTAGCTATTGTGAAGGGCGCATTAACATTGCAACAACCAACTTCAAATCCTCCACAGCAAGAGAATGGTTTAACTGGAGAGCAAGTAAAACTGTTGCCAAAAGATGTTTTGCCGGGTGTGGCTGATTCATCAGGCAACCAAGTTAATGTACAGCAGAGCCTTCCATCACAATCCGGAAGCGGTTATATCCAGCCGACCGACCCACAACTAATTAATGCGCTAAAGTCTTTGGGATATGATACTGCAGACCCAGTAAAAGCTGTGAAAAAATTCCAGTTTAATAATAACTTGTTGGAAGACGGAAAAGCAGGAAAAAATACAGTAAAAGAAATCAATAATCAGCTTGAAGCAAAAAGACAGCAGCCTTCAAAAACTGAGCCAGGAAATGCGCCGCCGCCATCAGATACTCCAACTCCATCTGTTTCAGGGCAAAAATCTCCTCAGACTTTAAATCCAGCACTTCTAACTTTTGATAATTACCCTTCAGCATTAAATAATATAAATGTTAATGTTGGATATCATGTTAATATACGAGAAAACGGAAAAATAAATGAATATATAGCACAAACCACAAAAAAAAATGAAAAGGATGTTTGGATTTTGATTCCTGCTACTGATCCAAACCGCGCAGTAGACCAATACGGAAATCAATATGTAAAAAGAAGCAGTGCTTCTGAATTTACTGAAAAACCTAAAGAATTAATTCTAGACAGGCAAGGCCCACAGGTTGTTAATGGCGAAACTTGGTATATTGGCAAGAATAATCAAGTTATTGGAACCGGCGATCAGGCAAGAATTCAATATGTAAATAGTCAAAAAACTGACTTTAGTTTTGATATTTACTTCCAAGGTAAGAAACAAACTACAATTACCATACCCGCCCAGTCAAAAGAGCAAGCTGAAACTGATGCAAGAAAAATATATTCATCCCAGTATTTTGAAGTAAGGGACTCGGGTAGTGTAATTCTGTCAACGTCCGGATATCAGGAGCGAATATACAATATTGGAGATACGCAAAAAAAATTATTAACTTATAATGACAAACCAATAGGACTTTATGAACTTAGCTCTACCGATTTAAACAGTATAAGCGATGAATTTAAATCATTTGAAACATTCAAGCAGAAGAATGCAGCTTTAAAACTTTCAGAAGAACAATATTGGAGTTCTTATTTAGACGGCGGACAATATGCTGATAAAAAAGTCGCACTTGAAATGGTTGAAAAGCTAGGGATAGTAGTACAGAAAGCCGGAGCAGAAAAAACAAGACAATTCTTCGCAAATGTAGAAAAAGTTCTTACAGAATTCAGGGGCTTGGGATATTACGCAACATTTTTCTTTGATGAGGATTCTTTATTGAAATGGAGG
>CAYNCK010000083.1:0-14723 GCA_964396095.1 uncultured Methanosarcinales archaeon
CAACAAGGAGCTTTATGATGAAAAAAAAGTATTGATAGAGGCAAAACTCATAGGGGCAGGCTCAGCAAGAATGCACAGTTCAAAATTCTATGTCTTAATTAAAGATAATAACAAAATAAAACAAGGAGTAATTGATATTGATGTCATTTTGCCGAACAGGTAGAATAAAAGGAAAGAAAGGGATGGGTCTTACAGATGTATTTTCCATTATAGCAATAGTAATAATATTTCTGGCATTTTACCTAATATTTAGGGTTAGTTTAGGAAATATTAAATTTAATCTCATTGAAGAGTCAGGCAATTGGGAAAATTCAGTATCGTTGATGAATATTTTAAGAACACCTGTAACGGTTGATGGAAATAAAATGGATATAGCAGAGCTTATATCGGTTTCCACTATAGATAATTCTAAAAAACAATTCCTTGAAAAAACAATCAAGGACTTGGTGGATAATTCATTTGGCACAGCATACTGCTCAATGGTTTGCATTAACGGAGACAAAATCAAGGGAAGCGGCTGTAATGATATAGAGGTTTATATTTGCCCTTATGACAATCTGTTAATTCCGGGACAGGACAAAAACCCTATTAAGGTGTCATTCAAGTCAGAGGCAGAATCATTAAGCTCAAAAGGCTCTGAATAAAATGAAAGCTAAAAAAAGCTCATTGTTTTTCATGCCATTGGTGGCATTTATGACTATACTAGTTTTAACTAGTTTATTCATTGTACTCATTTCCAAGGATAAGGCAATCGTAGATTTTCCCATAGGCAAACGCCAATTTGATTTGCTCAAGGCATTTTCAAAAGCAGAATCAACTCTCCTCTACATCGACCAGTCTGCAAAATATTCCCTCGAACAGTCAGCTTATGACCTTGGAAAAAGCGGAGGAATTTCTGAATTGGATTATTCCAGCATAGACTTGGCAGACGCATCGGATGATTCAGGAATTACGGAAAACAAAGACTGCGGCAGGATAAAAGGCGCAAATGTCTGGTATAGAATAAAAAAAAATTCGGATTCTGGCTCTGGCTATGTTTCATGCTTTGATGAAAATTCTGTAAATTACAGCATGGAGTATTTGTTTGACAATAATCTTGATGAATATCTTAGAGCATATCCTGGAGATATTCCGTTAAACAATTATAATTATGATACGACAGGAAATACTGAAATCAAGGGAACAGCTGAAAAGCCTTTGAAAGTTGACATCACAATCAACGGGCTTTCATCTGAATTTGAAACTCCAAAAGGAACTATTGCTCCTGTTCAGGTTGCTTCAGGCCAGCCGTCATGCTTAAGAAAAGCTGTAAGCGTTTCAAAAGTAACCGGAAAAGCAGCTGCAGATATTCCTCAAACCCCAGCTGAAGTTCCAAAAGAGGAAGTTCAGGTTTCAAAGCAGTGCATTCCAAATAATCTTCAGGGTGCAATTTCAATCGGCCAGGATTTGATTGATTTTACTTCAACAGGCCTGTGCTCAAAAGGTGAAACATGCATTCTGAAGATAGAGGCATTCCAGATGCTGCAAATTGCAGAATCCGTGGCAGAGCAAAGTGGCCACAATCTGATAGTATACTCATCATTTAGGGATCCTGAAAAACAGAAAGCCCTTTGGGAAGGAAAAACTCCGGAAAGATACGATAAGCTTCCGGTAAAGGAAAGGCAAAAACTGGTCTGCAATCCTAATTTAGGGGTTGAAGGCTGCCCGCATTTGAGCGGAGATGCCATTGATATGAGATTCAAAAAGAAAGAATGGAAAATGTCCAATAAAGAATGGAAGGACCTTTCTCTCATAATGAAAAAATCAGGCTGGGTCCCTTATATAAAAAACGGAAGGGTTGTTGAGCCTTGGCATTTTGAATGCTGCGGAACAAAAAGATACCTGGCTTATACAAAAGATAGTTCAGGCAAATCATCAGGATAAAATGGAAACAAAAGATTTAGTATTGCTGGTGATGATACCTCTTCTTTTGATAGGGCTAGTTTGGTATACAGAAAAATCTCCAATTACGGGAGCTGTTGTTGCAGACACAGGAGGAAATAAAGTCATCGGCACTTATTCAATCATGCCGAATTTCAAGGCATCAATGGATTATGAAATGCAAAAAGAATATCAAGATTTAAATTCAAAGTTAAAGCTGATAATAGAAGCCTGCAAATCGCGCAATGATGTAGAAGACTGCGTAAATAAATATCTTGATGAGAATCATCTTGACTGGAAATGCCCTGCAAAAGATTCCGATATTTTGGGCGATTTTGTTGACAGCCTGACTGAATGCAAAAACCTCTATGAAGAAAATGCAGTCTGCAGATTTTCTGTGCCAAAAAATGAGCGGATTAATGGAGGAAAAAACAGCAGGAATTTTGAGATAAACCTCACAGGCTGGTACTATCCGCAAATAAAGGCGGAGCTCATTGAAAACGGAAAGATTCTGGAAACGAGCTTTGTTAATTTAAACGGGTTGTTTTACACTGACTTTGACAGCAAAGACAAGGAAAGCCCTGAAGCGGATTCTGTTAAATTAAAACTAGCTTATAACAATGGAATTCCTTCTGTTGAAAAATTTTCAGCAGCAACAGATTCATATGAAAAAGACCTGAGCAAAATATTTTTAATATATAAGTCAAAAGATACAATAAAATTTGTAGATGTTAACTATGAGCCGAGCTTCAGGAGCACAGAATCAGGAAGCAAGACAGGCTCATTAAAGACAGTTACCTTGCCAAAGACAAAAGGCATGGAGTTCTGCGCAAAGAGCGGCAAAAAAGTTTTTGCTTATGACGACTCTGAAGGCCTTGTGCAGCAAAGAAACATTATTTATAATTTTGCAATAGCATTTTTCAAGCCTGCGCCAAAGCCTGTTGAAAACCTTGAAGTGCTTGACAATCTTAAAGCAGAGAATTCAGCAGTTCTTGTCTGGAGCAAAAGCAAGGAAGATGGGGTTTCTTCATACTCAATTTATTATTCAACTAAGCAATTTGATAAAATGAAAACAGATGAGATAAAGAACGACAAGGAAATCTATAGAATTTCTGTTCCGGCAGGTAATTTTATTGAGATAGAAAATATTGATTTAATGCAATGTGATTTCAGTCCAACCGGAGAAGCTTGCAAGTATAATATTTATAACAAAAATCTTGAGAAAAATAAATTGTATTACTGGAAATCGCAGGACAAGCTTATTTATCTGATTGGTGATGCCCAAGATAAGACAGAATATAATTTTGCTGTCAATGCTGCAAATGAAGACGGTGAAGAAATTGATAATGATATTTCAATTGAAGGCAATTCTTATGTTTTGTCAGGCAATAATTACAAAAAATTTACACCGATTGATGACCTTGCACCATCAAAAATTGAAAAGCTTGGCTGCAAATCAGGAGAATGCAGAACTTTAGATGGAAAGCTTGTTTTGTCATGGGACAAGCCAACTAAGAATCTTGACGGTACAACAAGCTTTGACATAAAAGGATTCAATATTTATTATAAAAAACCGAACTTGGAAATCCCTGCAATGCTTGACTTAACGGGCCCTTTTGCAATCAAAAAATTTATCACATCAGCAGAGGCCAAATGCGATAGTGTTGTTTCATCTTTATGTGAATATGACCTTGCAAACATAAAATCTCTTGAAAAAGGCCAGCCTTATATTTTTGCAATTATAGCAACAGATTCCGATACAAACGGAAATGAATACAAGGATGACATCCATACGGTTGCAGTTATTCCTTAAAAAACCAAAAACCATATAAATCGTTTGAGTTAACCTTTCCTTATGATTAAAATTCCCTATGAAGAGATAATTCTCAAGATAAATGAAAAGACAAAGATGAATTCCTCTGAGATAGAGGAAAGGATTGAAAAGAAGCTTAAGCAGTTGTCTGGATTGATAAGCAAGGAAGGCGCTGCGCATATTGTTGCAAATGAGCTCGGGGTTAAGATTTTTGAGCCATTAAGCGGTAGGCTTCAGATTAAAAATATTATAGCTGGAATGAGAGATGTTGAGACCGTAGGAAAAATCCTTCAGCTTTACGAGATCAGGGAATTCATGAGAAATGATGCATTGAGCAAGGTTGCTTCTGCATTAATTGGGGATGAGACAGGCACGATAAGGATTGTTATGTGGGGCTCACAAGCCGATAATGTAAACTCGCTTGCCCTGAATTCTGTTGTTAAGATTATTGGAGGATATGTCCGTGAAAATAACGGCAGAAAAGAAATTCATCTTAATGACAGGAGCCAATTGTTAATAAACCCGAAAAATGAGATTGTTGGCGAAGTTGCTGCCGAGATGACCCGCGGCAATAGAAAAGAAATAAAAAATCTTGCTGAAAACGACAATGATGTTGAATTGCTGGGCACAATAGTTCAGGCTTTTGACATACGCTTTTATGAAATCTGCCCGAAGTGCGGCAAAAGAGTAAAGCAGGATGTTGATTTTTTAGTTTGCGCAGACCACGGCAATGTTATTCCTGCTTACGCATATGTAATGAATGCTGTTCTTGATGACGGCACAGAAACAATAAGATGCGTTTTTTTCAGGAACCAGGTTGAGAAACTTCTGAATATGCAGCAGGAGCAATTGATGAAATACAGAAACGAGCCTGCTGAGTTCGAAGCTGTCAAGAACGATTTGCTTGGAAAAATAATCAAGATCAACGGAAGATCCAACAAGAATGCAATGTTCAACAGGGTTGAATTTGTAGTGCAGCAAGTCGATCCAAACCCCAATCCTGAAGAGGAGTTGAAGAGAATGCAGAGTGCTAGTTCTTAATTATATTCTCTGAAATATTTATTCCAGCAGCAATGGACACTGGACATTTGTGTGTGAAATATATAAAGAAAAGAATCCAAGAAGTTTGTTCTACATAATCTAATTCGCTGCCACAACCTGCATCCTTCCAAAGAACGTCATCCACATTTTTAAAAATTTGTTCAAACATTTTTATTCACCAACTTATTATCAACACCACACTTTAATCAGTTATCTTATTAATTATTAATAAACTTTCCCTCTAAGACCTGCAGCTCTCAACCCATATGCAAAACCCGCACCCTTCACCAGCTTCAGGAATATCATTGCTTAAGACTTTAAGGGCATGATTAAATATCTTCGAAGCGTTTGAAACATCTACATTCATCTTTACCAAATCAGTATTAAAAATCACATCTCCGTCTGTGTCAACCTTGTTTGGATGGTAAAACAGCAGATAAGCGTAATTCAAAGTCTTAAACCCGTTCTTCCTAAATAAAAAATTGTAAATATCAAGCTGGTTCTGGTAATGAGCAGCAGTATCATCCTTCAATGGAAATCCCCTTGTCTTGTAATCCAAGACAACAAGCTTGCCGGATTTAACAAGCAAATTGTCAATTGCGCCCTTAAAGATATTTCCGTTAGCATCAACCCATTGTATTCCCTTGAAATTGCTTCTCCATTGGGCAAGCATTTCAACATCATCAAACAAAGTATATTTTCCATCAAGCGATTTAAGCTCAGGAGGCAGTTTATGAGTTACAATAAAAGTATCAAAATGAACTTTCAAAATCTTATCCATTCCTGAAGGAAGCGAAGGAAATATCGAGTCAGGCCTTTTAATATTCTTATTAAACTGCAGCCAGAAGCAGCGGGAACACTCTTTCAAAAGAGACAATGATGAAGGTGAAAATTTGTAAGGCATAACTTTACATTTTGTCTCCTGTATTTATAATTATTATATCCTAGAAACTATATATCACAAAACCACTGGACACTGGACATGCCCGCTTAAAATATATAAACCAACTCTATCTATATATTGTCTAAGTTGTTGCAAAACAGCTACCCAGTCTCTGGGATTTGTCCGGTTAATGGCGTAAATCCGCCTAAAACCCCGGCTTATTCATAAGTAAGGAGACTTTGAAAAAAAACGCGAAAGCAAGGGTGAGTAAAAATGGAAAGTAGAAACGTGCCTGAAAAAAGATTCAGCACAGGAGTTATAACTGCAACTGTCTGGCAAAACCAGGGAAAAGGCAGAAACGGAGAAATAGTCGGTTACAGAACTGTTTCTTTGCAAAGAAGGTATAAAGACAAAAACGGAGTCTGGCAATCAGCAAACTCCCTAAGAATTAATGATTTGCCAAAAGCATCATTAGTGCTTCAGAAAGCATATGAATTCTTGGTGTTAAGGGAGACAAATGAAACTGCGGTTGATTATGTCGATGAAGACGTAATAGAAGAAGTCATTTAGGCTTCTTAACCCATAAATATAAAAAAACAAGGTGATTAATCATGGAACAGGAATTGATTGAAGTACAGGAAGAAATAAAAGAAATAAAGAAAAAAAGAAAAGATACAATGGAAAAAGTTGAAGTAAAGCAAAAGACAATCTATGATCTTCCGGGAGTCGGCGCAGCAACAGCAGAAAAATTAATTGCTGTTGGATTTACAGACTTGATGAGCATTGCAGTTGCAACACCAGCAGAATTAATTGACGCAACAGGAATGGGAGATGCAGTTGCAAAAAAACTAATTGCAGTTGCAAGGTCCTCTTTGGAGATGGGCTTTGAATCTGGAGACGAGCTGTTAAGAAGAAGAGAAAAGGTACAAAAGATAACAACAGGAAGCAAGGCCTTCGATACATTATTAGGAGGTGGCCTTGAAACAGGAGCAATTACAGAATGCTTTGGCGAGTTCGGCTCTGGAAAAACACAAATAGGGCATACTATCGCAGTAAGGGCCCAAGCTATTGAAAACGAGGCATATACTGTCTACATCGACACAGAGAACACCTTTAGGCCTGAAAGAATAATACAATTGGCAAAAGGCGCAGGTATTGATGAAACACAGGCGTTAAAGCACATAAAAGTTGCAAGAGCCTACAATTCTGATCACCAGATGCTGTTGGTTGAAAAGGTTGAAGACTTGATTAAAAAGCAGGGCTTGAATGTCAAGCTGCTTGTTGTCGACTCTTTGACAGCGCATTTCAGGGCAGAGTTTATTGGAAGAGGAACATTGGCAGAAAGGCAGCAAAAATTAAACAAGCACATGCACATGCTTATGAAGCTTGCAGACACGCACAATTTGTGTGTATATGTAACAAACCAAGTCATGGCAAAGCCAGATATGTTTTTCGGCGATCCTACACAGGCAATAGGCGGACATATTGTTGCACACGCTTCAACATTCAGGGTTTACCTGAGAAAAGGCAAGAAAGGGACAAGAGTTGCAAAACTTATTGACAGCCCTTCACAGCCTGAAGGAGAAGCGGGCTTTTATGTTGATGAATCTGGAATAAAGGACACAGAATAAATTCTTTATTTTTATTTTTTTATTTTTGATTCTGATTCTTCTTCTCATTAGAACTATAAAAAAATAAGGCTGCAACAATCGGCAGAAATTTAGTTGAGAACATTTTGCCAAAAATGGCATCTGGGTTCAAATCGTGCAAAGGATGACTTTCTGGGTGAGACTTCCAGCCGGCTCTTTCTAATTAACCAAAACCTTTTTAATGCTATATTTGATAGTCCAAGATATGCTTTATCCGATAGCTAGAATGACATTGTCACCTATATACAAGCTGTGGCTCAGGAAAATAGAAGGTCTCGAAAACCTGCCATTAGGCAAGCCTTTCATCATTGCACTGAACCATGCAAGCTATTATGATACTATACTCTCACATATAATAATAATACCCAAAACAGGAAGGCAGGTTCATGCGCTGGTCAACAGAAGATACTGGGACAGATTCCTTTCAAGAATTATCATTGAATGGGGAAGGGCAATACCAGTATATGTCGGCAAATACGCCTCAAAAGAAAAAAATAATGAATCATTCAGGAAGGCAGTTTCATTCCTGAAAAAAGGAGAAATAATAGAAATATTTCCTGAAGGAAAAAGAAGCTCGGACGGCAAACTTCAAAAGGCATATACTGGCGTTGCGAAACTTGCCGTAAAGTCAAAAGTCCCCGTAATTCCAATCGGAATCAGGGATTCTGACAAGGTTCTTCCACGAGGCGCAATTCTTCCCAGATTCAAGAGGGCGGAATTTATAATAGGCAAACCCATTCATTTCAATAAAAAGCCAAGCGAGAAAAATTATAAAGATATCACAAGAAAAATAATGAAAGAGATTGCGAAATTAATTAACCAGAAATACAACTACTAAAATGGCATATCCAATAGGAAAAAGGATAGTGTTCCCAATAGCGAAACTATGGATAAAGGAAATCAGAGGAATAGAAAACATTCCAAAAGACAGGCCGTTCATAATTGCGGCAAACCACACAAGCTACATGGATCATTTCGGGCTTGCATCATTAATAGTCCCACATCTTAACAAGAAGCTGCATTTCCTTGCAAAGAAGGAGCATTTTGAAGGAATGCAGAAATTCTGGCATGAATATGCCGGCGCCATCCCTCTGGACAGGGAAAAAGGTGGAAAAGAAGCATTGAAGTGGGCAATACAGGCACTAAAGGAAGGAAAAATAATCGGAATCTATCCGGAGGGGACAAGAAGCCCTGACGGGAAAATACAGCAGGGAAAAACAGGCGCCGCAAGGCTGGCAGTTGCTGCAAAGGTTCCTATAATTCCTATTGGATTAATAGGGATGTTTGATATACTGCCCAAGGGGAAATTAATTCCTAAATTAAAAAGAGCAGCTATAAACGTAGGAAGTCCGATTTATTTTGATTATGATGAAAACGCCGGCGATAAATTATTAAGGCTGATGACAACAAAAATAATGAAGGAGATAGCAAAACTTTCCAGCCAGAAATACAACTACTAAAATGAAAATTGCAGTAATAGGCGCAGGCTCATGGGGAACAACATTAGCAGTTCTCCTTGGAGAGAAAGGATTTGATGTGAAATTATGGGCAAGAAGAGAGTCCCTTGCAAACGAGATTGAGTCCAAGAAAGAAAATGCGCAGTACCTTCCCGGAATAAAAATACCAAATAATGTCATTGCAGATAATTCTCTGGAAAACGTACTTTCAGGCTCTGAGATTATAATTAGTGCTGTCCCAAGCGAATTTGTAAGGAAAACAGCGAAAGATCTTAAGCCGTATTTTAAAAGCCAGATCATTGTTAGCGCAACAAAAGGTATGGAGCATTCAACTTCAAAAAGAATGTCACAAGTATTGCAAGATGAGCTTGGCAATGCAAGAATTGTTGTTTTGTCGGGCCCGAACCATGCAGAGGAAGTCAGTATGAAAATGCCGACTGCAAGCGTTGTTGCATCAAAAGACAGGCCGGCCGGAAAGATTATTGCAGAATGCCTCGCAACGCAAAATTTTAAGCTGTATGAGCTCGACGATGTTGTAGGGGTTGAATTATGCGGTGCATTGAAAAATATCTCGGCTATTGCAACGGGAGTTTGTGACGGGTTTGGATTCGGGGACAATGCACGAGCTTCAATAATAACACTTGGATTGATGGAAATGAACAATTTTGGCAGGCATTTTGGCGCAAAAAGAGGAACTGTCTATGGGCTTGCGGGAGTTGGTGACTTGATTGCATCGTGCACAAGCAGGCACAGTAGGAACAAATTTTTAGGTGAGCAGCTTGCCAAAGGGAAAACTATAGAGCAGATTAAGAAAGAAATGCATGGTATGGTTGCAGAAGGAATTCCGACAACAAAAGCAGTCCACGATTACAGCAAAAAGCACAGGATAGAAATGCCGCTGGTCCAGCAGGCTTATGAAGTTCTTTTTGAGAATAAAAACATAAAATCGGCAATAAAGGATTTATTGAATTTGATATGATTATTCTTCTGTGAAGTCCTCAATCTTGTTTGGGATATCTTCGCCTTCTTTCAATTTTCCTTTTGCCTTTAAAAATTCCTTTGTAAGAATGTAAAACAGCAGCCCAAGAGATTTCTTTCCCTTGTTGTTGCACGGGACAACAAAATCAATGTAGTTTGACTGGTTGTTTGTGTCGCACAAAGCAATCACTGGAATTCCAACTTTCACAACATCAAGAACTGCATTCCTGTCCGGCCACGCGTCAACAACCAGTACAATCTTTGCTTCTGTATACTCCTCAAGATTAGGATTGGTTAAAATTCCCGGCGGATATCTTCCTGCAAATATTCTTACTCCAGTCAATTTTCCAAATAATTCAACAGCCTTCCACCCGTTTTCCCTTCTGCAGATAATCAAAATATCTTTTTCATCAAATTGGGCAAGAAAAGAAGCAGCAATTCTTACTCTTTCATCAATTTTCTGCAGGTTTAATACAGACAACCCATCCGGCCTTGTCTTGTAGATGAACTGCTCCATGTATGCCGTCCTGAACTTTGTTCCTATATGTATCCCAGACTTTAAGTACACATCCCTTGGAACTAAAAAGCTTTCTTCAGGCATTTTATTTGGTTTATTGTTAATTTAAAAGTATAAAATTGGACAGTCCAGAATTCTGAACCGCTTTTATCGCCCGCGATTGTTAAGGCAATGCTATTGAGAATGAATGGGACATTTAAAAAGGTTTCTGATTTTTATGTTTCCAGATTAAGCTAAAATTTATTATGGAATAAGGACAAAATTTTAGAAATTCAACAATTAAATTTAAATATAATGCAATTATTCATTCCACAATGGCCGGTGAAAAAACTAATCGAAGAGATTTCTTTAAAGGGCTTTTTTTAGGAGCGGCAGGAAGTGCAATTTTATACAGAATTATTCCAGATAAAAATCCAACAAGATTATATGAAGATGGAACTATTTTTGGGTGGGTTGCACTAAAGAGGGAAGAAGTTGAGAAACTTTTGGGATTCGGCAATGATGAAATTTTATTTGATAAGGCAAGCGGTCAGGGATTTTACACTTCGTTGGACAAAATTGTTCAGACAGCACCATCCGTATTAGCTCACGCCATTTCTGATGGCCGCGAAAAGAGAAGGGACTTAAGCATGTCGGATATTCACATTTTGGAATATAATCGTTTACATCAAGTAGTTAATGTCTATGATTATAATGGTAAAAAATTATTGAGGGGTTAAACTAAATCTTTCCAAATCCTCATAAACAGGCCCTTTGGAAGTCAAAGTCGATTTCATCATTCTGAAATCCCTGATTTCTATTTTCTTATTCTCAACTTTTATTTTACTCAGCTCTTCCAGGAATTTTTTCTTGTCTTCGGGATATTTAACCCTTGCAAGTGTAATATGTGATTTGAAATCTTTCTCTTTCTTGAACATTTTTGAAAGTGACTCATCTATATTTTTCTGCAATTCAAGAATTTTTTCTTCAGGCTTTATTCCAACCCACAAAACCCTGATATAATTTTCGGCCGGGAAAACTCCGACAGAATCAAGTAAAACATCAAATTTCTCGAATTTTATATTTTTCAAAACAGAAATTATTTCATCAGTCTCGTCAGATTGCACTTCACCGAGAAATTTGAGAGTGATGTGATACTCTTTAGTCAAGCTCAATTTTGCATTTTTTGGCAGATGTCTTTGCAATTCAACAAAATAATCCTTCAGCTCATTGAAATCAACAGCAATGAATAATCTCATACTGTATAAAACAAATAATCCTATTTAAATCTAATCAAAAAAATAAGAAAAAGATTAATTGTCTCCTTCTTCGCCGAAATTTTCAGAATCCTGGCCGGAGTATTCTTCTTCAGATGAAGAGCTTTTCTCAGGAGCAGACTCATATGGCTCTTCCTGCTGCTGCTCTTCTCCGGATTCAGCCTCTGATGCTTCTTTCTTGCCTGCCACTTCGGCAAATCCTACTTTTTGGAGAACTCTTGTTACTCTTATCCTGACTTCATCACCTTGCTTTGCGCCTGGCACAAACAAAACAAATCCGTCTTTTTTTGCTATTCCGTCTCCTTTTTCTCCAACAGCTTCTATCTTCACATCCAATTCATCCCCTACCTTTACAGGGGCAAAATTTCGCGAGCCAAAATCGCGCCTTGGTCCTCTCTCGTATCTCATCTCAATTTACCTCTATGTTATTTTATCTTATCTTGCGCAATGCGCAATAAAGCCTAATAATGTTAATTAGTATTTAAAAGTAATGTTTTTAAAGTCGAAGGCCGCCGTTAATCGGAATTACTTCTCCTGTTATGTATGATGCCTTATCAGATGCAAGGAACGCAGCAAGGTATGCGACCTCTTTGGGATATCCCATTCTTCCAATGGGTATCATAGATGTAAACTCCTTTTTCTTGCTTGCAGGAATTGACTTCAGGATTTCAGTTTCGATAAACCCCGGAGCTATTGAATTTACAGTAATCCCATTCCTGCTAACCTCTTTTGCAAGGGACTTTGTAAATCCAATGATGCCTGCCTTTGAAGCAGAATAATTTGTCTGGCCGAAATTCCCATCAACAGCCACAATTGAGCTTATGTTTATTATTCTTCCATTCTTTTTAAGCAACGGCAATGCATTTTTTGTGACATTGAAAATGCCGTTAAGATTTGTTTTTATAACATTTGTCCATTCATTTAATTCCATATTACTCAATGTTTTGTCCATGATAATTCCTGCATTATTAACTATAATGTCTATTTTGCCAAACTTTGCCCTTACGGATTCGCACATTGCTTTTGCTTCGTCGAAACTGCCAACATCAGCTCTTAATGCAATCGTTTTTCTTCCAAGGGCCTCAATTTCTTTAACGACTTCCATTGCCTCTTTCTCATTTTTGTGGTAATTAATAATAATATCAGCACCTTGCCTTGCAAGCTCTAAAGCAATTGCCTTTCCAATTCCTCTTGAAGCGCCTGTCACAAGCGCTGTTTTGCCGCTTAGTTCTTTCTTAAAAGGCAATTTTTTTGCTGTAACATAAGCAACTTCTATTGTAAAGCTTTCCTTGTCAGCCAACGGATTATTGTATTGCAATTCCTCAAAAAGCTTGTTGGCAGCTATTGTAATCAATGTGTCTCTGTCCTTTTCCTCTTCAGGAGAAGGCTCATGCCCTCCGATTTCAGGCAGGATTCCGGCCTGCAGCCTCCTTACCCTCAGAAAATTAAGCCAGTCGCTGTAATTGACCTTGAACAATTTGAATAAGGGCTCACTATGCTGAAAATTTGCCTTTTTTAAAGCTTCTAAATAAATATCAATATTCCTAGGCTCAGGGAAAACAAATTTTCTTTGAGCTTCATTAGCCTTGATTCTCTCATCTAAATCTTTTTTGTATTTTGCAAAGTTTGCATCCGTTCTTACAATCTGAAGCGCAATTTCATGAACTCTTTTTACACTGTCATCCACCATCAAAGCGCCTTTAGGCCTGTCCTTCCTTGTTATGTTTCCACTCTGAAAAACAAAATTGCCGCAGTCCTTAAGCGCATTTGCAATTCCCTTGAAAGTTTCATCTATGTCCGGCACAAGATGAAAAGTATTTGCAGAAATAACATGATCTACCAAACCATTGCCTACTGTTTCTGCAAGCGTTGCATATCCGTGCTGGGTTTTTTCAAGAAGGAAGCACTTAACATTTGGATTTTTGCTTAAAACTTCATGAGCTTTTCCAAGCCATGCCGCAGAATTGTCAACAAGCCACAACTCAAAATCTGTTTTTGCATTCTCCAGCAGACTCAACCCAGAAACTCCCGTGCCAGCGCCGAAATCAACAACTAATTCATCTTTTTTGATTTTTGGAACTATCATTTTAATTAGTTCGTTAAGGATTGCAACATAATATTTTGCTTTTGAAACAGCCTCGTGGTATGCAGAAGCGCCTTTTGAAATTGGCCTGTCAGGCTTCCATGGCTTTGTTTCCATTATATCGTCAGGCCTCCGCTTATGCTGATAACCTGCCCTGTTATGTATGATGCCTTATCAGATGCAAGGAACGCAGCAAGGTATGCCACCTCTTCAGGCAGTCCGGTTCTTTTCAATGGTATCATCCATAATATAATTTTCTTTTTAAGGAATTTAATCTTGTTTGTCATCTCGCTTTCAATAAATCCGGGTGCTATTGCATTGACTGTTATTTCATGCTTTCCCAGCTCTTTTGCAAGGGATTTTGTAAATCCAACGATGCCTGCCTTTGAAGCAGAATAATTTGTCTGGCCGAAATTCCCATAAATACCGACAATAGATGATATATTGATGATTCTTGAATTTTTTTCAAGCAATGGCAGTGCATTTTTTGTAACATTATATGCGCTTGTCAAATTGACATCAATCACATCTTCCCATTCTTTTTGCGACATGTTTTTCAGTGTCCTGTCTTTTGTAATTCCTGCATTGTTAACAAGAATATTCAAACTGCCAAATTCTTTTTTGATTGTATCAAACATTTTTGAAACCTCATCAAAATTACTCACATCAGCTTTTACTGCAATGCTTTTTCTTCCAAGTTTTTTTATTTCTTCAACTACATTTAATGCTTCCTGCTCGTCTCTGAGAAAATTTACAGCAATATCAGCACCTTGCATTGCAAGCTCTAAAGCAATTGCCTTTCCAATTCCTCTTGAAGCGCCCGTAACCAAAGCTACATTATTCTTAATCATCATCACTGCACCTTCTCCAGTATCACAAAAATTTTCAATTTTTGGAATCCCAAAAAATGCTTTAGCATTTTTTTAGGATGTGCACAGTCACAGTGCTTCCTGCTCCTCCGATGTTTTGCGCAAGCCCATACGTCACATTATCCACTTGCCTGTCACCAGCCTGTTTTCTCATCTGCTTTACTAATTCATAGATTTGAGAAACTCCTGTTGCGCTAATTGGATGGCCTTTTGCCTTTAAGCCACCGCTTGAATTCACAGGCAGCTTTCCGTTCAGA
>CAYNCK010000084.1:0-2105 GCA_964396095.1 uncultured Methanosarcinales archaeon
ATTTTTTGGAGGAAAGATAAAATGAGCATCACAATCGACCTTAAGGAAAAAAAAGCAATTGTGTTTGGAATTGCAAACGACAAGAGCATTGCATGGCACATTGCCAAAAGGCTGAATGATGCAGGCTGCAGGATAGCAGCAGCTTATCAGGAAAGGGTTGAGCCACTTTTCATGCCGTTGATGAAAGAATTGAATAATCCGATTTATGCAAAATGCGATGTTGTAAGCGATGAGCTGCTTGATTCTTTTTTTAAGAAAGTAAAGGACGAATTTGGTGAAGTTGATTTCCTTATTCATAGCATTGCATTTGCAAAAAGGGAGCATCTTCAGGGTAAGTTCATGAATGTTGACAGGAGAGGCTACCAAGTTGCGCATGAAGTGAGCTCTTATTCTTTAACAGAGCTTTCAAGAAGAACATCCCCAATGATGAAAGATGGCGGTTCAATAATTGCGATGACTTACATCGGAAGCGAGAAGGCTACTCCGGGCTATAACATAATGGGAGTTGCAAAGGCAGCTCTTGAGTCAAGCGTAAGATACCTGTCATTTGATTTTGGAGAAAGAAAGATTAGGGTCAATGCAATATCAGCAGGGCCGATTGCAACATTGGCTGCTTCGGGAATTGCAAGCTTCGGTGAGATGCTGCTTAACTATGTAACAAAGTCTCCTCTGAAAAGAAACATCACTGCTGACGAGGTTGCTGACTGCGCATTGTTTTTGTGCAGCGACTTGTCAAAGGCGATAACAGGCCAGACAATTTACGTTGATGCAGGGTATAATATTTCAGGATTGTAAGTTTTTATTTTTTAGTTCATTTTAATTTTTAGATAATACATTTTTATTATAAATTTAATTGTATAGTCAATTATTGAATCGTCCGCCTATTGTCCAGCGCAGGAAGGGGCAAGATAAATCATGAAGTGCAATAAAAACAATTAAATCCGTTCGCTTCGCTCACAATAATTAGTGCTCGGCTTCGCTGTTGGTGCACACGCTCAGCCTCGCCTATTAATTTAATTAAAAACTGAAAGATAATATACAAAAATATGCCACTACTAAAAAGTTTCATCGATTTTGTGCTGCACCTTGACAAATATCTTGCCGTTATTATCCAGCAGTTCGGCTTGTGGACCTATGTGATTCTTTTCCTCATAATTTTTGCTGAAACCGGCCTGGTTGTAGCCCCGATTCTTCCGGGTGATTCTTTGCTTTTCGCGGCAGGTACTTTTGCTGCAATTGGGTCTTTGAATATTTTTGTTTTGTTTTTCATTCTGTCAATTGCCGCAATTCTTGGAGATACAATAAACTATTCAATCGGTAAATTCCTCGGAAGAAAAGGATTTGAAAAGTACCCTAAAATCTTCAAAAGAGAATATTTAGAAAAAACTGAGAATTTTTACCATAAGCACGGCAACAAGACAATAGTTCTTGCAAGGTTTGTGCCGATTGTAAGGACATTTGCGCCCTTTGTTGCGGGAGTTGGCAAGATGAATTATTTTAAGTTTCTTTCTTATAATGTTATTGGCGGAATTGTGTGGGTTGGATTGCTTGTTTTCCTTGGATATTTCTTCGGCAACATTCCGATTGTCAGGAATAATTTTACAATTGTGATTTACATCATAATATTCCTGTCTTTTGTCCCAATATTTTTGGAAATTTGGAAGCATAAGAAGAGTAAAAATTAAATTAAAAACCAGTTAGATTTATAAATTTGGGATTGATTCTTATGAATATGGAACAAGTAATGCCAAATGCTACAATTGAAGACAAGGTGATCCCTTTGCCGTTCGGCTGCAGAATTAAAGTCACAGAAATAAAAGAGCAGCATAATGGTGGATATTTAGGAAAGGGCATTGAGCAGTTTCCAGGTGTTTTTATGTACCGGAATATTCAAGACGTTGTATTAAGTTATGGCATTGACAAGAAGTTAAATGGCATTCTACAGTTGGATAAATAAAAAGTCCCAATGTATTCCCAAGTGACATATGTCACTAGGGAGCTTTTTGTTAAAAAAGCTTATCAAACGAGTGATAAATTTCAGCAGGAGTCTTGTTATCAAGACTGCTGTGTGGTCTGAAGTGATTGTATCTCATTCTAAACAATTC
>CAYNCK010000085.1:0-2242 GCA_964396095.1 uncultured Methanosarcinales archaeon
AGGCCCCATTATGGGTTGGCGGAATGCTCGAATCGGGAATCGGCAGGGCTCACAATATTGCTTCCTTCCGGAATTTTCCTTTCCGGGTTCCTGTAAAAATTGATCAGGAATGAGGCTATGACTGCTATTATTATTAATAAAATCACCCACAACATAGGAAAATTGATTGAATGCCTTAATATAAAGGTTTCTTTCTCGTGTAATAGTTCACTGACTTGAAGGATTATTTAAGATTCCGCTCAACCCTTTCAAGATGTTGCATCTATTCAACCTCAATGTTTGAATTATGGATAGCAGCATGGCCATTGCATTAGCACCGCAGGCGCTTCTTGAGCCATTGCTGATTTTTCTGATGATAACAAGATGCCTTAATTCCCTCTCGCTGATGTTATTTGTCGAATCTACATCCTTATCGGTGACAAACAAAAAAAGATGTTCGATGTCACGATAATACAAATTATTCACAAATTTTCTGACAGTATGGTGCTTGTAATGCCTTAATGTCAATTTAAAGACAATTGCCTTGAATTGCTCGACCATCTGCTCATTCCCGCAATGTGTGAATGAGCTTGAAATTTCATAAATCTCCTTTAGCTTTTTATGGACATATTTTCCCTCAGCGCCGAAGTTTTTAGCAAGCCCTTTTGAATCATCAAGTATGTGCGCCCAGCAATATTGGAGATAAAATCCTGCTTTTTTTGCTAAAGCCCGAAGGGCTGAAAAGCGGTCAATAACCAAAGTCATGCCCTTTTGCTTATTGCCGAGAACCGTAATAGCAGACTTGCTGTTGTTGCGCTTCCTTATCTTGTAAAGCACAACGCCAAATGCAACAAAAACCCACGCGTAGTAATTTTTTCCATTGATGCGCCATGATGTCGTATCAGTATGCTTCACCCTGGAAAGTTTGACTACTTTTTCAAGCCACCCATAGTAATCTCCAAACGCCAGCACTAACTGCTTCGTTATACAGATTATTTCGCCTTTGCTTATGGGCAATTGGTACATATCCATAAAATAACTTTTAATTTTATCGACAGGCAAGCGCAATCCAAGTCGAAGGTACATGACCAAAAGCATGAGGTTAAGCCCGAATCTGGCGTGAGGCAAAACATTGGGAACTTCAGGCTCGACCAATTTCTTGCAGCATGTACAATAGTATCTGCCGATATCGTAACGAGTGGTTTTAGCGACTGAAGTTATTTTAACATCAGTAACGTACCTGCTCCTTGCTGCTTGTTTATCGCCTAACCTTGTTTTACAGTGAGGGCATTTCTTGAGTGTCAATGCCTTGACACTGTCAACTCTTTCGGGGATTTTGCGGACATAAGCAGTATGGCCTTTTTGCGCCCCTAATGGTTTTGACTGATGTTTATTGTTGGACTTTATGTTAAGAGCTTTGCGAAGCTCATCTACAGTTTGAACGTGCTTGGATTTGTATTCTTCAAAATCTTTTTTTGTTTTTTCAAATTCTTGTTTAGTTTCCTCAAATTCTTGTTTAGTTTCCTCAAAATTCTTTTTGACTTCTTTTATCTGTTCTTTGAGCTTTTGGTTTTCTTCCCTAAGCTCATTATATTTTTGCTCGATAGTTTTTTTCATTTTTCAATCAGGATTATTTTGACTTTTTTTCCAATCCATTCTATTGGAACATAGACTCTCCCGCTATTGCCGCTTTTATTTACCTGTTTCTCAAGCATTTCATAACCTATGAGTTCCAATTTTACTTCTTTTTGCATATTAGCTACATTGTAGCTAACTTATATAAATAAATTTCGCTTTTAGAGAATATAATTCAGAAAATAGCTTTATTTCAGTGAACTATTACTTTCTCGTGAACTACTCCGAGTTTCGCTTTGAGCTCAACTCGGAGCGTCCCGAAAGTTTAGCTGGCATAGTTCAATAATGTCTGTTGAGGCGACGTCGGTCTTTGTTCCCAGTGCTTCTTCTGGCTTTCTTGAACATATCTTCGCACAGTTTCCGCTGTTACGACGCCAACAGTCCTGTAGAAATAGCCGGAGCTCCAGAATTTTTTGCCCCAGAGCTTGTTGCAGAAGAGATAAGAATGTCCCTTGCGCATCTTTCTGCTCGCTTACATTTTGAGTTCGCGCGCTAAATCCTTGATTGAGTAGTTCTTCCAGTCTTCAACGAACAAGTGGATGTGGTCTGGGCCGCAGTCGATGGCCGCGACATGGACTTTGAGCTGCTGTGCCCTCTCGACAAGGTATGCAATTGTCAGTTCCCTCGT
>CAYNCK010000086.1:0-7399 GCA_964396095.1 uncultured Methanosarcinales archaeon
ATCCTCAAGCAATAAAAGTTGTTTCAAATGCAGATGGTAAGAAATATGCCTATATTTCCAATTTTATTGATCCTATAAATTATATAACGAGTTCATTAGTTGTTATTGATGTTTCAGAACCTGGCTCATTAAGTATTGCTGGTGGTGATTATACTAACTCTCATCGAAAAATTTACACTCGGCTGGGAATTACAAGAGGATTATATGCCAGCAGTAATTATGCATTTTTAGCGTCAAATACTTTTTCAAGCACATCAAATCCAGAAGTATTCTCAATTTTTGATACAACTTCACCTTTAGATCCAAAATATCTGGAAAGTGCTTACATGAATTCCTGCTTAATTGCATATGGCACAAGCGCAGTCGGAAATTGCGGAGAATTCCGTTATTTCTACGGAGAGCAATTTTATCCAGCTGACATTTATGTCAAAGGAAATTATTTATTTGAAACTCTTAGCGGAGGCGGACTGGCAGTATTCAAATTTGCTGACTGCAAAGAGCCGGAGCCTCCTTTGGCACCATTGCCTGCGCTTGATGTTCTGCCAGATTCCATTAATTTTAAATGTACAGTTGGTGACACATCAATTTCTCCGCAAACTTTGAGCGTTAAAAATTCTGGAGAAATCGGAAGCACTTTATACTGGACAGCAACAAAAGATGCAGCCTGGTTTTCATTGGATAATAAAGAATCCACAAGCGGTTCCACTGCATCACAAGACCAGACAAACGTTGAGGTTTCTGCGCAATGCCAGGCAGTTGGAACTTACAATGCAAATATCCATGTGATTGGAAATAAAAATAACGCTAATGGTGATGTTGTCGGAACAAAAGATATTCCAGTAACTTTGACTGTAAATCCATTGCCTCTTCCGCCATGCCCTCAATCTGGTCAAAATAATTATGCAGGATGCCTTTTGTCATCGGAAACTGATGCAAAAGAAGAGTACGTTAAGGACACATCGTTTGGCTGTGCTCCTCAAGGAACATCTTGTTATAAATGTAATACAGCAAACGGATTTGAATGGGATACAGTGGCTCAAAAATGTAATGGGCCAAGTTTGGATGCGTCACCAAAAGAATTTTTCTTCTCCTGCACTGAAGGAGACTCCGATATAAAGCCATCTGAATTAAATATCATAAGAAATGGCGTAGGAACTTTATATTGGTCCTCTTCAATTAGCTATTCTGGCACCCAGCCGAACTGGATTGTGCCTTTCCCAATACAATCCGGCGCAACTCAGGAAAGAATTCCAATATCAGTCAAAGCAATTTGCCAAGTTCCGAGCACATATACTGCAGATATAAAGCTTACAGGAAAAAGAATTAATGCTAATGGCCCAGTTACAAACAGTATCACAATCCCAGCTACATTGTCTGTTACAGAAAAAACCCCGCCAACTCCAACTTTGCCATGTTCCGGCACAATTTCTGCAGATAAAACTTATTTTGAAGATTACGATGTAAATCAATTCAAGAAAACTACAATAAGATGGGCTGTAAAGAACTGTCAAACATTATCTGTGTGTGTTAATTACCAAAAATTTGCTGGATTTATAACGGGAACAGTGTCAGGATCCCAAGATTCTTCTGATTCTTCAGGCAATGGTTGGATAGATTGCGGAAAAGAATATAATTTCACACTGGTTCAATCAGATATTTGCAGAAAGCCATTCTTTAATGCGCCTGATCTTCCAACGCCTTTAAGTTCAGTTTTAATTTCGAGAAAGTGCTATAACCCCTTAAACTTATCTTGTTCGACAAGTTTGAAAGATGCAGTTATTGGCCAAAAAGTATTTTTCAACGCAACCGGATTAGAGAATGTAGGCAAACCTCCTTTGACTCTAAGCTGGGCATCAGATAAAAATTATCACTCTGGCAGCAAAACTGTTATCTGCAATAAAAAAGGTCCAGTAACAGATTCAGTTACTGTGACAGATGCAAATGGAAAAACAGCTTCTGCTACATGCTCCGCAAATTGCATTGAGCCGTTTAATTTTGACTTGCAGTATACTGGATCAAGTGTTGGAATAATTGGCGGTTATAATTTAATCGATGTTGCAAAAAACACCAAACTTTCGTTTAATATAATTCCAACAGGAGGCACAATACCATATTCATTCGACTGGAAAATTGAGCGTGTTGATAATTCCGCTGGTGGCTGCAGCCAAATGTCAGGAAAAGCATCCGACAACAAGTTTGCAATAGATGGATGTGATAAGATTGGCTTATACAGCCTAACTGTTACAGGCAAAGATTCAACTAATCCAAATCTACAATACGTGCAAACTAAGCTGATATTTGTCGTGAATCAAAGGCCTTCAATAAATCTCGTCGTAGATCCAAAAAAACCAGTTTATTGCAGCGAAAATGTAAAGATTACTGGAAATGCAAAAGATATAGATGGTGGGATTTCTAAATTAACTGTTAAATTTGGCGATAAGGAAATTTGCAGGAAAGAATTGAATCCGCCGCAGGAAGAAGTTTCATGCGACGGAATCGTATCTATGAAAAATTTGGCCAACAATGATTATAATGTGGTTGCGGATACAACAGATAGTGATGGTGAAACAAACATAATAAGTGGAATACTAACTAGAAAATGTCCAGTAGGCCCGCTCAGTGTTATATGCAAACCAAGAGTCAATATTATAACTTATAATCCGTACGAAGAAACAAATGTAATAAGTGCTTATATGCAGGCTAAAATAAGCGGAGGCGAAGGTCCATATACAACGACATGGCAGGCAGACGGCTCGTATGACTTTGCAAATCCCGTTAATATCGTTAATGTTCCTGCTGACTCAGAAATTAAAATAGGTTATCCCCAGCCAACAGAAGCTGCATTAGGTAGGACATTTGACGTCCACGTTGCAGCCAAAGATAGAAATGGCGCAACAGCCAATGATGTTTGCACAATAAGGTATGGTGTTGGAGGCTGCGGAGCAGAAGGGCAGATTTATTGCGCTTATGGCAAATATTTGATAAAATGTTCTAGTTATGGTCCTAACTCCCCCCTGCCTTATGCTTGCGGAGAATGCACAACAGGGTGCAATTTTGATGGACCGGTTGTATCATGTAATTTGGGCTCCGATAGGGATAAAGTAGCACCAGAATGCTGGAATTAGGATTATTAAAAAATTCATGGCGGATGTTACAAAATTCCATATTTTTTGATTGGTTATGGGCTTTCAAGAACTTAATATCACTAGTCCAATTCAAAATTTAAAGATTAATTCTGATTTATTGGTAAGTGGCAGCTGGAATGTTTAAAGTAACTCTAGTCCCATCGGTATTGACTGTAGTTAACTCGGCAGTTCCATTTTCATGCAGGGTAAATTCAATTCTATTAACTTTCCCGTTTAAAGAAGAGCCGGAAACAAAACCTGTGTATGTGATTTTAAAATCTCTTTCATCATATTCAACTTTTGCAGTTCTGCTATCGGCGTTTAACCCGTATCTTTTGCTTATTTCATCAATCAAAGGATTCATCGCAAGTTGAGTTTCACGCTTCTTGTCAATATCTTGGACTGAGCTAGATTTCTGGTAATCATCAACATACTTTTTGAGAGAATTGTAAATACCCTTCAGCTTATCTTCTTCCTGAACCATTATTGCAGATTTATGCAATGTTCCCCGATCCAGTTTCTGCTCAAGGCCTAGTGCAGCGCCTAAACTATTTGATGTAATCATGCCACCTAGGACAAGGGACTGTAATTTTTTATGATTATACATTTTACCTCCGGATTATCTATTAGAAGATAGTATTTAAATCTTTCGATTTTGTTACTACTAATTAATGGTGGTATTAATTATAAGGGGGACTTAACATATATTTAAAATTAATTTTCTAACAAATTAATGTTATTTCAAATTCCCCCTCAGCCTTTCCGCATCAAGTATTTTTTTTACAGCATTAAGGTATAAAGATTGCCTCATATCACACCTGAAGTCAACGCAAACTTTTGAAAGTTCCCTGACGGCATCTGACATATATATTTTAAGCCTTTCAAGAACAACCTTCTCGCTCCAGTAATAATTCTGCGAATTCTGAACCCATTCAAAATATGAAACAACTACACCGCCTGCATTTGCAAGTATATCGGGCATCACAAAAATTTTCTTGTTAAGCAGTATTTCATCAGCTTCGGGAGTTATAGGCCGGTTTGCCATCTCCAAAATTAATTTTACCTTGATTTTGCCGGCATTCTTTTTTGTTATCTGGTCCTCAAGCGCTGCTGGCACAAGCACATCAGTTTTCAGCTCAAGCAAATCTTCATTTGAAATTTCTTTTGAGCCTTTGAATTTTGCCAATTGCCCTGCTTTATCTTTGTGTTTTATCACTTCTTTTATATCAAGCCCGTTTGGATTATAAATTCCGCTCTTTGAGTCGCTGACAGAAATAATTTTATAGCCCCATTCGTGAAGTATTCTTGCAATGTTCATGCCGACATTTCCAAATCCCTGCACTGCAACGCTTGTCTTTTTGGGCTTCATCCCAAATGAACCTGCCAACTCCTGCAGAACATAAGCCCCGCCCATTGAAGTTGAAAAATCCCTTGCTCTTGAGCCTCCAAGCGCAACTGGCTTGCCGGTTATTGCAGCAGGGGAATGTTTGCCTTTAAGCTTTTCATATTCATCAAGCATCCATGCCATTATTTTTGAGTCAGTGTTGACATCAGGGGCAGGAATGTCAATGTCAGGCCCTATAAAATTATTAATTTCGCGTATGTACCCCCGGCTTATTCTTTCAAGTTCTTCTCGGGAAAATCTTTTGGGATCAATCATGATGCCGCCTTTTGCCCCACCAAAAGGAAGATTTACAACAGCGCATTTCAGTGTCATCAAAAAAGCAAGTGACTTTATTTCCTCGAGATTAACTTCAGGATGAAACCTTATGCCCCCCTTGGTTGGCCCTCTGGCGTCATTGAACTGAACCCTGTAGCCTGTAAAATACCTTACCTCCCCTGAATCAAGCTTGACAGGAAAGCTGAAAGTAAGAATTCTTTTAGGAATTGTCAGAATATCTAGTTCAGCCTGACCAAGCTTAAGCAGATTTGCTACTTTGTCAACCTGATTGTAGCAATTGATGCAAACATTATCCTTTTCCATTGGAAGAAAGAAAATAATTATAATTTATAAACTAAGCGCTTTTTTCAGAGCCTCTTTGTCATACCCTACAATAATCGTTCCATTAACGTCAGTCACAGGAACTCCAAACTGACCGGACTTTTCAAACATCTCGTTCCTTGACTTTTCATCAGCAGCCACATTAATATCTTCATATTTTACGTTGTTTGCCTTTAAGAATTCCTTTGTCTTAACACACCAGGGGCATGTTGTTGTTGTGTAAACCTTCACTTTTGAACTTGGTTTTTCAGCTGACTTTTGCATAGACTTTCACCTCAAGTTGGTTTAAAATAAAAATAAAAAATAATTCAAACAAGTTAAATTAACAGCATCCTTTTCCTTTCATCTTGTCTTTTCCCATTTTGCTCACCTTATTACTAAGAACGTGCCTTTCTTATTTAATAATCTTTCTTTTTTGGATGAATTTAGTGCAATCTCGATTCTATTTTCTGCGAAGAGTTATTGAAATGTTCTTTTCGGCATAAAGCTTGCGCTCAATCTCAACTCTTGACTTGTAGTAAAAGTATCCAACAATTGCAAAAGTAATCACTGGGGGTATCCATATCGGGATTTCGTATCCAAATGCCTCAAACAGCATGATAATTCCCAAAAGAAGTATGGAATACATTGCCCCTTCCTTTAAAAACTTGTATTTGTGGATGGTGTTTGCATTCCTGATTGTCAAATGCCTTACAACTAGCGCCCCTATTCCGTTTCCTAAAAGAATCAGCGGCACAGACAGTGTAAATGCAAATGCGCCGGTAACTCCATCGATGGAAAAGCTTGCATCAAGCACCTCCAGATAAAGTATTTTGCCTAAATCCGAGATTTTTCTTTTTTTCATCCTTTTTGAGCTTTCTTCGGCATATCTCCTGAGAGCTTCTACAATGTAAAACGCAGTGGCTCCCATCACCGCACCAAATGCCATGAAGTGGTTGTGCTTTGATGCAAACCAGACTATAACAGAAAGAATCAAAGAGACAAATGCGTAAAAAAAGAAAAAATAGGACTGAAAAAATTTTTCAGGGGCAAGCAAAATTCTTTTTGGCTCAAGAAAAAGCCAGTGAAAAAAAAGAAACAAAAGAAATGTTGCTGCGCTCACTAGGATTATAGGCGAAGAATCAAGTATTGACTGGTATATTTTCGGATTTGCGCTAAAGGAAGATGTAAACGCCCCGACAGGCCCTATTGCAGGATTGGCAAACCATATTATAAGCCAGGGAAGAATGCCCCTCACTACAAAAACAGCAAAGAACATCCCAAAAAACAGGAACCATTTCCTGGACTTTTTTTGCATTGTAGAGAGAACTTCCGCATTGATTATGGCATTGTCAACGCTGTTTATAACTTCAAAAACTACAAGCCCCAGAATAATCAGTATTATAGTGAATAAGTCCATTTTGCCTTAAACACAATTAGGTTATCCATATTTAAGATTTATGGTAATCAACACCTTTAAAAACAATAAATTTTTTCCTGTTTGTATGAACGAGCTTTTATTCGGGACAGCAGGCATACCTTTAAGCGCAAATCCTAGGACGACTGCAGACGGAATTAAGCACGTGAAAAGCCTAGGCCTTGGCGCAATGGAAATGGAGTTCGTGCACAGCGTAAACATTACAAAGGAAAAAGCGCCTGAAATAAGAAAAGCTTCTGAAGAAAATAATATTATTTTAACATTCCATGACCCTTATTAAATAAATCTCAATTCCCTTGAAAAAGCAAAGATTAAAGCAAGCATTGAAAGGATTCTTAATTCCGCAAGAATTTTGAGCCTATGCGAGGGCTATTCTGTGTGCTTTCATCCGGGATTTTATATGGGGCAGGAATCAAAAAAGTTTATGATACAATTAAGCAAAATTTGAAGGATATCACTTCAACGCTGAAAAAAGAAGGCAATAATATTTGGGTAAGGCCGGAGACAACAGGCAAGGAAACCCAGTTCGGAAATGTGGACGAGATTCTTCAGCTGAGCCAGGAATTTGATAATGTAATGCCTTGCGTTGATTTTGCGCATTTGCATGCAAGGGCCAATGGGAAATATAATTCTTACAAGGAGTTCTGTGAAATTCTGGAAAAAATCGAGAATAAATTAGGAAAAAAAGGACTGGAAAACATGCACATTCACATAACGGGAATAGCATACGGGCCAAAAGGCGAGAAAAATCATTTGACTTTGAAAGAATCAGATTTAAAATATATTGAATTATTAAAAGTACTGAAAGATTTTAAAGTCAAGGGTGTTGTGATTTCCGAAAGCCCGAATATTGAG
>CAYNCK010000087.1:0-1717 GCA_964396095.1 uncultured Methanosarcinales archaeon
AAAAGAAAAAAATGAAAAGAAATTTAATTTTAAGTTTTATAGTTGTTGCAGCTTTAGGGCTTGTTTATTCACTTTATGCGGCTTTTACAACAGGAGCTGTACAAAAAGGGGTGATTGTCTGTCCGACTGAAGACAATTGCATCTGGCAGGCACATGTTCATGCTTATGTGCCTACAATAATTTGTGGTGATGATGTAAGACTTCCGATAGAAAAAGGTCCTTTGGACGGGCCGCATACACACGAAGAAAAAAATGTTATCCATTGGCATGATAGACTGCCTTATGACAAAGCTAACCAACGAATTCTTGATGCAACCCCGCTTACTCTTGGGGCATTTTTTGATGCGATAGACATAATCTTTGACTCCGACAGAATAATGGGCAAGGAAAATGGTGGTGTTTGTCCAGACGGTGGCATAGGAACGTTAAAAATGTTTGTTGACGGCAAGCAAAACAATCAATTCAGAAATTACGTGTGGGAAGATAGAGATGTTATTTTGTTGGTTTTTGATAGCAGAGCCGTGAATGAAATAGAAGCCCAACTTGCAACTCAACCAATAAAATTTCCAACACTAGGTAGAGGATGATGACGGCATCTAAATCTCTCCCATTTTTAATATCACTTTTATTTGTAGCTGGCATTGCATTTGCGCAACCTATACCTTCAATAGAAGACTTTCAGGCACCTACATTAGCAATTCCCATCATAGTTGGTCTGGCACTTTTGGATTCCATCAACCCCTGTGTAATAGGCGTTTTGATACTGTTGTTGACAATCTTGCTGAAGACAGGCAATAAAAGAGCTATTCTGATTAACGGATCGGCCTATACAGCTGGCGTTTATTTAACTTACATCATTGGCGGTCTTACGCTACTGGGTATTTTTAATACCATCAGGGAAATTGTGTTTGTAAGCCAGATGCTTTATTTTTTCGTGGGGTCTGTTCTTATTTTCGTCGCTTTTCTCGAAATTAAGGATTTTTTCTGGTATGGTAGATGGTATTCTCTTGGCATACCTGCGCGATTTGTGAATTTTGTGGAGCGAAAGGCTTCAGGCACATCTGCTAGCATGTGGGCGGCATTCAGCTTCGGCGTTATCATTACGCTCATAGAACTCCCATGCACAGGCGCTCCTTATTTGGCTTTGCTCACTTTAATGTCCCAAAGCGGTTTCGGTTATATAACCGCCTTGCCTCTTTTGTTGCTTTACAACCTGGTATTTGTCGTCCCGTTGTTAGTTATAATTTATTTGGCATACTCAGGTCTGGGGATGAAAAGGATAGAAAAATGGAGAATAAAACACCGGGGACAAATGAGGCTCTATATAGGCTTAGCCCTTTTAGCCATAGGAATTTGGATAATAACCGCGGTCGCAGGTTTCCTTCTTGTTCCTTTGGTTTCAGCCAGTTTGGCTATAATTGCGCTTATGGGGGTAGTAAAATATGTATTTAAAAAATAGGTTACCAAAGTTCGTCAAGAAAAAAGACGGGACCATGGAAAAGTTTCAAAGAAAAAAGATAGAGACATCTATAACAAAGACTTTAAGACATGCAGGAAAAAGAGATAAAAAACCCGCAAACATCCTTACCAACAAAGTTTATTTAGAGCTTGGTAAATTCAGAAAAAAAACAATTGATGTACATCAAATAAGAAAGTTAGTTATTAGGGTTTTGAAGCGAAATAAAATGTCTGATGTGATAAAAGCTTACAATTTGGT
>CAYNCK010000088.1:0-61117 GCA_964396095.1 uncultured Methanosarcinales archaeon
TCAGGTTTTTTCTCTGTATTTTTTATTGGAAGTTTTTGCTCTTCTTTCGGTTTTTTATGTTCTGCAGCGTGGAATTTTTCTTCCTTTTTATGTTCAGAATCTGTTTCAACTGCTTGCTTTAATTCTGGTTTTTCTTCTTTCTTTGGCTCTTTCTGCGCTTCAATGGATTCCTTGCCGACAAATTTTTCTCTTAATTTGGAAAAAAAACCCTTATCCTGGTTCTTTTTCTTCTCTAAATTTTTCTCTATAATCTTCTCTTCTATCTTGCCTTCTTTCTCCACACCTTCAGAAATCTTTGAGATGGCGCTTTTCAGCTTTTCCTTTAAAAACTTGAACATTTTATTGTATAAGTTTGAACAGAACTTATCCTTCCGAAACCATATTTTGCAGCTGCACTTCCAGGTTGCCGGCCCGCTCAGCCATTTTCTCCAAATCTTCTATCATTCTTCTCTGCAATTTTTTCATTTCTTCTATCTGGTCGATTATCAGCTTTTTTGCAGAAGATATATTTTTTGTGACGACAACATTGGAACCCACGTTTACGAGCAACTCCGATGTGTCATTTAAAGTTGCCTTTGCAAATATGCCTGAGCTCAAAGGCACGAACAGTTCCTTGTCTTTTTTGAGTTTATCGAATTCGTCAAGGCTGTTGCTGGTTGCGGTCATTTCCATGATTTGGTTAGTCAATACTTCCAAGTGCTTTTGTATCTGCTTTATTCGCTGGTCAAGCGCCTGGAATTCCATGTACATTTCCTGCACCTTTTCTTCCTTGTTTTCTGCCATGTTATTTCATCTTCTTTTGAAGTTTTTTGTACATGTCCTCGTACACAACGCCCATTGGCAATCCTTCGTGGGTCCTTTTTATTGTTTCTGCAAGCAGCGGGCCCACCGATATGATTTTTATTTTATTTGTGATTTTTTCCTTTGGAAGGTGGATGGTATTGGTTACTATAACCTCTTTTAATTTTGACTTGCTAATCCTGTCCATTGCAGGACCTGAAAAAATTCCGTGGGTTGCCAGTGCATAAACTTCCTTTGCCCCGAATTTAATAAGTATGTTCGCAGATTCGGTTATTGAGCCGGCAGTGTCGATAAGGTCATCAACAATAATGGCAGATTTTCCCTTGACATCGCCTATAACATTCAAAACTTCGGCCACATTTTGCTCGGGCCTTCTTTTGTCTATGATTGCTATCGGCGCATTCAAAACTTTTGCAAAAGATCTTACCCTTGCTGCACCGCCGGCATTCGGGCTTACAATAACAATATTTTTCATTTTCTTATCTGTCAAATAATCAATAAACTGCGGTATTAAATCAAGGTTGTCGCTCGGTATGTCAAAAAATCCCTGAACCTGTGCAACGTGAAGGTCAAACATTATGACTCTCTTGACTCCAGCTGTCTCAAGCATGTTTGCAACCAATTTTGCAGTAATCGGCTCTCTCGGCCTTGTCTTCTTATCCTGCCTGCAATAGCCATAATAAGGTATGACTGCAGTAATGTTTTGAGGAGATGAACGCTTTAGGGCATCAACAAGGATTAACAGTTCCACAAGATTCAGGCTTGCATCCGGGGAAGTCGGTTGTATAATATAAATATCTGCGCCCCTTACGCTTTCAAGAACCCGGCAGTAAATTTCTCCGTCATGAAATCTTTTGATGTCAACTGGAGTCAGTGGCACATTAAGTATTTTTGCAACTTCTTCTGCAAGCTTTTTGTTTGCAGTCCCTGATATAAGCTTAAAATGTTCCTTTAGCACAAAACCACCTTGGTTAATTTATTTTAGAACTATTAAGTATATAAAAAGATTTGGGTTTTTGGATTGTTTTGATTTAAGAATACGAAATATTTAAATAATATTTAGGAATTGTCCATAAATTATGGCAATAAGTGATTATATCAGGAGATTATCTGGAGAATATTATGAACACCAGCGTGCGTTGGACGAGCTAAAGCCAAAAATTGATAGAGTACAATCTATAGCAGATAATATCAAACAAACTAAAGATGGTCCGGAAAGGACGTTAAACAGGTCATTTGAAGAAATGATTGCAATAGGTGACCCGGTGTTTCTCAAATTATCTTCAAAATATCCTTCATTTATTGCTAGACCATTATCAGATAAAATGAAAAATAGAACCATGACTGAAAATGAATACAATTCGGTTTTGAAAGACAACGATTTTGTTGCACAATACGCATTAAGACACTATCATTCAATAATGATGGACACTAATTCAAACGAGTTTGGTAAAATGATGGCAATAATGGATTATAATGGTGTCAAAGAATGGATGGATAGGGGATTAGTAAAAAGACTTCTTGAAAAAATTTAGGATTGATTTGTTTCACTGCCCTCTTCAACTTTAGCCTGCTCATCTTTCTTCTTCAGCAAAATTTCTATCTCGCCAAAAGGGAATTCCTGGCTTAATTCAATTTTATTTTGCTGCGCAAGGTAAAGCAATGGAATGAAAGTATGAACTTTGTCTTCTTTTGATTCTGAAGGCAATAGCTTTTTGAAAGTCAGCTTGTTTTTTATTGTGTTGATAAAAAACAGTTTAATCCGTCCATAGACTTCCCTGATTATTTCCGTTATGTCTTTTTTTTTCTTCGGAGCTTCAAGGTTTAACGGAGGTATCGAATGCAATAACCTTCTTTTCTTGACTTCCAATGCCCTTTCCAAAGCTTCAACAAGGTCAAAAATTGAAACCTTTCTTTTTCTTGGCTGAGGAGTTCTCGGAATTAGGGCTGGAATTTCTGTCAATTTTTCAATCTGCCCTGATTCCTCAAACCCGAGCTCTTCCATTTCATCTTCAACGCCCATAAGAAGCCTGTCAAGCTCGCTTAAGTCATCTCCAACAAGCTTGGTTGATTTAATTTTCAAAAGAATTGCAGCAGCAAGAAGCACTTTGCCGGAAACCCTGAAATCATGCTCCTTGAGGCTTCTGAGCATGTCAATATATTTTTGAGTGAGCAAGCTTATATCAATATCCCATGGATCCATCTGCTCATTTTTCACAAGCTCATAAATTATGCTCTGCCAGGTGACTTCGTCAGCCTTTGATAAAATTATGCTGAAAATCTTTTCATGGGGGTCCATATGCAATTTTTGGGATTAATCATATATAAATTTATTCATTAATTAGTAGAAAACGAAAGATATAAATACATGTAATCCTAAGAAAGTGCTGTGTTTTGATGAAAGGCCAAAAGCTGTCTAAGCACGATATGTATGTGTTGGAGCTAAGCAACAAAATAAAACATAACTATGATTCTGTATCTTTGAATGTTCCTGTTAAGCATTACAAGCGTTCTTTAGGTGAGATTGATATTGTTGCAAAAAAAGGCGATAAGTTTGATTTGTACGAAGTCAAATGCTCGTTCAGGATTCTTAAGGCGAAGAAACAGCTTGATAGGATGAAAAGGCATTTGAAGCTTGAGGATGCGGGAAGCTATTTCTACTGCGGAAATTCAAAGGCTTTGGTTGTTGTATAACATTTAATAAAAACCTTTTTATACACTTTACTTATACAAAACCATGTTTTGGGCCCGTAGTCTAGCCGTTACCACGCAAAACTTCGTTTTGCTGAGTTTGCGTGGCCGCAAATGACGTCACCCTTACAATCCTTAAAATGATTTGAAAGGTGAAGGTCACCAGTTCAAATCTGGTCGGGCCCATTATACATTATCCGTGCAATCGAAGATTGCACTTGTTCCCGCACTCAACTGACGGAACAGTTGAGCAGGTCGGGCCCATTATTTTAAAACCATATTAAATACTCAAGATAAAAAAATTTGGCGACCAATGAAAAAGCACTCAGTACTATAATAGGTAACCTGCATCGTGATTGATTATTGAATAAATTGGCGAGGCTGAGAGTGTGTCCAAACAGCGAAGCCTAGCACAAAATATTGTCGCGAAGCGACGGATTAAAAAATTTCAAATAGAATATAAATTTCATTTTTGCGCGAGTGATCTAGTGGCTATGATTGGGCCTTGCCAAGGCTCCCACCCGGGTTCGAATCCCGGCTCGCGCATATCCTTCTTGGTTAGATGCGCCATGCAACATTTATAAGGGATTTAAAAAGGTGAGGCAGCATGGCAGAAGATGATATCTATGGAAATAAGGCAATTTATGAAAATTTTAAGAAAAATATCCATGAAATTTGCCTATCAAATGAAGTTGTAAACACTAGATTCAGGCATCGGATTTACTATTGTAAAAACCATGAAAACCTGAAATATTTTACAAAATTAATCAATTATTTTGAAAATCTGGATTTGTCCTACATTAGGAGGATAAGAATTCTTAGAGCCTTAACTTTCATCAGTAATTTTGTAACAAAAGACCTATCAGAATGCGAAAGAGAAGACATTGATCTTTTGCTGCCGGAAATCCACAAGACAACCATAACCGACATAAAGCATACAAGCTACATGGAAAAAGTGTTGGCCAGAAGCTAAGGCAACGCAAAAAAGAGGTGATTTTTTTATACTTAAAATAGAAAGATTTAAATATGTAAGTATTTACACAATTGTGTAAAATGTTACACAATAAATATTACGAGATATTAAAGCAATTTTTAGGGGATTACAATAAGGAGGTATACGGGCGCAAGCTGATTGGAAAAGTCAAAATGAGCCAGAAAGGCATAGCTCTTGCGCTTGAAGAACTTGAAAAGCTCAATATAATCAAATCAAGAAAAGAAGGCAGCTTGAAGTATTATTACCTCAACGGAAAGAACACAGAGATAAAAGACATAATCATAATAACTGAAATCATGAGAAAACAAGAGTTCATGTCAAGAGAAAGGATGATTGCAAGGCTTTTCAAGCCTGATTCAAGAATAGTTGGAATTTTTGGCAGCTACGCTCAGGGATACCAACGCAAAAGCTCCGATATTGATGTTTTTATCATAGGAGAAAATAAGGGAGAGGGTTACGGAATGGGTAAGGGAAGCGGACATGGATATGGAGACGGAAGCGGGGATGGAAGTGGAATCATGGGCTTTGATATAAGCATAAAGTATTTTTCAAGAGCAGAATGGAAAAATCTATTAAAAAAAAGGAATAACCTTGTTATAAATATACTGTCTAGCCATATATTGGTTTTCGGGTTTGAAAAGTTTGTGGAAATGGCATGGGGGAACTACTATGGTAACAATTAAATGGTGCATGGAACATAGGGATGGAATCAGAATAATAGAGCCTGACGAAAAGCGGGCTGATTCTTACATCAAGATGGCTGAAGAGTCAATCTATTCTCTTAGGGGTGTTGAGAAAAGCAGCATCTGGACAGCAACAATGACTTATTACATTTTTTATTATTCCCTTTATTCGCTAATGATGAGAATTGGCATCAAGTGCGAAATACACTCATGCTCTCTGGAGTTCATGAAGCAGCATCTATCCAGTTTCTAGTAAGCAGGACATGGAAATGATGCAAAAAGCATTTGAAGCAAGAACCAATGTCCAGTATTACGCTGACAGGCCTGTGGATGGGAAAACCATTGAACAGGCAAAGCAATACTGCAAGACGTTCTTTACAAAAACGCAGGATATTCTCGGAAACATAAAAGATGAAGAGATTAAAGAAGTAAGGAAGAAATTAAAGTAAAATCAATTCATTCTTTCCTTGACTGGCTTTTGTCCTCAGAAAACCTAAATAAGGATAAATCTATTGAAATCCTTACAATCCATTCCATCTCTCTGCTGCCTATCAATCAGATAAATGCTCAAAAACAAAAATTGCGATACCAACGCCCGCAATCAGCCATCCGGCCTTATTAGTATTAAATTTTTTTACATTCAATAACTCTTTTTTCTGTAATTATTATGTCAACCGGAACATCGTGCTCTTCTTTAGGAATTTTGTCAACAATCTGCAAGTCAAAGCATAATCCAATCTTTATAGCTTTCGGAACTCTTGCAAGGAACTTGTCATAATAGCCAAAACCATATCCTATCCTGTTCCCTTCTTTGTCAAATGCAATTCCAGGCACTAATATTAAGTCAATGTTCTTGTATGCAATCTTCATTACGTCAATCGGCTCTAAAATTCCATACTTTTCGCTTGGAATCAAATTGTCAAAATCAATTATCATGCTCGGCTCAATTTCATGATGCAAAACTTTTGGAACAATCACAGTTTTGCTTCCAAGTGTTTTTTTAATCATTTCATGGGTATGTACTTCGCTGTTGATTGAAACAAAGAACATAATTGCCCTGGATTTTTTAAAAATTTCAAGATTAAATAATTTTGACTCTATTATGCTGCTTATTTCTAAAATCTCTTCTTTTGTGAGAGAATTGCGCTGTTTAAGAACGGACTGCTTAAGGGTGTGTTTCATGTGTGCCTGCAACCAATTCAAAGCTTTTGTAGCCGGGTTTATATTCATAAACAGTGACAGGATGCGGGCACAATCCATCGGGTCCAAGTACAGAGGCGATTCTTGGATATTTAACTGCAAGCTCTTTAAGCCTACTGACAAATATTTTGAAATTATTTTCAATTTGTTCATTTGCGACTGCAATATATGATGGCGAACTCCTTACCATTGAATTATAAAAAGCAGCCGCTAATAAGCTCCTGTCAGGATCCGGAAGCCTTTTTCCAAACCCGTCTGTGAAATCCCTTGCTTTGTGCTCCAGTTCTGAATATGAAATTTTGCCTTTTGGCTTATGGTGAAACGAAAGCATGCCTTCGTAGGTGCCATCGAATTTTTTCTTAGCCTTTTTTATTAAATCTGTCAATTCAGATTTGGCAGTCTCTAAATCCCCATGGGAGTAGGATCCATTTGCTGATGTGGCAAACTCGCCAAATATATCCAGCAATCCATCAAAATTTTTAGAAGCGGCCCGGACAGTATATACGGTTGGCTGTGCAATAAACTCATTGTATAAAACAATCTGTTGGCGTAAATTGTCTAAGGTTGACTGGTCAGGATTCTGAAGAAAGTATTCAACTAATATTGTTGACGAATCAAAAAATAATTTTCCGTGAACACTCTCAGCTTCAAGCCGAATTTTTTTTAAACTTCGTAGCACCATAAATAATGAGAATATTTGGCAATTTAAAAACTTAATCCCTTCCAATCAAATCTGCGGTTCCTGCCCCCAATGATGCAAGGACAGAGGTAACTGCAATCTGCTTGTAAAGCTCGGTTAAGTCTGTGAAATTAATCTGGTTGAAAAGGAAGAAAATTGCCAGTATAACAATTATTGAAGTCATGAATATAACTGTTGCCCTTATCGGCAAAACTCCTGCAATTTTCTTGTCATGAATTTCCCTATAGCCGGTTTCATACATAAGCAGTATTATAAGCAGATATGAAAAAATAAACAAAACACTTGCCCTGCCGATGCTTATGCCTTTGGCTATCTCTTTTCCATAAAGAAATGCAAAATGCGCGACAACTCCTATAAATGCGCCTATTATTCCCTTGTTCAGGTCCCTTATATGGAATTTTTTTAATGGCTGAGGCGTAACCTCCTTTTTTATTTCTTTTTCCAGCTTTTCAACGTGCCTTGTCTCTGCCTCAATTTTTTTCTCTTCTGAAACTATAGTATCCTGCTTCTTTTCTATCTTCTGCTCCTTATCCTCAATAGCGGCTTCTTTCGCCTCAACCTTTTTCTCTTCTGCAAGAATTTCAAGCTCATGCAGGGCATCTATCATTGGCTTTGGGGTTTTTGAAGCCTTTTGCACATCATTTTTTTTTGGCTTGAATTTTTTTGCAGAAACAGACTTCAGTTTAGATTTGCCTCTTTTTTTAGCCATAATCTGGTTTTATCTTAAATGATATTTAAATTTTTTTGTTTTTGCCAAAATGCGAAAATATTTAAAGCCTTCATGAAGCAGTAGCATAAACTCAGTAGCTAAACAATGAACTCTTCAAATGCCGCAAATAAAAAAAAGAGCAATAACGGAGTAAAAGGATTGTCCCAGGACTGGGATTTTGATTATGTTTCTTCTTCAGAAAATGAATCTCTCGAATACTTTGGAACGAATATTGCTGGCTTAAGTGAAAAAGAAGCCCAGAACAGGCTAAAGAAATACGGCTTTAACGAGCTGGCCAGGAAGAAAAAAAGAAAGCTTATTCTGGAATTTCTTTCAAAGTTCCTGAACCCGCTTGTAATTATTTTGGTGGTAATAGCAGTTTTTTCATTTTATTTCGGCGAGCCTATTAGCGCGATTTTGGTCGGCTCAATGGCGGTAATAGGGGTTCTGGTGTCTTTTTTCCAGGAGCACAAGGCTAGCAAGGAAGTTGAGAAGCTCATTGAGATGGTAAGGAATACTTCCACAGTTTACAGAAACGGAAGGTCAAGGGAAATCAAAGTAAGTGAGATTGTTCCCGGAGATATCACAGATTTGTATGCCGGCGACATGATTCCAGCCGACCTTAGAATTATTACATGCAAGGATTTGTTCATCAACCAATCTTCCCTGACAGGAGAGTCACTGCCTGTTGAAAAAATATCTTCCCCTGTTAAGGCTGAAAACAAGTCATCTGCCTATGAGCTGAAGAATATTGCCTTCATGGGCTCAAGCGTCGTGAGCGGAACAGCTTTGGGAGTAGTAATAAAAACGGGAGTTTCTACCCAATTTGGAGAGATTTCGAAAAGGCTTGTTTCAATGTCGGTCCAGAGCAGCTTTGACAAGGGCGTCAAGAAATTTGTCTGGCTGATGATAAGGCTGATGGTTATCCTTATTCTGGTTATTTTTGCAATAAATTATTTCATAAAGGGAAATACTGTTGAAGCTATTATGTTTTCCCTTGCAGTTGCTGTCGGCCTCACACCTGAGATGCTTCCGACATTAGTTGCCCAAAATCTCTCTAACGGGGCAAAGGCAATGTCAAAAAAAGAGGTAATTGTGAAGCGCCTGAATTCAATACAGAATTTCGGCGCAATGGATATCTTATGCACTGACAAAACAGGAACACTGACTGAAGACAAGATAATCCTGGAAAAGCACTGCAACGTCCACATTGATGAAGACGCGGAAGTTCTCAAATATGCGTTCATCAATAGCTATTACCAGACAGGGCTTAAAGGGCCGATTGACAAGGCAATACTAAAGCACGAGCAGATTTCACTAACGCAGTATAAGAAAGTCGACGAAGTTCCATTTGACTTTTCAAGGAGAATAATGAGTGTCATAGTGGACGACAACGGCAAACATATGCTTATAGCGAAAGGCTCAACTGAAGAAATATATAGGCGGTGCACCAAATATGAGATGGACGGCAAAACAAAAGAATTGGATAAGCAAACTTTGCAGGAGCTAAGAAAAGAGTATGAAAAACTTAACAGGGCGGGATTTAGGGTTATTGCTGTTGCGTATAAGCAGATTGAAAAGAATAAGCAGAGATACAAAAAGGACGATGAAAAAGACCTGATACTAAAGGGATATGCTGCGTTTCTTGATCCTCCAAAGCAGACGGCAAAAAAGACAATTGCGCTGCTGAAAAAATACGGCATCAAGATAAAAGTCCTTACGGGCGACAATGAAATCCTGACAGAGAAGATCTGCAATGACGTTGGCATAGACTCAAAAGTAATTATCACCGGCGACAAGATAGAAAAGGCAACTGATGCTGAGCTAACTAAAATAGTTGAAAGCGCTTCCATATTTGCCAGATTAACTCCGATGCACAAGCAGAGGATAATTAACGCTCTTCAAAAGAACAAGCATGTTGTGGGGTTTTTGGGGGACGGAATCAACGATGCTCTTGCGTTGAAAGCAGCGGATGTAGGAATATCGGTCAACAACGCAGTTGACATAGCCAAGGAGTCTGCAGACATCATCCTTCTGAAAAAAAGCCTCGGCACGCTTGCTGACGGCGTCATTGAAGGGAGAAAAAGCTTCGGGAATATTCTAAAGTACATAAAGATGGGCGCAAGCTCGAATTTCGGAAACATGTTCAGCATGACGGGCGCAAGCCTGTTTCTTCCGTTCCTTCCTATGCTTCCAATCCAGATTCTTTTGAATAATTTTCTCTATGATATGTCCCAGATAGCAATACCATCTGACGAGGTTGACATTGAATACACTTTAAAGGAAAGGCCATGGAATGTTGATTACATAAAAAAATTTATTTTGATTATTGGGCCTATCAGCTCGATATTCGACTTTATTACATTTGGCGTGATGCTTTGGGTATTTAAAGCTCCCGAATCTCTGTTCCATACTGGCTGGTTCTTGGAGTCACTTTGCACGCAGACCCTTATTATTCATGTTATCCGAACAGGAAAAATTCCATTCCTGGAAAGCAAGCCGAGCCAGTTTTTGGCCTTTACATCAATCTATATAGTTACGCTTGGGCTTGTGATTCCATTCACGCCACTAGGAAAGCACTTTGGCTTTGTGATGCCCCCGGCATCTTACTTTTTGTTCCTGATAGGAATAGTTGCATTGTACATGCTGACTGTTCAGATTGTAAAGAATATGTTCATAAAGAAATATGGATATGAATGATTAAATTAAACTGAATATAATAAATTATTTATCCAAGAATTTCTTTCATATGCATTATTCTTTTTTTAATAAGCTTCTCAGTTCCAATGTCTTCCCTGTGGAAAACATTTCCTATGATGGATTTTGTTGCCTCTTCCGCAATTTTTTCCGCATTTTTTAAATTCTCGGCAATGCCTAGGCATGCAACCCCTCTCGAGCCGGTCAAATATAATCCGTCTTCTTTTTCATCAACAGAAGCATAATATAATCTTGCATTTTTTGCAGCATTTCCAATTTGTATTTTTTCATTTTTCAGCGGATTGTCAGGGTATCCATTTGGAACTGCATACTTGCAGACAGTGGCTTTTTTTTGAAATTTTATTTTGATTTTATTTAAATTTTGATTTATAATTGCCTTGCAAACTTCAGCAAAATCATTTTCCATCAAAGGCAGTACGTTCATTGCTTCAGGATCTCCAAATCTTGCATTGTATTCAATAAGCCTGACACCATTCTTTGTTATGATGAATCCGCCGTACATTACGCCTTTGTAAAATTCCCCTGTTTCTTTGTGCAAAGCTTCGGCAACTTTTTCTGTTATTTTAATTCCTTCCTCAACATCACTTTTATTCAGAAACGGAAGCAAATGGTTTTCACAGGAATACGAGCCCATTCCTCCTGTGTTTGGGCCTTTGTCATCAGCGTATGCTCTTTTGTGGTCCTGGACAGGAGGGGTTGCAACAACTGTTTTCCCATCAGTAAGGCACTGCAGCGAGAATTCCTCGCCTTCAAGCTTCTCTTCAACAATAACTGAAGGATGCGTCTGCAGAACTTCATTGCAATACTCAACTGCTTCTTTTTTTGTGATGAAGTGGTCCCCTTGGACTTTAACTCCTTTTCCTGCAGTCAATCCGTCAGGCTTTATAACGCATTGATGCAATCCGTCGATGAATTTTTTTGCATCACTTATATTGTTTTTATTAAAAATTTCAAATTTTGGGTTGCCATCTATTTTGTACTTTCTCAAAAGATTTCTTGTAAAAGATTTGCTTGTTTCAAGCCTTGCAAGATTTTTTGTTGGGCCAATTGAATTAATGCCAATATCTTTTAATAAATCAACAACACCATTGTTCAATGGCTCTTCAGGCCCGATAAAGGCAAAATCAGGCTTGATTTTTTCAGCATAGCTTCTTATTTTTTCCAAATCACTGTAATTTCCAGTTTCAATTCCTTCTGATAATGAAATAATTCCGGGGTTTTTTGATTTAATATAGGAAAATATGTTTGCAGATTTGTTTTTCTTCAGCGTTTCGGCTATCACATGCTCTCTTGCGCCGTTTCCTATTAGAAGTATTTTCATTGAATCACAATAAAGTAGCTTTTACAGTTGTTTATAATTTTTTTGATTTATGACTATGTTGCAATAAGGCAAAGTTAGATTTATTTTGATGAAAGTCCATTACGAAATCCTTAATAATATTACTAAATTCAAATCATCAAAAATATTTATATATTTTATATAAAGGCGATAGATTTAAATATGAAGATTGGTTATAGGACATAAAGGAGTTAATTAGGGGACTATAAATTGTAATAGTTAAAAATTAATCTATTAAAGTAAAATTAACATGCCAAAACTCAGAACTGTGAAGGAACATCCAAAAATCCTTATTGCAGGCCCGAATCGAGTAGGTAAAAGTAGTACAATGGACGCTCTTGAAATTATAACTAGTTATGGGATTGAAAGGGGAGGTAAAGATAAAGTTCGGGAAGGTGGCCCTCAACCTGAGGATGGCACTAGAAAAGATGGGAATATAGTCTCTAGAGATGAATTCTTGAGGAAGAAAGAAAATGGATTGTATGAATTGGATTATTATAATGGAATAGACACATTTCATGGGGTACTTCAGAAAGATGCTGCAAGAACTGATAAATTTATCGGTTATATTGCAGATACTTACGGGGGTGCTTATAGATTTATAATACACTTTCCACGGCTCATAAGTTTTTTTTTCCATACTGAACCTAGAGTTATGGGGGAAAGGTTAAAAAGAGCAGATATCCCTCCAGAGCAGATTAGGAAAAGGTTGGCTACGTATGAGGCACAGTTGGCACTTTTCTTGCAAAATGCTTCTCAGTTCTATTTTCCGATCTTAACCAAGCAAAGGCAATATTATCCTCCAGATTATTCCACTGAAGAAATTAAAAAATTAGACCAGGAAGAAATTAACGCTAACGCTAGAAGAATTGTTGGCCTGATAAATGAATATACCAAACACTACAGGCCAGATATGTCAGTGACTGATTTCCACAACGCGTATGTTGGCAGAAAAATTAGAGGGTTGCTAGGCGTGGAAATAAGTGATTTAGAGGAAAGAGTTAAGAAACAGGGGAGACCTATAAACTTGAGTCTAAAGGACCAACTTTCAAGATACGGAGACACACCCGATGATATTAAAGAAATTGTAGAAAAAGGACTTCCAGTTGTAGAATATGCTAATAAAAATGGAAGGCATAATATATTGGTTCAAGTTCCAAGAGAGCCGTACAAGACAGATTTGAAATTAGAAGAGACAGTGCTTGATTTAATAGGCCTAAAAATTGGAACGCCAACATTAAGAGAGCCTAAAGAAGCTTCATTTCTTAGAGATTCCAAGTTCGGTCTGGTTCATGTAGAAAATGCACTTTTGCGAGATGGAGTATTATACTCCTTAGGCGACCCAATACGAGACGTGCCTGCACATACTGGGCTTGCAGTATCGTTCGTATACAAAAATGGAAAAAGGATTGAAATTACGGGTCTTACTGCAGGAGACCTTTCTAAGGGTTATGCCCTTGGAGTTCCTTTTGAAGCAAGTGGAATTCCAAGCAATTTTTAATATATTATTCCTTCATTCCCATTCTTGCAACTTGCATATCAGTTACCAGCTCAAAAATATGTTCAATCTTGCTTACTAAAATTAATTCTTCTACTGGAATTTTATTTTTGTAACTATATAGCAGGTTCATCATATCATTTCTGTTCTTGTACATCTTAACTGCTTTTTTTGGGTCAAACTTATAGAAAAATTCTGAAAAAGTCTGTATTGTATCATCTACTAGTTGAATAAGCTGGATAGTTTTAGTATTCAATGAATGCTTAAATTTAGTTGCATCCCTTGCAGTATTCTTTAGGACATCAATAACTTTATCTAAATCGCCTATAATATGGTAAAGTACTATAGTATCCTGGTTGTTAGAATAACCGTATTTGTTAAGCAATCTCGAACAATAACTTATAAATTTTGTAATTGAATCATGCTTTTCCTCAATATTGCTCAATAGGTTAATATTATTTTCTTTACTGCCCCTTATTAAATCAGAGCTTGCGTCTTTTATTAATAAAAATACTCTTCTCAATACACTGTCAAATTCTTTTACAGAACTGGTAGATATATCTTTTATCAGGCAGTAGTTGTCCCTTTGTTGTATAACCTCATAGCCTAAAAGCCTGTTGACTTCCTGATTTATAACTTTAATAACACTTACTTCTTGGTTTTCCCTAAAGTATGTTGTAGTATGGTTAGAAAATAAAATTTTTATTTCATCATAACCTATCCTATACAGGCTTTGAAGGTAATACAAAATAGTTGTTCTATCAAGCCCGCTGATATCTATTTCGATAATTTTTAGTTCAATGTCATTGTTTACACCTACTGAAAGCTTATTCCCCTGTTCTTCAACTTCTAACTCATCCCCCTTTTTAATCCCGTACTTCAGACTCCATTTTCTTGGCAATGAGATTAGCTGCGTAGAATTCGCTATCTGTATCACTCTTCTTTTGATATTTACCACCCCATCATAAATTTATAAATGTGACAGATTATTTAAGTTAAAATATAAATCCCCTTTAGTCTTTATAGCACGTTAATGATATTACAATAACTATATAAATTTTTCTTTTTATATAAATTTTATAAACTTTAAGGGTAAACTATATAAAAATTAAGGTATTGCCTAAAGAAATAAGGAATTTATGCTCAAGTGATAAAAATGACCCAAGTAATAAAAATGAAGCGGAAAATAATACATGAAGAAATAATGGGGGAAGATGCAGATGTCTACGCCTTTTTTGAGAATCTAAATCAAATTGATTTCAGGGACGATTTAAGTTATAAATAAGGTTATGACTCTGGGAAATTACATTTCAGTGTGATAGTTCTACTAAGTGTCAATGCGTCATCTATTTCTTTTCAATATTACAAAATCTTAATTTTTTATATAAATTATAAACTTTTGGATAAAATGCGAAAACTTTATATAAGAAGGGAGTTCTATAATCCTATAAATGGGGGTCTTATGGAAGGGGAAGCAAATCACAATTGTGCCATAGCTGCCGTTTACATCAAGGATAACGGCGATTCGTCCAACAGAGCTCTGTTCTATCTTTACAAGCTTCTCCTCAATCAACAAAATAGGGGCCAATTAAGCGCTGGCGTAACAACCTACAACCCTTCTAGAATGCAAATTCTTGACACTTATAAGGATTTAGGGCCTGTCAATGAGGTTTTCAAGACAAGCGACAGGCAGAATTCCATGGAAATTTTCAAGAGGTACGCGGGAAATAAAGGAATCGGGCACGTAAGGTATGCAACTTCAGGAAGCGAAGACCGAAGCCTGGCGCAGCCTTTTGAAAGGCATCATGGAAGAAAATGGAAATGGTTTTCTTTTTGCTGGAACGGAAACCTGGCTAATTATAGTGAACTGAGGCAGAATCTGATGGAAAAGTCCGATTACCATTTTATTTATAATTCCGATACTGAAATTCTTATGCATTATCTTTCAAGGGAACTTAAAGGCTCAACTAAGCCAAATCTTGTAAAAGTATTTACTAGGCTAGCTCAGAAGCTTGATGGGTGCTTTAATATTGCATTTATGAACGCTTTTGGCGAAATGATAATTCTTCGAGATCCTTATGGTTTTAGGCCGGTTGTTTACGGATGGAAAGATGACATGTTCCTTGCAGCCTCCGAATCAAATGCGCTGATCAATTGCGGAGTAACAGAATACAATCACCTTGAGCCGGGCCATCTGATTTATATCAAAAATGGGAATGTTGAAATCAAGAAATATGCTGAAAGCCCTAAAAAATCGCATTGCATGTTCGAATGGGTTTATTTTGCAAATGTAAGCAGCGTTTTAGATGGGCAGTCCGTTTACATAACGAGGACAAACCTTGGAAAAGAGCTCGCAAGGCAGGAAATTGAAAAAGTCAATGACAGGGACTATGTTGTTGTGCCTGTGCCCGACACAGCAAAAGCAGCAGGCGATGCAATGGCATACTCATTGAAGGTTCCTTCTGCAGAAGGATTAATCAGGAACAGGTTTGTGGGAAGAACATTTATTGAAGGCTCTTCTAGGGATGATAGGGTTCAAAACAAGTATACGGCATTGAAGGAAATTTTAAATGGCAAGAAAGTAATTTTGGTTGATGACAGCATTGTAAGAGGCTCAACAACAAAGCAGCTCATAAATTACATAAAGAAAGCCGGAGGAGCTAAAGAAGTGCACATCCGGGTTTCATGCCCTCCAATTAGAGGCCCTTGCTTTTACGGCATTGACATGTCCACAGTTGCAGAGCTTTTGATTCCAAGGTACGAGAAAGAGCCGAAAAGCGGGGAAGTTTCTAAAGAAATAATTGACAAAATTGCAAAAGACATTGGCGCTGATTCTATAAAATATCAAAGCATACAGGGACTGGTAAAAAGCATAGGCAAGCCCGCAAAGGACTTGTGCATGGCATGCCTGACAGGAGAATATCCAACACCATATGGCAAGAAGCTTTACAAAAAAGCCTGGGAAAACTTCAGAAAGGGAATTAAGGAAAGAACTTATGCCTGTTGATGTGTAAATTCCATAGTAGTTACTAACAAAAGATTTAAAAAGAAAATATAGATACTTTACAATAAAATGCCACAAGTAACTCGTGTATGGGGTGGATTAATGCAACGATTAAGGAGAAGACACCCTGGGGCTGATGTAATTCCTATTAGTGGCCATATTCAACATCCTATCACGGCTGAAAAAATTGATTTGGAAAAAATTGCCGAGGAAGCTGCAAGGAATATGGAAAGCGGTAAACCTTCAAATGCATTACATGTTTACTCTGTTGTGCATGACCTAAGGTTACACAATGATTATGGTCCTCTTATTTTTCATACAGGTTCTTTGGGAGACTATTTTGGCAAAGTTGGTGATAGTCCAGAATCCAGAAACGCATTAAGAAGGGTTCTCGAAAACCCATTGGACAAGGATTCAAGACATACGAGAATGTATGCGATTGCTAAACACTTATCTGTATCAGGAGCCGCACCACTTTCAGGAAACGGGTGGCTTAGAACCGAGGTAGACCATTATTTGCATGGCAACCAAATGATTAGGCTTTTTACAATACCTAATGAACTTTATTCGCGTGAGGAATTAGACAGGGCACCAACGATGTATATAAAATTAAAAAAATAATAGCTTCTCTAAAGAATTCAATCACTTATAACCCATCTCTTTCTTGAACTTGTCATTGCAGCTTTTGCAGTAATTCCTTGAAGAGTGCCTGTTATCAAGATCTACTGTAAACTTTTCCCTGCATGCCCTGCAGGTTCCTATCATCTTATAGAATCTTTTTGGCTTTACTGCCTTTGGTAGATATGTTCGCTTTTTCATATGTAACATAAATAACTCACGGGTTTAAAAGACTATGGTTTATTAATATTCAATATTTGCTTATGTACGGAGTACATAATTTATGATTTTATATCTTCTGAGTCAGAATTCTTAGCTAAAAGGTGTTCAAGACTTTGTCCTAATTCGTGGAAAAAATGTAACCTGCTGCTCGGGTCTTTTATTTTTTCAAATTTTTCCTTTAAGCTGGGGGGTACAAATGTGAAAATAGATTGATCCATGGATCATCTTTAGAAAAACTATATTCCGCTGGTTTCTGAGATTCTAATCCATCCAGTTTATTTTCAATGGAAATTTTTTTTCTTTTTTTGCGTAAACTTAAATTTTCAAAAAATCTGAGTCTTTCATCATATTTACATAATACTAAAATTATTGATGTTATTTGGTCATCAATTGGACCATTACCTGATAATATACGGTGCACAGATTGATGGGACCTAGTAAATCCCTGATTTAGGAATTCAATATAGAGATCCTTACCAATTCCTGAGTAACCATAGTCTGCAAGAGTGTTCCTCATAATCTCTATTTCTGGCTTTTTTAGGCGGTAAGGTTGTGATTTTGACATTCTAAAAATTTTCACCAGTCTGAAGTAATTACTAATGCCTTTTAAATTTTATCCCCCCCTTATGGTGGAGAAATAATAAGATTTATAAGCACAAGCACTTTATATTCAATAATGATTGAAGAATCACTGGAATCTGCAGGAATGACCAAGTCAGAGGTAAAGGTCTATTTGTCAATGGTAGACTTAGGCTCAAGCTCTGTCGGGCAGATTATTTCCAAGTCTAATGTAACATCAAGCAAAATTTATGAATTATTAGACAAATTAATCCACAAAGGACTTGTATCTTCAATTATTAAGAAAGGCGTGAAGCATTTTGAAGCTGCGCCTCCATCAAGAATTCTGGACTACCTGAATGAAAAAGAGAACAGCTTAAAAAATCAAATGTATTTGTTTAGCTCTTTAGCACAGATTTGCGGATAACATCCTGGTTAATTCTTTCTTAATATTCAATTTCTGCAATTGCCATGTGGCAATAAGAGAAGCAAGAGTTTCATATGTTTTAGTTCCTTCGACGGAGCGGAATGCTCCGATAATTTTGCGAACCAAAACCGTTTCACGAATTGATTGTTCAGCATAATTATTGGTGGGCTGAACCCCTGCAATTTTAATGCAGGTGAACCAACTTTCAATATGAAAGTCTATGTATTTTGTGACTCTTTCAGATTCTTCATAGCGTGAATAATATTGAATAATTTTCTGTAGCTTCTTTGTCATTTGTGTATACTTGCGGAGCCTCTGTTTCTCACTTTTCTCTATCCTGTTAAATTTGATGATTTCATCAAACAGTACAGAGAGTTTTTTATGGAAATGCCTTCCGGAAACACTCTCAAGATATTTCGATTTACGAAGCAAATGCGCCCAACAGCGTTGCAATGTAGCTTTACTCAGGAAATCATACGCACGCCAGCAGTCGCAGACAACTATGCCTGCATAATTTTTCCCAAGTATCTCTTCAAGCACATTATTTCCTCTATTGTTCCGTATGACTAGCAACATATCAGTATCTGATCTAAACACCCACACCCACCAATTTTTTCCAAGAACGCTGAAACTGGTTTCGTCGATGTAAAGCAATGATGCAGTTCTAATCTTCTGCTTAAGTAAAACATATTCTTTTTCTCCTGCTTGAGCTGCTCTTTCTATAATTGCCTGCACGCTGGCAGGCGCAAGCTTTAGTGCAAAGCTTGCTTCCAGAAAACTGGTTGTTTTTCTCAAGACACCTCTTACAATAAATTTCAGAAAAATAATCAGCACCATCAAATTTATACCGAATCTGCCTTGAAGGGGTGTTTGGTTATCTCTTGCTAAAAATTTCAGATGACATTTATTGCATTTGCAAATGTCACGGGTAATATTCACTGCTTCTGGTTGAATATCGGGTGGTATTTCTTCCTGCTGTTGAAGCTTCTTGCCAATCACTTCAAAACTTTTGCTTTGACACCCGGGGCATTCTGTTCCAAATATATAACGCACATTTTGGGTTTCTTTTTTTGGCTTGTTTATTCCTTTATGGTCAAATGGCGCACCTCTCTTATGTGGTTTAACATCTACAGTTTTTGAATAAGCGGGTTTTAAATGAGGGTTGGCAGAAGGCGGAGTATTGGGGTTCTTGTACTTTCGAAGCTCTTTCTCAAGAGCTTCTTTTTCTTTTTTGACTCTGTTTAATTCTTTTTCCATCTCTAGAAACTTTTTTATGATTTCATCTTTTGAGAGAGTTGAGAGTATCATTTTTCAAGGAGAATTATTTTTATTTTTTTCCCGACCCACTCAATGGGAACATAGACACGACCGCTGTTTCCACTCTGGTTCACTTGTTTCTCAAGCATTTCAAAACCAATGAGTTGAATCTTAGTTTCTTTCACTAGCTACAAAGTAGCTAACAAGTATTTATACTTTTAGGTGCTGTAGAATATACTTAATAGTCAGAAACCTAAAAATGAGAGAAATTAGCTAAACAAATACAATCAAATCAATAACATTAAAAAAATTCTTCCTGAATTGGAATTAAAGCAAAAACTTTCAAAAGAAGTTTCTGAAATATCAGTCTACAAGTCAATGAATGGAATAGAAACAATATTTTCAGTTATTTTAAATTCCATTGACAAAAACGAGGAGTATTATGTTTTCGGCGCAAGAACCGGGGCAACTGAGGCTCAAAGAATATTTCTGTTAAAATATCATGAAAAAAGAATTGCTAAGGGTTCTAAATTAAAAATATTGTTCAGCAAGGATACAAAAAATATAACTCATCCTTATGAAAAAATGAAATTAACTAAAGTTAAATATATGAGTCCCGGCTTGATTAGCCCAACTCAAACAATGATTGTTAAGGATAAAACAATTATTATTTTATGGAAAGAAAATCCAATTGGAATAATGATTGATAACCAAGAAATAGCGGAAAGCTACAAGAAATATTTCTGGTTTCTGTGGAATTATTAATTTTCATTGCCATAATTGTATATGGGGTTTCTTTTTGTAAAGGAGAGGGGCATACTTGTTGATTGTTACTTGTATATAGTAAAATTTTTAAATAATCCTTACTTACTTAAGATATGAAGGTTATCCATTTTGACTGTGGTTTTGTTAGGGGTAGGGGTATATCAAATTCTATAGCAACAACATTAAAAGAAATACGCTCTAAACATGATTACCTAACCCTTGAGGTGATATGTAACGAGTCATTTGGTCTTAGAGAAGATGGATTTCCTTCCGATGTGAATATAACTGCAAAAAACAGAAGAAAATTTTTAGGATACTCCTATTTTTCATTGTATCCAGATTTACTAAGTTTAGAAACAACTGATGAAACTGTAATTCACATACATAACCCAATTTTAGTTTGGCCCCTACTTATGAAAAAAGGTAAAAGAGTTATAACATGGCACGGAAATAACAATCAAAATTGGAATGACTCAGGATTTGGTTCTTTCCCAAGGAGAGCTTTGAGAAAGGGTTTTTTAGACTTATCAACATATATGTTAAGAAAACTGGACAAAGTGGTTACTATATCTGATTTTCTCAGAAACGAACTTGTGGGTTATTATAGAATGCCGCCAAAATTAACAGATCGTATTTATTGGGGAACAGATGTTAATGCCTTCAAGCCTGCTGATTCTGATATGAGTTACATGCTATTTGTAGGTAGGCATGTTTCATATAAGAACATAAGAAATTTAATTGATTTAGCGCAGGAATTAAGTTTACCACTAATCTGTGCTGGTGACGGGGTTGAAAGAAAAAAATTAGAAGACTACGCTAAACATAAAGGTGCCCGGGTTAAATTCATGGGGAATATTCCATTGAAGGAGCTCATAAAACTATACCAAGAATGCAGTTTCTATGTAACTGCTTCTAAATGGGAAGGTTTTGGATTGCCGCTGATTGAAGCAGCTGCCAGTGGCAAACCAGCGATAGCACCTGATAATAGCGCCCATTCAGAGATTGTTGTTGATAAAAAAACAGGCTTAATTTATAGAAATAAAACAGAGCTTTTTGAATCAGCAAAATCATTAATTACCGATCCGGTAAGAAGAATGGATTTAGGATTAGCAGCTAGAGCGCATGCAGTCGAAAGATTTGATATACGCCAAACTGCTGAATTGTATGCGCAGGTTTATCTCGGAATTTAATTAGTGGTTATATCTGTATGTTTCTGATTTTTTACTCGTATTCAATCGTTGCCGGCGGCTTTTGTGAAATATCATACAAAACCCTATTTACCCCTCTTACTTCATTAATAATCCTGCTTGATATATTTTCCAATAATTCGTTTGGAAGCTTTGCCCAGTCAGCAGTCATTGCATCAAGGCTGGTCACAGCCCTTAATGATATAATATATTCATAAGTTCTTGCGTCGCCCATGACTCCGACAGATTTCACAGGCAGCAAGGCTGCGAATGCCTGCCATGTCTTTTCATAATATCCTGAATTTTTTAATTCATCAATGAAAATATAATCTGCCTCTCTTAAAATTCTCAATCTTTCTTCTGTAATCTCGCCTAAAATTCTTATTGCCAATCCCGGCCCCGGAAACGGATGCCTGTTTAGGATATTATCTGGAATCTTAAGCTCTTTTCCAAGCTTTCTAACTTCATCCTTGTAAAATTCCTTAAGCGGCTCAATTACTTTAAGTTTCATCTTGTCTGGCAAAGTTACGTTATGGTGGCTTTTTATTTTTGAAGCAAATTTTGTCGGCTGCGCGCTTTCAATCCTATCAGGATAAATCGTGCCCTGCCCAAGAAATTTTATAGCCTTGTGCTTTTTTTCAAGCTCAATAACCTTGTTCTCAAAAACTTCAATGAATGTGTGCCCGATTATTTTTCTTTTTTGCTCAGGGTCGGTAATTCCTTTCAGCCTTTCAAGGAATATAGCGGATGCATCAATAAAATGAAAATGCCTGAATTTCAGCTGTTTCTCAAAAAAATCCCTTACCTCTTCCCCCTCATTTTTCCTTATTAGACCATGGTCGACAAAAACGCAAAATAGCCCGTTTCCTATTGCCTTGTGGATTAAAGTTGCTGCAACAGCACTGTCAACTCCTCCTGAAACTCCCATTATCACGGAATTTTTTCCAATATCTTTTTTTATTTCATTGATAAGTTTTTTAGCCAAGTCTTTTATGTGCCAGTCCCTCTTCGCTTTGCAAATTTCAAAAACAAAATTTTTTAGGATTTCATTTCCTTTTGGAGTATGGGCAACTTCAGCATGAAACTGTACCCCATACAGTTTTTTTTCATTGTTTTCAAATGCAGCTATTTTGCAGGAATCTGTTGAAGCTAAAATTTCAAAATCCTTTGGAAGCTCTGAAACCAAGTCACCATGGGACATCCAGACCTGCTCTGTTTTTAACAGTCCCTTCAGCAGCTTCCCGTTTTTCTTCACATGCAAATCTTTGCTTCCGAATTCCTTTAGCTTGCCACCTTGCACAGTTCCACCGACAAATTTTCCCATAAGCTGGAGCCCGTAGCAAATTCCCAAGACAGGAATCCCCAGCCGGAGTATTTTCCCGTCCATTGTCGGCGCATTGTGCTCGTAAACGCTAGCAGGCCCTCCCGAGAGAATTATGCCATCTGGCTTTAATTCCCCGATTTTCTTTAAAGAAACATCGCATGGCAGGATCTCAGAATAAACTCCCAAGTCTCTGACTCTTCTTGCAATCAAGTGGCAGTATTGCCCTCCGAAGTTTAAGACTAAAATCATTTTCTTCAACCTTTTTCTTCACAAGAAAAAGCTTGACCAAAAAGAACTCGTCAAGCTTGAAGGGGCGTAAAGCCCCTATTCTTGTTTTATTAAATTTTATTCATTCATGTACAAATAAAATCCAACTTTCCTTCTTCTAATGCTTTTCTTATTTCCAAAGCAATCCTTTCACCATATGAAATTGAAAATCCGTACAAGTATCCTGAATATGGGGTAAATAAAGTTCCCGGGCTTCCCGGGATTCTCATTGAAACATCAAAAATCACAATCTCTTCTTTTCCTTCTTCTGCAACAACAGATCCTTGCAGCGCAAAAGGCCCTATTATTCCGGCAGGATGGTTCTTTTTGGTTGCGGCTACAAAATTTTCCCCAATGTCAAATATTTTTTCAAGCAAAGATTCCTTGACGGTAACATTGAAATGGCCTGTTTCAATATATTTTACTTTTACATGCTTCAAAACTTCCATCTGCTCTGTTGCAGGCAGCCTTAAAATCCCGTCAAGATTTGTCTGCCTTCTTGCATCAGTCCCCATAAGTTCAAGCGAATCATTTAAAGGGCTGTAGAAAAAATTAAAGTTTACATGTGCGCCGATTGCATATTCCTCAATGACCGCCTTTGCCAAATCTTTTTTTGTAATTATTTTTTTATTTAATAATTCATTTGATTTTTGAACATAGTCTTTGTAATTTGAAGCAAGGAAAAACGCCCTTTCATAGCCTCTTTTCGCCTCTGCAACTTTAACAATAACCAGCCTGTCGATTTTTTTAGGGTCTTTGAATATCTTTGGAATTCTGATTCCGGCTTTTTCCAGAAGGTAATACTGGTTTTTTGGAACATCTCTTTCTTCAAGCTTTACCATGTCTCTTGTTCCATAAATCGGCACTAAAAATTTGTTTTCAATGTCCTTAAAATTGCAGTAAACCCAGAAATACCTGTTGTGGATGAAAATTGTGTTTCTTTTCCTCAATTCTTCCTGGACTTCCTTTTTTGTAATATCGGAAAATTTATTTACAATTATAACATCATCAACAAAACCTATTCCTTCCCTTCTCCGGTAGTATTTGCTGTATGTTTTTTCCCTTCCTTTCTGGCAAACAACCAAAGTCTTGAATCCGTGAGAATGAGCGCCTCTGCACACGTCGAGCGCAGAATGGCCACCGAGCACGCCTATGGTTATGTTTTTCTTGTCATAATTTTCCAGTATTTTTGAGATTTGGTTGCAGGTTATCATTTTTATTTATTTTATGATATTATAAATTGTCAATTGATATCTTAAATTATCATTGATATACAATTCTTGAATTTGTTTTTGAAATATAATCATAAATATTCATATTTTGTATATAATTTATCATCTACATAAACTTCATTCCACAATTTTCCAAAATAGGGATATAATAAAGGAATTTTCCAAGTCATGTTTATCGTATGTTTTTCTTTTTTACCAACTTTAAAATTAAATTTTGTTTTTACAAAAGGTAAAAAACAACTTTTAAGGTAAGGCAAATCTATTGGTTCATTATTTACTTTAATTGTAACAACTCTTCCACCTTGTAACAATACAGGAAGCCTAAGCTTCCAGTCTATTTTTGACACTTCTCTTTTGCCAACTTTAAACGAAAAATTTGTTGAATTAAAAGTCATTTTTTGTGTTTTGGATTCTTATTCATCCCAAAATCTTCTTCATCTGGTTTGTTTTAATGGCATTCTTTATCTCGATTGCAATCCTTCTTCCTGTTGACATCGGCTTGTTGTACTTCAGCCAGGTATATGGCGAGCCATCAATATATGGATTCGTTCCTGCAACAATCCTCGCTGAAATCTCAAATACAAAAATTTCCTCTTCCGGAGTCAGAATTGTTTCAAGGCAAAAAGGGCCGAACAATCCGGGCGGAGCAAGTTTTTTTGAGGTTTCAACAACAGATTTTCCCATCTGGATTAATCTCGGCAAAAATGATTCACGGACGACAACTGGGATGTTTCCTACAATAACATAGCTTGGGTCAATCTTTGGCAAAACAATCTGGTCTCTTGCTGAAATTCTTCCCAAAGAATCAACATTGCTTTCGTACCTTATGTCCATTCCCATAATTTCTATTTCATTTGTCAATGAGGAATAAAAGTAATGTATAAATAAAGGAACCCCTATAATATACTCCTGTATAACATATTTCCTTAGCTTATATGGCCTGATTTTTTTATTGAAATCTTTTTCATCTTTGGCGAGGAAATATCCTTTTCCCCCCTCTGCGCCCATGAACTTGACAATTACGAGCCTGTCTATATCTTTTGGCTTGTCAAGGAGCAATGGAACCTTGAAGCCGGAATTTTTCAGCCACTGCCTTTCCAAGTACCTGTCGCTTTCCCACTTTAGAATTTTCTTGTTGCCGTAGTAATCTACTTTTAATTTTTCAACTTCCTGAAAGCCCATGTAAGTCACAAAAGAGCCGTGCGGAATAATGATTGCATTTTTCTTAATCAGTTCATCCTGAATTTTAGGAAAATTCTTGTATGAATCTATGCTTATAATTTCATCTGCTGAATTAAACATCCTGTATGGCTCTTCAGAGCCTTTCTTGCAGACTGCGATTGTCTTAAAGCCTTCGTCATGCGCTCCCTTGAATATTTGCAGTGCAGAATGAGAACCTATTGTTGCAATCTTGTATTTTGGCTGCGCCATATCATGGGGTAGATGAAGTATTATATAAATTTTACCACTTTAAGAGATAACATTGATATTGTTTACAATATGGAAAAGAAAGATACTATTAATAATACACGAACAAATCATCTGACTATTTCAATTCACTTATCCTCTTATCGAGTATATTAATCTGTTCTTTCAGCCCGAGAATCTCCAAGGCGCTGTTCAAATCATCAATTTCAGACTCTGATGGGCTTTTCCCTTTTGCAAGCTGCTTTTTGAAATCCAAAACTTTCTTTTCAATATCTTTTCTTGTCATTTTTTCCATTTTAGGCAGAAATTTTGAATTAATTTTGCTCCTTGCAGAATTCAGTTCCTGCTCAAAATGATTTTTCATTTTCATTAATTCCTGAATTTGCCTACCCTTATTTTTCCCAAAGAATGAACTGACCATGTGGATTTCAATCTTTAATTACTATTTAAACATTTCTAATCTTTGTTTTGTTATCAAAACATTTATAAAAAATCCTAATTTCGCTTTCTTATGGCAAAACAAAGCCTTTCAAACATTGCAGTCATCGGCATGGAATGGGGTGATGAAGGCAAGGGCAAGATAACCCATTACCTTGCTGAAAAAGCTGATATTGTTGCAAGGTTCAACGGAGGCAATAATGCAGGCCATACTATAGAAGTAGGAAATAACAAGATAGTTCTTCATTTGGTTCCTTCAGGAATAATGTATAAAAATAAACTAAATGTTATCGGCAATGGGCTGGTTGTTGACCCTAAAGTTCTGCTTCATGAAATAAAAAATCTTGAAAAAAGCAATGTAAGTGTTTCTCCTAAAAATATGGCAATAAGCGAAAATTCGCATGTTATCCTGCCGAACCATATTGAGGAAGACAAAAAAATAGGCGGCACCATCGGGACAACTTCTAGGGGGATAGGGCCCGCATACACGGACAAGGTTGCAAGAATAGGATTAAAATTTTACGAGTTTATTGATGACTCAATTTTCAGGAAAAGATTTGGAAGCGAGGAATTTTACAATGAATACAGGCAATATGCCGAGGCTTTAAAGCCGTTTGTAAAGGATACCTCTTTGATGATAAATGAGGCATTAAACCAAAATAAAAAAATCCTTTTTGAAGGTGCGCAGGGAACTTTGCTAGATATTGACTTCGGCACATACCCGTTTGTTACATCTTCAAACTCAATAACTGGAGGAATTTGCACAGGGCTGGGAATTGCTCCGAAAAAAATCCAAAGCGTTTTGGGAGTTTGCAAGGCTTATAAAACAAGAGTCGGCTTGGGTCCATTTCCCACTGAAATTACCGGAAAGGTCGGCGAAAAAATTCAGAAAATCGGGAAAGAATTCGGAGCGACAACCGGCAGGCAAAGGAGAGTTGGGTGGTTTGATGCAGTTATTGGAAAATATGCCGTGATGGTCAATGGAATTGACTCGATTGCAATCACTAAGCTTGATGTTTTTACAACAGTTGAAAAGCTGAAAATCTGCGTTGCCTACAAATACAAGGGCGGCATAATCAAAGATTTCACCACAAACATGAAAATCTTGCAAAACTGCGAGCCTGTTTACGAAGAGTTGGATGGCTGGTGGGACGACATAACAAAAATAAAAACTTACGACCAGCTGCCAAACAACGCAAAGAAATATTTAAGGAGAATTGAGGAATTATTAAAAGTTCCTATCTCAATTGTTTCCGTAGGGCCTGAAAAAAGCCAGACTATAATCACTAGAAGTGAGTTTTTGTTTTAAGGCTCAAGTTTATTTAAACGGCCAGTCAGTGGAATTGATTTGTCATTTCCGCCTGTTATTTGTATGTCCGGGATAATTGATGGTTTAATTATCGGAATTCCGCTTTGGGGCAGCCATTCACCCACATCTATAATTAAAAAATATAATCCTAAATAGTTGGCAATTTTAGAATCTGACAAAGAATACCATGCATCATCACTTTTTGACCTGTTTGCTGTGGAATCATTTTCTGTAATATCGAATGTATCTGAAACTTCCCACCTGGAGAATTGTGGAACTTCCCGCAGTATACCCATTTGAACATTATCCTGAAAATAATAAAATTCTATCTTTTGCTTTTTCCCATTAAAGGGTAATTCTAATCTTGCCCTCCGCTTAACTGAATTAATAACGCCCAGTTCGTCGACATATCTCATTTGCTCAAGGGTCAGGCTTAAATATTCATCCGGAAATGACATAGAAGCCTCATAGCTTTTTTGACTGCGGCGATTAATTCTAATTGTTGAAGTTAAATCATTTGCGAGTTCATTCAGTATGGATTCAAGCTTGCTTATATCATTCTTTTGATGAAATATTTTAATAGCAGTGTTAAGACTATCCGAATAATGATTTTTCTCCCTGGATTTTTCAACTTCAGGATGTTGTCTGTTACTAACGACAGAATAAGTTCCGTTGCTTTTTGCTCGAAGGCTTATAGGCTGCCTGTTTCTATAATAATCTTCAAAAGCTTTTTGAATATCATTTTCAGGTTGCTTATCTGCTCGGTTTTCAACAACTACAGTAGGATTGTTTGGATGCAAATTCAGATTATCATAGGCAGAATGGCTATTTCTGTAAATCAAAGTGGCAGCTCCAACAATTGCCAAAATTCCTGTTGCAAGATAACCAGTTTTTCTGCTCATTAATGTGTAACAATTGAGATTTATTTAAAAATTTTTGGTGGAAATATTAATTTATTTTTTCCCATTAATTCTATCATAACACCCTTGTAAAATTGGAATGCTGAACCTGAAAATCTCAGCTGTGTTGTTGCCCCTCCTTCTTAAATTCGGATTGAAATCTACCCTGATCCCAGTATCTAGATTATAATTATGGTCAAGGTAAGGGGTTTTTCTATATCTTTGGCTACCTTTGAAGAAAGTTCTTGCATCATTGGAATCGCTGTTCAGGAATTCTTGTGAAGCCTTTATGACCTCTGCCATCGCTGAAACTGACATGCCAAATAGTTTGTCAACAGAGTAAGGGAAAATTGGATTGCCTGATTTATCATGTAAAGCTAAAGTTCTTATCCTTTTTTCTTCGTCCGGATTTAAATCCTTTACAGGTTCTAGAGCGAACAAGCCTTTTGGAAGCTTGCTTGAGAATAAGCCATAAGCTGCCCTAAATGCGCTTATTGTATCCCTATAGGCATCAAGGATAGGATTCCTTGGGTCTTCAGGACGGGAAAAGTACTTTTCAAAATCCGGAATTACATTCCTATAAACACCATTCATTGATTTTAAAAACATCTCATAGACCTCTTTGTCCAAAGTCCTATCGCTGTCATCAGCGTGGCAGACAATTTTTTCCTGAATTCCGTATCTGAAGGGGTTACTGCCCCTTTTAGTTTTCATCAAATAGGCATCAATCATTGCTTCCAGGCGCTTGTGCTTGTCATATGACAATCTTGGATGTTTCTCCCAATGGTCCCCGGTTGACATGTAAATCAATGGGTGCATGACGGCATCAGTCACAACATGGGAATAATACCCATATGCAAATGCTTTTAATTTTTGCTTAACTTCCGGATCATCCTGCTCTTTGATGTGATTAAGCATTGAGCAGAAAAAATTCAGCGGCTGCTCCCAATGAAGAATATTGGACACATCCCACCCATATTTACTAGGATATTTACTTGCAAATTCTGGAAACCTTCCAAGAAGATAAAATAAATCCGGCCCGAATGCCCCAAGCGAAGCGAAATTTTGGAAATTGCCCAAATCTATTCCGGCTAATTTGACGGCATCTTCAAGAGCAAGCAGATGGGTGTTTGGGTGCGGCATTTTATTTTAAACCTAGCTCAATTTGATTCAGCCTATTAAGCATAATCCAATAAGGCAATTCATTTCTGAAAATAGTTGACTTGATTATGTCTTCAACACTATGTTTTACATTTTGGTTCAATCGGTTTTCGTTTTGCAGCATGCTGAATCCGTAACCTTCAATATTATTGGAATCAGAATTATCATGCGGATAAACTTCAAAATGATAGCTCCTTTCATTTATCCCGTTGCCGCCTGCACTGCCTGCATAAGAGTGGAATGAAACATATGGTATACTTTTTTCACCATTTTCAATTAAAGTTATTGCATAATATCCATCTAATTTAAAGAATTCAAATTTTAATTTGCTATTTGGCACAATAAAAGTCCCTTGGAGCCCTCCATTTTCTTTTATTCTCTCAACAGAATCAACAACAGCATCTAGTGATATTAATGTGTAAAATGACATTAACTCGCGCAAATTAGGATTTTCTGTCTGGAATGAAGGGAGGGCGAGCTCAAGCCCGTATTTATATACATCAAAATCAGCAGGCACATCGGCTTCAGAAATTCCTAAAATTGAACCATGGCTTAGCCTTATTCTATTGCCGAGCATGTCTTGATAGGGATGATAATAACTTTTCTGCATGGGGAGATTCTGTGTTTTGATTGTTTCCATTTCCCTTATCTTTGGATGTTGGGATGAATTCCTAGCAACAGTTTTATCATTACATGCAAACTTTCCAATTCCGCCTAATGCACCTATCGCCATGAGCGACCAAAGCAATATTTCGTCCAAGTTTTTCTTTTGCATTTTATAATATAATTTTTTATTTTATCCTCTTCCAATCTCTTTTTTATAGCTTACTTTCTCGCCGGTTTCTATTCTTTGATAGCCGGCACTTGGCAAAGCTGAAATAAATGCCTCATTTGCATCATGATTAAGGCAGCAATAGCCTGAAAAATTCTGATTGTTATTCAGCCAAAATGCAATAATCCCGTCGGCTGATACGCCCTGCCTTAAAAAATAAACTAAATCTGTTTTTACAGGAGTAAACCTCCCTGAATAAGCCGCAATTTCAACTTGAGGAGAATATCTGTTGTTTGACGGCGCAGTTTTAACGAAGCTGAGCCTATGCCCTCGATCGGTTTTTTTCAGGCTTTCACCTAATAATCGCGCAAGTTCTTTGCTTTCTGCCCTGAGCAATAACCTAGAGCTAACTTTTAATTCCAATCCTGACAATAGGCTTAACATTTTTTACAAAATATTTTTATATATAAATGCACAAGAACCTCTTTTATGCATGAAACAAGAACTTAGTATTTAAACCTTTTCCACAGGAATTTTTAGCCTTAATATTATTTCTGTATAAACAAAACGCCTTCCTTATTTTTGAATGCCTTGTCACTAGTAACAAACTTAAGATTGTTTTCCAAAGCAAAAATATACTCAACGCAGTCAAAAATGGACAAGTCCTCTTTTTTGTTGTCTATCCTGTATTTTAGCGCCTTGATTAGAATTTGCCTGCTTACTTGTTTGCAAAAAGACTCTAATTTGCTATGCCAATAAATTGCTTTATCTTCTTTATTATCTCTGTAAAGTACAGAATAATATTCTGCCATGGTTAAATCCGCTATGACAAACTGCTTGTTTAAGAATTCAATAAATTTAGGGTTGCCATTTCCTATCTCAGCCAATGCATAAGTGTCTAGGCAGAACATCTTAGATGTATTTGCTTTCCCTTCCCCTTATTTCTTTTAAGATCTGTTCAGTTGGCCTGCTTAATTTTGCAGAGCCAAACAGCTCTTTCAGAGGATTGTCCTTTGGCTTTATGTCTATTATGACATCCTGGTCTTCCCTTAATTTAAGCTCTTTAACAACATCTTTTGGGATTACAATCCCCAAAGAGCTCCCCCATTTTCGGGTTTTGGATATTATCATTTTGGTTATATTATTAATATAATAGTTAGATATAAAGTATAACTGATATATAAAGGTTGTGGCTTTGCTTGGTGAAAAAGGGCAGACGATAATAACCAGAAATGAGTTTTTGTTTTAGGATTTTAACGAAATTGTAATGATTTCATAAACAATAAGTCCATATAAGTAGGATTTTTTACAGGATTGCCTTGTTTTATATAATCCCTGGCCCAAGTCAATTTATTGTAAATTGCACTATAACCACGTAAATTAGTGTTACTAGACCATTCCATTGGAATCTCATATTTCCCAGACTTCGCGTATAAATAAGTACCATCTTCTATCACTAACAATCTAAAACCATCAATTTTTATTATTGGACTAATGCCTGGCAGTGATAAAAATCTTCCACCATCTGCAAGTAAATAATCCATTATGACCTCTATCTTGTCTGGATTATAAGTTAACACAGTAGTATAATCTTTAATTCCACTGCCTCCATTTCTGGTTTCTTCCATAAGACTGATAGAGCGATGGTGTTTTTTATCATCAATATGAAAATTGAAAAAAAATTCATCATTTATTCCTTTAAAACGACCGATATAATAATCATTTACCGATGGTAAGGTATCGTCTGGGTCAATTTTAACATTTCTAGCAATTTTTTCAAGCATGGATTCAAAGTCCCCAATAGAATATTTAGTCTTTCCAAATGATTCAAAGGTAAGCTTGACTTCTTCCAAGATTGAATAATCAGCTTGTTGCGGATTGATTTTATCATGAGGTTCTTCTTTTTTATCAGATTTTAATTGCACTTTGTTTTCTTGGGCTCTAGAGCTTATAGGTGAAGCGTTCAACATTCTTTCTATAGGGGTAAGGGAGTTAATCGAGGCTGGATTGTTTGAGCTTGCATTGTAATTATCTTTCGAATCAAAAGGTGGACTTCCTTCCAAATTTTGAGAATGGGATGCTGCACCATAGTGAAGAATGCTGCTCAAGTCAATATTCTTACTAGCATACCTAATAGCACTACCACACAGAATTGCTAGTAATCCTAAACTGGCTTTTGTTTTTCTTTGCACTATAGTAATAGAATCTCAAAACAATATTTAAATCTTCTCAACAATTAATTTCCCTTTCTCAATCTTCAGTACAACTTCATCCTTTTCCCCGAACTGCGCAATGCCTGTCACAATCTTTGGCAGTAAAATCCTGCCGCCCCTGAAATCAAGATTTGTTATTATCTGCTGGGCAATCTCGCCGCTCATTCCAAGATCCTCAAAAATCTTTGTGGTAGCCTCGTCTCTGTCCCTTGCGGAAAATATCTCAGATTTTTCAAACAAATATTTTGCAATTTTGTCTGCTATGTTGATGCTTGTTGCCTTGGTAATTCCCTGTAATCCGGGGCTTAAATTTGCTTCAATCACTACGGGCCCTTTTGGGCCTTCAAGAATATCAACAGCGCAAATTTCTGCACCAATTGATTCGGCGGTATCAACTGCAATTCTTTTTGTGTTCTGGTCAAGCACACACGCTTCTCCCGTTCCCCCCGCATGTATGTTAGCCCGCATCTCCCCCCTGACTGCTTTTCTTTTCATGGACGCAACAACCCTATCGCCAATGACAAAAGCCCGTATGTCGACTCCTCCTGTTTCAATGTACTCCTGAATCAAAAATGGCTGCTTTAATGCAAACAATGCGTCGAGCATTGAAGAAGCTGCTGCGTAGCTTTCTGCAAACATAACTCCCTTTCCCTGCGTTCCATGCGGAAATTTTAGGACAATAGGATAATTGACTACATTCAAAACTTTCTTTGCAGCCCTTGCAGATGATGCAAGGTATGTTGTAGGCATCGGAATGTTGAAATGCTGCAATGCAAGTTGCGTAAGCAATTTATCATGCCCCAGTGTAAAAGTTTCCGGCTTTATCGGCATGTAGGAATTCCGGTATAATGTCCGTGTCACGCTCCTCAGCAAAGGAGCATACCTAAAAGAGCCTCTTGCATAAATGCAGCTATAGCGCGGCATTGCGTTGCCTTCATAAAGTACATTTAATTTTCCAGCACCAAGGTTGACTTCAACATCTCTCAAGTCAATGTTGTCAACACTGTCGAAATAGCTCTCCATAGCTTCAATTATCATCATTGAGCTTTTGCTTCCGAGGGACATTACAGCTGCTTTCATTCAGCTGTTCTGCCAGTTGAGTGCGGAGTCAAGTACGATTTTTGAAGCTCAATCGTACGGAAAGTAAACGCACTACCGACTTTTTTTTGTTTTTTCATTTTAGTTAATTAGAATTAACCATCATTTTGTTGGATCAATCAAATACCCGTCCTTCAAGATGTTCTGCCCGATTAAAACCCTGAATTTCATATGGGCCCGGTCTGCCAAGGTGAACTCTGAAGTTATTTTCTTGCCGGCAAGCTCAATAGTCGCTTCTATTATTGGCCTTAATTTCGAGCCGTGGGCAGATTTGATTAGTTTGGATTTTATAACGGGCCCAAGCCTTAATTCAGCAGCAAGGTTTGTGTCGATAGAGCTTTTTGTTGCGCCTGTATCTATCTTTGCAATCACATTCTTATTGCCGGCTTGGTGATAAACCCTGACTTTTTCAGCCAAGCCTATAACTACCTTTCCGTCTATGACTTTATAACCCCCCATAGCAGAATTAAAAACAAAATTGTTTATTAAGTTTGTGGTTCTTAGTTAAAATTTGTATACCTATTTAACAACATTGTACGTGGTGTATAAGACTATTGAACCTCCAAGAACTATGTGAAATGACGGATCATTCCATATCTGCCTAAAGCTCTCAATTCCAATCTTCAAATGGTCACTAAAACTGCTAATGTAACTATTGCTTTTTATTGAATGCCTGACACATTCCAGATAAATAATCAAATTTGCTGTAGAATAAACAACGAAGGGTCCAATATTGGCTCTCACAATATCATCAATCATTTAACAGGCTAAGCAAAGAATATTTATAAACCCTTTGTTGACTGTTCATTTCTCCAGAATAATCTCAGCTTTCTTGACCCCTTCTGTGCCTTTAATTTTCTCAAATAATTTCTTAACCCTTTCAACTCTTCCTTTCACGACAATCAGCTCCAAACAATTGTGGTGGTCAAGGTAAGTGTGCATCGAAGAAACAATCTGGCAGTGATAGTCATGCTGCAAATTGGAAACATTCTTGCCGTAATGCCCGACTCTCTGGTCATATACTATTTTTATGGTGCCAACAATCTCATTTTCATGATGATGTGAAAGCCTGTCCCTTATTATGTCATTTATAGCTTCAGACCTGTTGTTATACCCTTTTTCTTTTATGAACTTGTCAAATAGTTTCAGCAGCTTCGGCTCGAATGAAATTCCAGTTCTTATTACTTTGTCCATTTTATGATTTTTTTATTTTTGAATAATGTTTATAATGATTCGAATTGGAAACAACGAAAAATATTTAAACATATAGTCTTTATTAAACTTATGCGAAAATTACCTGCTTTAACATTAGGACTTTCTCTTTTGGTAGGGGGCGAAGGTATCGCTCAGGGATTGGAAGCAAAAGTCAATAAACCTAAATTAACGACAAAACGTGCAATTGCGGAAGATTTCATCTCCCACCCACTTTCATTCGCACATGACGCAAAATATAATGTAACTTATAATAGCATAGTGGATATTTTAGAACAATCTAAAAATATAGACTTATCCAAGAATTATCCAAGCGAATCACATGAATATAAATTACAAAGGGAACTTGAGTCAAATGCCTGGTCCATGATGTGGTTGACAGAGCATTACATCGAAAAGTTTGGCAAAATTAGCCAAAAAGATGTCGTGGCGCTGTCTTTAAATATATTACAAAGAGTAAAAGAAAAATTTGGACTGCACCCTTTTCGCGATGATGTTTATAGGACTCAATTGAAAATACTTGGCTTGCCTTTGAAGGAAGGTACTATGCAAGGGCCATATGAAATCCCTCAGCGATTTCAGGCGCTCATGCCTTATGCTATCCCCCCACCCGTTCTAAAGTGAGTTTATTTATAGTAACACGCTTGTAAAAAACGTAATATTTAAATATTTTGCTTATAAACTTTTTTAAATGCTTCAAATATTTGCGTTTATGCTTCTTGCGCTTGCATTAGGTTTCAAACATAGCTACGACTCTGACCACCTGATTGCAGTTTCAAACATTCTAAGGAAGGTTGATTCAGTAAAATCCTCGATAAAAATCGGCTTCAGCTGGGCAGTAGGGCACATGCTTACAGCAACAATCATAACAATAGCTCTTTTCATTTTTAAACAATCTTTTTTGAACAATGTTCTTCCAAGTTTTGAAAAGATTGTTGGGATAATGCTAATGGTGCTAGGAATCATAAGCTTGAGGGATTTTTTCAGTTTACACTCCCATAAACATTCGCACGGAGATATAATCCATTCACATCCCCACATTCACATTAATAAAACTCATGAGAAGGCACACATGCATATTCATATGTTTGGAATAGGAATTGTGCACGGGCTTGCAAGCAATGACGAGCTTTTGCTTCTTTTCGCTGCATCACTTGCCGTCACATCTATTTGGGGCATGATTGCAGCTCTTGGTTTTTTTAGCTTTGGAGTCGTTCTTGGCATGGCAGTCTTTGCAATTATTTTTTCATATCCTCTGATTAGCATGCACAGCGAAAAAATATACAAATTTATATCATTTGGCACAGGCTCTATGGGAATAATATACGGAACAATGATGCTATTCGCAATCGCATAAAAATGGAAAAGGAATTAGTTCAAAAATACGAAAATATGAAAAATGAAATAAAAAAGTTAGATTCAGCGATAATTGCATTTTCCGGTGGAGTTGACAGCGCATTGGTTTTAAAAATTGCTTATGACGTTTTAAAGGAAAAATTGATTGCAGTCACTGCGGACAGCCCTTCATTGCCGAGAATGGAGCTAGAAGATACAAAAAGAATTGCAAAATCTATTGGAGCTAAACATCTTATTATAAGCACAGAGGAAACAGAAAATGAAAATTACATTAAAAACCCAAATAACAGATGCTACTACTGCAAAACTGAGCTGTATTCAAAGTTAAAAAAAATATCAAGCGAACTTACAATAAAAAATATCCTTAACGGCACAAATTTTGATGATATAGGCGAATACAGGCCCGGGTTGAAGGCAGCTGGTGAATTCAAGATAATAAGCCCGTTAAAAGATGCGAAGTTCACAAAGAATGATGTGAGGGAGCTGGCAAAATACCTTGGCTTGCAGATTTGGGACAAGCCATCAAGCCCCTGCCTTTCATCAAGAATACCTTACGGAAACGAGGTCACAATTAAAAAGCTGGCCATGATTGAGAACGCAGAAAATTTCCTAAAGGATTTTGGAATAATAGAATTAAGGGTAAGGCACTTTGGGCAAAAAGCTAGGATTGAAGTAAGGGAAGATGATAGGCATGTTGTCAATAAAAATTTCGATTTAATACAAAAAATGTTTAACAAAATTGGCTTTGAAGAAATAGAAATTTCAATTTTCAAGAGCGGAAACCTGAACGTGGTGCTGAATGTACAACCAGAAAATTAAGGCAGTTATGGAAAAAGTAAAGAAAGGGAAACTCAAGGTAGATGACGCACTAAAAAAATTGAAATTCATGCCATTTGAAGACCTGGGATTTGCGAAAATTGACCACCACCGCGCTTTGAGGAAAGGATTTCCAGAAGTTGTTTTCTGCCAGAACAAGACGAAGGAACAGGCTGTCAGCATAATGAAAAGAATGGCAAGTGTCAATTCCACTATACTTGGAACAAGGGCAAGCGAAGAAATGTTCAATGAAGTTAAAAAGCAAATTAAGAACGCACAATACAATAGAATATCTAAAACAATTATAATAAAAAATCAAAAAAATAAAATAACCAAAAAGGGAAAAATACTTGTCTTAAGCGCAGGAACTTCTGATATGCCGGTTGCCGAGGAAGCCGCTGTTGTTGCTGATGCAATGGGGAATAAAGTTGAAAAGATTTACGATGTTGGCGTTGCAGGATTGCATAGATTATTGGGCAACAAGGAAAAAATATCTGATGCGAATGTTCTTGTTATAGTTGCAGGAATGGATGGGGCATTGCCAAGCGTTGTCTCAGGATTGTTTGACAAGCCCATCATTGCAGTGCCCACATCTGTCGGCTACGGAGCTTCATTTAAGGGAATTGCACCATTATTGACAATGCTTAACTCATGCTCGCCAGGGGTTGTCGTCGTCAATATCGACAACGGATTTGGCGCAGGGTACTTTGCAAGCCTGATAAACAAATAAAATGAAAACTCTATACTTCGATTGCTTTTCAGGAATAAGCGGAGATATGGTAGTTGGGGCTTTGATAGATTTGGGATTGGATGTTAATTATTTAAAAAATGAATTGAAAAAACTTAATCTAAAATATTATAATATTTCTTCAAGAAAAATTGTCAAGAGTGGAATTTCAGCAACAAAATTCTATGTTATTGAAAATAACAAGCACCACCATGACGAAAGAAATCTGAACGAAATAAATAAAATCATTGGCAACTCAAAATTTGACAATGAAATAAAAAACACAATTAAAAATATTTTCCTAAAAATCGCTTCGGCAGAGGCAAAAATCCACAACAAGCCCATTGGCAAAATACATTTTCATGAGGTTGGCGCCATTGACACAATTGTTGATATTGCGGCAGCTGTTATTGGAATTAAAAAATTAAATATTGATAAAATATGCTGCTCAAAACTCAATGTAGGGACTGGGTTTGTTGAATTCTCCCACGGAAAATTTCCTGTTCCTGCGCCTGCAACTGCTGAAATACTAAAAAATATTCCCATTTACAGCAATAATATCGAAGCAGAGCTGGTAACTCCAACAGGCGCTGCAATAATCTCAACACTCGCAAAAAATTTTGGAGAAATGCCTATGATGAAAGTGGAAAAAATCGGTTATGGCGCTGGAACAAAAGATTTGGAGCAGCCGAATGTTTTGAGGGTTTTTATGGGAGAATCTAAAAATGACAAAAACGAACCGATAAACATAATTGAAACAAATATTGACAACATGAATCCTGAGATTTATCCTTACGTTATAGACAAATTAATGGAAAACGGGGCATTGGATGCTTATTTGACAAACATAATAATGAAAAAAGGAAGGCCAGCTGTAAAATTAAGCGTTTTGTGTGAAATTAAAGACACCGACAGGCTGTCAACTATAATTTTTGACGAAACGACCACTCTCGGTATCAGGATTTTTCCCGCAGACAGGAAAACTCTTGAAAGGGATATAAAAATTGTAAAAACAAAATATGGAAATGTAAGAGTGAAGATTTCAAGACTAAACGGTAAAATTAAAAATATAACTCACGAATTCGAGGACTGTATTAAAATTGCGAAACAGAAGAATATCCCTCTAAAGAATGCCTATGGAGGGTTGAAAAACAAAGAATTATGACTTTCTGGCTGCTTGTTCAAGCCTTGATTGAGGACTTGGGGGATTCTGGGTGACTCCTTGCATGCCGCTTAGTGTTCTCAGAAGCAGGTGCATATAACCTGTTGTTAATAAGCCATTCTCCAAATGCTGTTTTGCTTCTTCCCTTAGAGGTTCATCTGTTGGGTGGCGCATCAGTTCATAAGCGCCGGTAATATTCACTAAGCCAAGTGAACGATAAGGTGAAGCGTGACCATTTGAGCTGTTAATAACTACAAATTCTCTCCTAACTGTATCTTTTAAATCACTTAATCCTGGATGACCAACAGCTCGTAATTCACTGGCTACTTCTTCCTTATCGAGTGATTCAAGTTTTATACCTCCAGAAATATCCCTTTTCATATAACCCACCAACGCATCAAGTTGCATCAATTCCCAGAAATTTGCAAGAGCAATTTCACTTTGTGCAAGGTCTTTTTCCAGCAAACTGGCAAAGGAAGTAGAAAGATGCAAGTTGGCCAAGGAATGCACTCTTGTTCCATTGCCGGAATGGTTCCTCACTATTTGTTCATAATTCTGTCTTAATCTTTGTATGCCGCCATTGGTTTGAAACGCGTAAATGAATCTTGAAACCGCACCATCCATAAGGAGGCTATTTGGTGAATTTGGCACTGGAATGCCTAAACTTTCAATTGCCTGTTTTTGGTAAGGAAGAGTTGATTGTGCCTGTTCCATTCGAATCACCTATTCATACATATTAATAATTCCTATATTAAATATCTGGCAAAAATAGTATATTTTATATATTTTTGACAAATACATAACTTTTATGACAAATTTAACCCATGAAGTGTGGAATTATCTTGATTCTGAGCCTAGCATTAGGAGGGAGCTTAACAGGGGCATTGTCAACACCATGGCTTTGGCAAAGCATATTGTAAAAGCAAAAAACCTAAATAGCTCTGTTGATGCAGTCATCAGCTCAATAAGAAGATATGTAGCTGAACAAAGGCATGATCTCAAATTTCATAATGTTGAAAACATAATAAAATCATCAAGAATATCAACAAAAAACAAGATTGCTTTAATAGCAATGAAGCGAGATCCTATCATAATAGAGCTGTTGCCAAAGGTGTTTCCGCTGATAGAGCTGAACCGGGGAGATGTCATGAGGCTGTCCGAAGGAAAAGAGTCAATCAAGCTGCTTGTTGATGAAAAAAACGTCCAGAAGATAGTAAGCATTTTCCCTGAAAACAAGCTGATAGGGGTAACAAAAAACCTAAGCGAGCTTAGCATTCTTTTCGGACCAGGGGCGCCTGAGACTGTCGGAGTCCTTGCAACAATAATCAATGAGATTGCCGCAAACAACATCAACATTGTAGAGTCAATCGGCTGCATTCCGGAATACATGATTTTTGTTGACAACAAAGATATATTGAAAGCGCATGAGATAATGATTAAGCTGTGCGGGTAAATTTTGTTAAAATCAATTATTATTCTAGCACACTTAATTTTATCACATAATTTTTTACTATTTTGTAGTAATATTTATAAACAGACTTTGGGTACTACTAAGTACAATGATTGATATGCCTGTTGATCTTTTTAGATACGAAAGATTAAGCACTAGACGAATGCAGATTTTAAAAAAAGAAGTATTTAGCAGGCTTGATCCACAATACAAGACTCATGATCCTTGGATGTTTGATTCTTACGGAAAAGTTTCACAAATGCTTTCAGGTATTCTCTCTTTAGAATCTAGTGGTGATTGTATTTATGATACTATGGCTGGGATTGAATTATTAATCCATAGGTTATTTGGCCAATCTATGCAAACAAAAAGAGATCCTTTTATTGATGAATCTTTAGTTGCACAATACCTTTTGAATAGAAATGCGGAGGGTATTGTTGTGCTCAAAATAGGCGAAGATAAACTTCCGGCTATTCGTGGGTTAGATGCTGCTGTAAGGGAATTTGATGAGGTTGTTAATGCCCTAAATCTTGATATAATTTTGGGATGTGGGCGAATCTATCCAGTTATATCAAATCCGCATGACAATTTTTATTTATTAGGTTTAGAGATGAGAGGCATTGTTTTGCAGAGAATAAACTCTCAACCAGAATTCAGAGAAAAAATGAAGTTGCTTCACCGATTTCAAAATGCATTGCCATTTCGCACAGTTTATGGGGACCCATATTTGGATGTACTATCAGAATTAGTTCCAAACGGAGAGGAATTTCGACCAGATGCAATACATGATTTTATGAAAATATTTAGAAATGAGAGCCAGTCGGTGGCTAAAGAATTAGGATTCATGCAACACTCTTTACAAAATGCCTTTAATTTTGACGGACTGCAAATTTCATATGGAAATCCGCGAGATAACCTTAGTGATTCTGTCCCTTCCTGTGTCAATGGGCTTATAGGAATAATTAGGGAAGCATCTATAGTCTACGAAGCAGATCCGAATATTGAAATAATCGGAATAGTCCCCTACTTATGCCCTTCAGATTTAATTCCAACAGCACAAAAAAGATTGGACCAAATTGTAAAAGCGATTACTATAAAAGTTCGCGACAGAGAAGCAAACAATGAGACAAAGCTAATCGTTGACGGTGTGATTGCGGATGATAAGTTAGAACGTATGCTCGGGGTTGATTGGCGACCTTATATGGCTATAGGAATTTTAAAATATGCTCAAGACAAGGGAATAGCAAGAGTAATTATTAATGCAGAAAATAGCGACAGTCATGAAAGTGTCAATTCATTTAAGTATTTTATTGCAACCGAAGTTTTGAATTTACAAGAAGGAACGGATTTTTCCTACAAAATTGAGAGGAGGACTGGCAATCCTATTTTTAAATTAGGTAGTATTCATATAAGAAATCAAATTGATAATTTTCCCTATACCCACCTTTTAGATAAAGATCCAATGCCAGAAGCTGAAGTAAAAAGATTAGCAAGGAGTGGATTATATCAAGGCGAAGCTTATCTTGACGCTTGGCATGAATGGATAGTATATGTAATCCGTCACAGGGATAAACTGGGTCTAGAATTTAAGACAAGATTCCCTTATGTAGAACAAAGAAATCCTACCATGAATCCGGTATGGAATCTGGGGCGCGGTCCCGTAGTTGGAATGGAATTGGATGTACCATCAGTATTGCCAAGATTACAAAGAAGATATTTACCTAATGTGGCGGAATAAATCTTTTACATAATATTTATAATTAAAGATTAATTCTAAATAATTATGCATGTACTGGTTTTTAGATCTTCCTAGCTTTTATTTTTTCAAACCCTTCAAACAATTTCTTAACATTTCCTTTTCCAAGCGCCAATATATAAGTTGCAAGCTTCTGACTCCTTTCCTTGTTCAAAATAAAACTTATAATGACTATTTAGTAGTTACTTTAGAAAGATTTATAAATAAAATCCCATTAATCAAAATTATGCCTACAGATGCAAATTTAAATTATCCTGCATTGTCTCTTGTGATAAGTCCTTATGAATATAAATCCACTGATAAAATACAGGGAGATTTAGAAAAAGTTATGCGATTATTAAGAAGTTCAGAACAGTTATTATATGAGGAAATCTCAAAAGACAAAGTTGAATCTGATTTAGCTGTTATGGTGAATAATCTTTGGGCATTACAAAGGAATTCAAGATACAATGGCGGCTTTCTTTTAACCGATGAGGGTTTGGAATATAGAAAAACATATATGGGAAGGCATGGAATTGACATAATTTTCATGGGTGCTGATGGAAGTGTTGTTAAAATTGGCCTCCCAGATGAATAATTTAGCCAATCAAACCCCTTCAAACAGTTTCGCAACTTTTTCTTTTCCAAGCGCTAGTATAAAAGGCGCAAGCTTTGGCCCTCTTTCTTTATTTAGTAAAACTTTGTAAGCTGCCTTGAACAAATCATTTGGCTCAATTTTTAATTCATCCTTGGCAATCCTGTAAAATTCGTTGAACAAAGTTTTCTCATCCCATTTTTCTTTCCTTAATTTTTCAGCAAGCAGATGGAGCGCTTTCTTCTGATGCTGGTTCAGCTCAATATTTTCAGGAATCTTGTGCTGGAATATGAATTTATACTGCTCATCGGCAAATTCTTTGACCCATCTCTTTGCGAATGCAAGCCTTTCCCCAACATAAACAATTTCTTCTTTTACAGCGTCTTCAGCAAGCTGGCCGGTTTCCCTCAGGGAATTCATAATCAGTTTTTCATCATCAAAAATCTGCACTAAGATTGAAGCCTGTGAAAGGCTGACCTGAGGTGGAATTCTTTTAGGGATTTTTCCGACATGGCTTAATTCATAAATTCTTCTTTGCCTTGAATTTTCTTTTTCTCCAAGGTCATCTTTTCCAAAATAAACCCTTTCAGCCTGGTCGTATCTTTCATAAAGCAAAATCAAATCATTTGTGTAAGGGTCAAAATCAATTGCGGCATTTGGCCTTGTCCTTATGAGCATGAACCTCAGCATCTTTGCAGGCGCATAATTTACAGAATCTGCAAATCCAAGCCCCTGTCCTTTGGAAGTTGACATTTTCTTGCCGCCAACATTAAAAAATTCATATCCCGGGCCTGTTTCATAGCCGTTTGAAGGATAAGGCGGTGGGTAGTCAAAAACATCAACTGCTATTCTGCATGCTGCAGTGCGTGATCCTCCTCTTGTGAAATGGTCTTTCCCAGCTGTTTCAACTATAACGCTATTTGTCGGCCATTTTGCAGCCCATTCGACTTTCCATGGAAATTTTCCATTGCCATCATAGGGGAAAATCCATCCTTTATGGCCGCACCCTTTTGCCCATTTCACAACATCGTTTCTGCATTCAAAAAATATTTTTTCATTTTTGCCGTCCCATTCAGTCGCAAGGGTTGTGGAAATTTTTTTGCAATGCGGGCAAAGGATATTGAAAGGAAGCTTGCTTGCCGCAGCGACATCATCACCGTACAAATCCCTGTAAATTTTTTGAATTCTGTCTGCGTAATCCAATGCAATTTTTATTGTCCTGTTGAAAGAGCCTTTTTCATATTCATGGCCTGTGCTTTCAAGGTGCGCTTCAATCCCAAAATCAGGAAATAATTCCGTGCATTGCGAAAAATAATAATCCCCAAAGCTTTTGTAGCCTTTTACAGGGCTTGGAATATACCTAAAGGGAACTCCGATGTATTTTTCGTTTTCTTTTTCAGTTAATTCTTTAGAAGGCTTGTCCAATGGATCCATGTCATCGCTGCTCAGGATGAATTTTGCTTTTACTCCTTTGTCGCGAAGGGCTTTCACAATTGCATCATGTATTACCCATCCCCTGCCTGAGCCTATATGTATTGTTCCTGAAGGGGTTTTCTCGTCCATGACAATATAGCCGTGCTTTTTGACAAGGCTTTTCAGCAGCTCATTTCCCTCAACCCTTTTGATTGCCTCATCAGCAACCTGGTCTGCCCAAAATGAATCTTCGAAACTTTTACCGATAGGGCTTTTTTTATCCATAAACACAAAAAGAGCAAAACATTATATAAAGATTGTGGAAAAGAAAAAGAATTATCTCAATTCTGCTTTTGTAAACGGAAATAATATGACTTCCTTGATTGATTTTTGGTCTGTCAGAATCATTGTAAGCCTGTCAATTCCGATTCCAAGTCCTCCTGTGGGGGGCATGCCGTATTCTAAAGCCCTTAGGAAATTTTCATCCAGCCTCAGATGCGGATTATTTTGGCCTTCTCTTCTGATTTGCTCTTCAAAAAGCTTTCTCTGTAGAATTGGATCGTTCAGTTCTGTGTAAGCATTTCCAATTTCCATTCCGGCAATGTAAGGCTCAAATCTTTCTGCGAGTCCGGGTTTTTCCCTGTGCGGCTTGCATAACGGGGTTGACTCAATTGGGTGGTCTGTGATAAATACTGGACCATCCAAATGCGGTTCGACATAAGTTCCAAATAATCCAAGAACAATTTCGCCTTTAGACATATCCCTATAATCACCAATTTTTTCTTCTGATCTGGCAGCAAGATGAGTTTTTAATTCCAGCTGGTTCATCTTCTCAACATCTGTTCCGGTATATTGTTTTACAGCATCATACATTGTTAATCTTTGCCAGGGCGTCCTCAATTCAATTTCTTTCCCTTGGTAATTTATTTTGGTTTTTCCAGTAATAATTATGGCAATTGCGGATATCATTTCTTCTGTCAGTTCCATAACTTTATGGTAGTCGCAATTTGACATGTAAGCTTCCATCATCGTGAATTCAGGATTGTGGGTGCTGTCAATCCCTTCATTCCTGAAATTCTTGCCAATAGTATAAACTCCCTGAAATCCGCCTACAATCAGTTTTTTAAGGTAAAGTTCAGGAGAAATTGAAAGGAAATGTTCCTGGTTTAGGGAATTAACATGTGTTATAAATGGAGCCGCTGATGCACCGCCGTAAATAGGCTGAAGAGTTGGAATTTCGACTTCCATATATCCTTTGCCATCCAAAAATTTTCTCATTTGAGAAATTATTTTTGACCTTTTCATGAAAATTTCAGCAACTTCGGGGTTTGCAATCAAGTCAAGGAATCTTTGTGAATATCTTATTTCTGGATCAACTAATCCGTGGTGCTTATCGGGCAGCGGCCTTAGTGATTTTGAAAGCATCGCGAAATCGCGGACATTCATTGAAAACTCGCCTGCTCTTGTATTGAAAGTTGTTCCTTCCGCACCCATAAAATCTCCAATATCAAAAAAATCCTTAAGAAGAGAATACACATCTTCTCCTAATTGCCTTTGGTTCAAATAAAGTTGTATGGTTTGCCCCCCTTCCCGTAAATCAAGAAATGTAGTTTTTCCATGCCCCCTCCATGCAACTATCCTTCCGGCAATCTTTGCTTCCAGTCCAATTTGGCTTTTACCAATCAATTCCGGAATTCTGTCTTTAGCATCGTAAAAATGCGGATACGGGTCTATGCCCATTCGTCTCAATTCTTCAAGTTTTCGCAGTCTTACTGGGTCAATTCCTGCGTTTGAATCCGTATTTTGCACTCTGTTCTCGAGAACTTCGTCTGACATTATTTTCAGTAAGATTACACCTTTTAAAAGTCTTTCCTTGTTCGGGACTATGTTAATTTGCTACTTTCAATATAACTTTAATTGTTAGGAATTTCCATAAAAGTTTAGTGTATTGGTTTTAAAAACCCATCCATTGCAAACGATGGGGAATTCCTAACATTAAATATACCCATCCCCTTTGGGCGGTTGGGATTTTTATTTCAATTTATACAAAAAAATTTTAATAAACTTTAAAAGCGGCGATACGTTCCCAGTATATACCATGGATGAGCCTAAAATAAAGTTGGCTTACTTTACGTCGTTCAGGGAAATAATTGGCGACGAGCAGGTAAGCAAAATTGTTATTGACCCTGAAACCACTGTAAATTATGGCTACAGGTTGGGAAACCTAGAAGCAATGGCTCTGGACATCCAGAAAGGTGAAAGTGATTTTGCAAAAACATTTGAGCTTGTTATGATTTTTTCTGATGATAATGCGCAAGAATTTCAGGAGTCTAAAGATTCGGTTCATAAATGGCCACTAGATATTAAATCGCCTGCAAAGCAAATTATTGGGATTGAAGTACCGGTTGACACGCTTGAAGATTTGCTTGTGAGAGTTCCTTCAGAGCCGTGGAGAATAATTAAAGATCCCAATCAAAAGGCGCTTCAGAAAGCATTGTATGAGCAGCAATTTCTCAATGTTATAAATGAACGCCAGGTTGATTTGGTATTTTCAGATAGTTATCGCCCGCTATTCAGCCCCAGAACTGTAAATGCAAATTTTGGACACATAGTAAATATACATCCTGCGATTCTCAATAAAGAAAGCCCGTATAGGCTTCCGGGCATTACTCCAACCAGGGATGCTTTTACCAGACTAAACTACGGATATGTTATAGTTGATGATAAAAAAGACCGCGATATTTGGCCAAAAGGGGAGGTAATAGAAGTCGAATATCAAGGAAAAGTGAGAGTGGCAGTCAAAGTTCCTCGGCACAATAAAACCGGAGTCACAGTTCATGTAATTAACGAAAAAGTTGACGACGGGCCTATCATAATTGATGAAGTCCGTGAAATAAATGCGGCAGACACATATGAGCAAATCAGGGAAGGCAATTACCAGCTAAAAATGGAGTTACTGCCAAAAGCTCTTATGCATTATGTTCAGTCATTTCGACTTGGTGGTGCAGATGTCAGCGATATGATATTAGTAAGGAGAGAATCATTGCTCAGAAATGGACCGACACAAACACGTTACGGGCTTGCTCAAGGACCTAATTGAAATTCCTTCTGTCTTTCCGAATGAGGAAAACATCAGTAAATACTGCGCTGATTTCCTGAAAAATTCCGAATTTAAAGTTGAGCTTGTTGAAATAGGAAAAAACAGGCACAATGTTGTTGCCACAAAAGGCAGTCAAAGAAAATCAATTCTTCTTTTTGGCCATCTTGATACCGTTCCTCCATATAATTATTCTAAAAATCCTTATCAAATGGAAACAAACGGCGATAAAATAACTGGTTTGGGCTCTTGGGACATGAAGTCTGGGCTTGCAATAATTCTTTCCTGCGCGTCAAAAATTCGTCCAAAAAATGTTGGTGTAAAAATTGTTTTTAGCGCCGATGAGGAAAATAATTCCCTTGGAAGCCATGTAACCTACACAAGTGATTTTTTGAAAAATGTTTTATTGGCAGTTACCCCGGAAATTATTGACAATGCGGATGAATCAAAAAATAAAAATGTAATTCTTCTCGGCAGAAGAGGGAGAATAGTATTTCGGTTAGAAGTAAAAGGGATTGCAGGGCACGGTGCATCTTTAAAGGGAGTAAGTGCAATCTCAGTTGCTTCGGAAATTGTGCAATATCTTGAGCAATTAAAATTCAAAAATCACGATTTCCTTGGCAATACGACACTTTTTGTAAGGAAAATTGAAGGAACATCAACATCGCTTTCATTGCCTGAAAAATGCGAAATATTATTGGACATCCATTATGTTCCGCCTTATAATGAAAATTCACTTCTTGCGGAAATTGAAAGTGCATTAATACAACAATTTTCAATTTATACTGCCAAAGGCGTAAAAATATCACTGGAAATTCAAAAAAGAAACACCCCTTACCTAAAGCCGTACATAACTGACAAAAATAATCTTTACGTGAAAAAATTCATAAGCCTTTTGTCAAATAAAATCAAAAGCCTTAGAATTTCAGCGGGCCAAACCGTAGCAGATGAAAATATTGTTGGCAGTTTTGGCGTTCCTGTTGTAACTATGGGGCCAATTGGAGGCGAAGCCCATAGCTTAAATGAATGGGTTTCAAAAAAAAGCATCATAGAAATTGAAAAAATATATGTTGATGCTGTTCAGGAAATGGTAAAATGAAGTCAATAAAATAGATAGATATTTAAATGTTATTTGGATTCCATGAGTAATATAAATCAAATAAATCTAAGTGCAAAATGCCAGAATCATATTTAAAACCAGGATTGGTTGTCCTCGGAATTGGAACTGTTGGTGGATCAGTATTGTACCAGCTTATCCACGACAATAAACTTTCTAGTTTTGAAAGCGTTGATGTCGGAGACTCAAGACATATACTCCATGGGTTAACTACCGAGAGGGATTTAAATTCTATTCTTGAAGCAAAGGCATGTCATCAGCATCTTGATACAATTGATTCTTTAAGAGGGCGCCTGGACAGCATAAAAAATCTTCCTAAATATTTTAAACGAAATGGCATTGTAATCAATGCGTTGCCGACTTATTTTCCGAATCCCGGTGATTTGCAAGAGCAGGAGCATGACAGCATTGTATATGTTAAGCAGGCTCTATTGGGCGGAGCACATGTCATTAATGCAACCAAATCACAATTTGGAGACCAAGAAAAGCACGATGGCATTATGGATGCCGCATTTTTAGGAGGGGCTCGCCATTACCCGACTGGAGCATTTATGGGCCCTGCTAAAGTTGCGGAATTGCTGCAAGAGATTATCGGCAGTGGTTCAAAAATTAAAAGTGCGGTTGGTGTTGTAAACGGAACTACAAATTTCATGCTAACTGAAATGATATATAATGGCCTGGATTATAATTCTGCTTTGGATATGGCCCGTTCATTGGGACTTGCCGACGGTGATGGTAAAGCCGATACACATGGCCATGACCCCCTCAGCAAGATTAGGGTTCCTGCAATTCTTTCTAGAAACTATGTTTCAAGTCCTCAAGAATTATATGGATTAAATGACGAAAGTAAAAGCGGATTAACTCATCCACATTTCGAATTGTTACAAGGAGAAAAAATATTAGGTATTGAAGGAGTCACAAATAGCCTTTTAGAAGCATTAGGGAAAATGTCCAAGACACTAAAACTAGTTGGCTCGTATAATGGTCAAACAGGCCATGTTGAGGTTGGGCCAAGAGTATTGTCTCTTGATCATCCTCTCGCTAATTTGAAAGGTACTGAAAATATGGCAATTTTTAATTTGGAGGGAAGAATAGATATGTTGGGTATATTGATGTCAGTTTTTCCAGAACCCACAATTGAAAAATTGAACGGAGATGGCATAGAAAGATACAGGATTGAAAATGGTTTTCATATGCCAGGAAATAATTCACACTCAAAAAGAGATAGATATACAATTCATCTTAGCTACGACCCAAAAGAAAACGTGTTTACTGTAAGGGCACCGGGAGCTGGAAATGGCCACACAGCACACGCATTATTGGAAACTGCCGAGGGAATCGGAAGGAATGAATATGCAATAATTCGTCAAGCACGACAAGCTGCAAAAGAATCACGAAAAAATCCTCAAGACGCTATGCCGTAATTCTACAAATACCCTTTCGCTTTCAGTAATTCTGCAGTTAGAATCGCTCCGCCTGCAGCGCCTCTTATTGTGTTGTGCGACAGTGCAATGAATTTCCATCCTAATACATTATCTTTTCTTAATCTTCCAACTGAAATGCCCATTCCCTTTTCAAAATTCCCGTCAAGCTTTGTCTGAGGCCTGTCTTCTTCATTAAAGTATTTCATGAACTGCTTTGGAGCGGAAGGCAATTTTAAACCTGCAATAGGATTTTTGTAATTATTGATTGCATTAATAAAATCTTTTTCACTTATATTTTTTGAAAGCTTAATTTCAACGCTTGCCATATGCCCGTCTGCAACAGGCACTCTTATGCATGTCGCTGAAATTGCTGGCTTTGTTGCAAGTTTTATTCCATTATTATCCACTCTTCCAAGTATTTTCATTGGCTCATTTTCTGATTTTTCCTCTTCATTGCTTATGAAAGGCACCACATTGCCAATGATTTCAGGATAATTTTCAAAAGTTTTTCCTGCGCCTGAAATGGCCTGCAAAGTAGTTACAATAACATCCAGAGGCTTATATTTTTCAAGCGCTTTTATAACGGGCACATAAGACTGAATTGAGCAGTTCGGCTTTACTGCTATGAATCCTTTTTTCCAGCCCCTGTTTTTCTTCTGCAAATCTATAAGGCGGATATGTTCAGGATTAATTTCAGGCATCATCATTGGGACATCTTTTGTCCACCTGTGCGCTGAATTGGTTGAGACAACAGGAATCCCTTTTGATGCATAAGCCTCCTCGATTTTTATTATTTTTTCCTTATCCAAATCAAGTGCAGAGAATACAAAATCAGCTTCTTTGCATATTTCATTAATGTCTTCTTCCACTCTTTTTACAATGAGATTTTTGGAAAAATCGGGAATTTTTGGTTCTATCTTCCATCTTCCTTTGACTGCACCCCCATATCTTTTGCCAGAAGAATTTGGCGATGCCGCTAAGCATGTCACTTCAAACCACGGATGATTGTCAAGCAGTGAAACAAATCTCTGCCCCACCATTCCAGTTGCGCCCAGTATGCCTACTTTTATCTTCTTCATTTTGTTTACCCGAAAAACTCCTTATGAAGGCACCGAACAGCTTTTTCAGCGTCTTTTCCTTCAACAATGAATGTGATGTTTATTGCAGATGCCCCTTGTGAAATCATTTCAACATTTATATTATTGCTTCCAAGCACAGTGAATACCTTTCCTGCAATCCCTTTAACAGCTTTCATCCCCTCTCCGACAGCGCATATTATTGCCTTGTTTTTTTCAATCTGAATTGCCCCTATATCTTCAAGTTCAGCTATAATTGTTTTGAGCCCGTCATCATTGTCCACTGTAAGTGAAACGCTGACCTCGGATGTTGCAACCACATCAACGCTTTTTTTGTAGTCGTCGAATGTGTCAAATACCCTTGCCAGGAATCCATAGGCTCCAAGCATTCTTGTGGATTCTACATTTATCAGTGTAATGTTTTTCTTGCAGGCAATTGCTTTTATTACACTTGTTCTTTTTTCAATAGCCTTGTAAATAGTTGTCCCCTCATTGCCGGGCTCAAACGAGTTCAACACTTTTACAGGTATTTTTTTCTCCATTGCAGGCAGTAATGTCTTTGGGTGCAGGACCTTCGCTCCAAAGTATGCAAGCTCTGACGCCTCTGCAAAAGACACCCTTTTCATTGTACTGGCATTTGGGACAATTTTTGGGTCAGTTGACATTATTCCGTTAACATCTGTCCAGATTTCAATCTCATCTGCATCAATGGCAGCGCCGACAATTGCTGCAGTGTAATCAGAGCCTCCCCTTCCGAGAGTTGTAATATCTCCATTTTCTGACTTTGCAATGAATCCGGTTATTACAGGAACAATCTTTAGTTTTTTGATATTTTTTTTAAGATTATAATAAGCGGCGTCGAGCGGCTCTGCATTTCCGAATTCAGAGTCTGTAAAAAATCCAAGTTCCCACGAGTCAAAGCTCTTTGATTTTATCCCGATTTTATTGAGCTGCGCTGCAACAATCCTCGATGACAGTCTCTCTCCAAAAGACTGAAAATGATCCAGAATTTTGCCGTCAGGATTATTATTTTTTGCATTGCTGAACAATGATTTTAATTCTTCAATATTTTCGTCCAAAAGCGTTTCTTCTAAATCGAGCTCTTCAATTATTTGCTTGTGTGTTTTTATTATATGCTTCAAAATCTTTTCATCTTTTTCTTTTGCCAGCTTTATCAGCGCATCTGTCATTTTTGAGACTGCAGAAACCACAACAACTGGCTTTTTCTTAATCCTTGACTTAATAATTTGAGCAGCGTTCTTTATCCTTTCGGCATTTCCTAAAGAAGTGCCGCCAAATTTCATTACTATCATTTCAAATGCCCCCTTATCCTGTCTGCCGCTTTTTTTGTTTCTTCAATTGTTGGAACTAATGCAAACCTGACGTATTTTTCACCAGGGTTAAATCCTTTGGAGTTGTTTGAAATCCATGAGCCGGGGGTTACAACTATCGCAATATTCTTTTGCAATAATTTTTTTGCAAAGCTTACAGAATCGTATTTTTTTGGCACTCTTTGCCAGATGTATATGGTCGCATCTGGAGTGCAGTCTTCCATTCCAACTGATGTAAATGCATCAACCAAAATGTCTCTCTTCTTTTTGTAGCCACTCCTCATTTTTTCAACATGTTTTTCATCATTCAATGCGGAAATTGCGGCATCCTGTATGAATGTTGGAGTGCCTGAATCTATATTTGTCTTCAATTTCCTGAAAGCGGAGATTATATTACCATCGCCTGCAATCCATCCTATTCTGTAGCCGGTCATCGCGCTTCTTTTTGACAAAGACTGGAATGCAACAGTTCCTTCTTTTGAAAATTCAAGTATTGAATGGGGCTTTTCGCCGAAATAAATTTCAGTATAGCACTCATCGCTTGCAATAATTATGTTATTGTCATGCCCGAAGTCAACAGCTTGCTTAAAAAATTTCCTTGCTGCAACAGCTCCAGTAGGATTATTTGGATAATTAATCCACAATATCTTTGATTTTTTCACGACATCTTTCGGGATGCTTTCTAAATCCATCAAAAAATTATTTTCCTTCAAAAGAGGAACAAAATAAGGATTTCCTTCTGCAAACAAAGTGCCCCTTTCATAAGGCGGGTAGCCGGGATTTGGCATTATTGCATAATCACCTCGATTCAGGAATGCTTCTGGAAAATTAAATACAGCTTCCTTTGCGCCTATTGTTGAGGTTATTTCCTTCCCAAAATCAAGATTAACATTAAACCTTTTTTTGCACCATCTTGAAATTTCATTCCTGTATTCTTCTGTGCCGGCATTGCTCGGATACCCTGAGCTTTTTCTTGCATCAACGGCTTTTTTTATCTCATTCCTTACAACTTCGGGGGTGGGCTCTTTTGGATCGCCAACTCCAAAATCAATCGGAGTTATCCCTAGATTTTTAAGTTTGGAAACTTCATCGTCCACTTCCGCAAAAGCATAGCCGCCAATGCTACCCAGCCTTTTTGATATTTGAATTTTCATTTTCTTATTTGAATTGTTTTGCACTTTTGAAATCAAGCGTTGCAAAATAATCGGCAACGGTTTCGGCTCTTCTGATTTGCAAAATGCTTCCATCTTTCCTCAGTAAAAGCTCCGAGCTTCTTAACTTTCCGTTGTAGTTGAATCCCATTGCAAATCCATGTGCACCGGTATCATGAATTACCAATACATCTCCCGGCACAACTTCAGGAAGACTCCGGTTTATGGCAAACTTGTCATTGTTCTCGCACAAAGAGCCCGTTACATCATAAACGTGGTTTTTTGGCACGTTTTCTTTTCCAAGCACGGTTATGTGATGGTAAGCTCCGTACATTGCCGGCCTCATTAAATTGGCCATGCAGGCATCAGTTCCTACATAATCCTTGTAAATACGTTTAATATGATTTACTCTTGTTACTAGATAGCCATAAGGGCCCGTGATTACTCTTCCGCATTCAGTAAAAATTTTTACAGGATGCAAATTATTTTTTTTAATTATACTTTCGTAATGTTTTTTTATGCCATTGGCAATAATTGAATATGACATAGGACTCTCTTCTGGTTTCTGGGCTATTCCAAGCCCGCCTCCAAGATTTATGAATTCAACTTTGATTCCTGTTTTCTTGTAAACTTCAACTGCCAGCTCAAACATCATCTTTGCTGTCTCAATAAAATAATCCGCGCGAAGCTCGTTGGATACTATCATAGTATGCATTCCGAATCTTTTTGCGCCTTTTCTTTTTACAATTTCATACGATTTTAGCATCTGCTCTCTAGTCAATCCGTACTTTGCCTCTTCAGGCTTCCCAATAATCACATTGCCTTTTCTTGAAGGCCCGGGATTATATCTAAAGCAGATTAAGTCAGGAATTCCTGCAACTTTTTCAAGGAATTCTATATGGCTTATATCATCTAAATTAATGATTGCTCCAATCTTTCTTGCCTTTTTGAAATCCCCAGCAGGAGTGTCATTCGAGCTGAACATTATTTCTTCCCCTTTGAATCCAACCTTTTCAGCCATCTCAAGCTCTGCGTAGGAGCTGCAATCGACTCCAAACCCTTCCTGTTTCAAGATTTTCAAAATAAATGGATTTGGGCAGGCTTTGACGGCATAAAACTGCCTGAAACCATTTAGTAATCCAAATTCCTTCAGGAATTGCCGTGCATTCTCCCTCATAGCCTCCTCGTCGTAAATATGAAACGGAGTTGGGTACCTTTTTATTATTTCAAGCATTTTTCGCTTGTTGAATGGTAATGTTTTTTGCGCCATTTTGTTTATTATTTTATTTTCTTGTTTTTTAGTTATTGTTCAACTGCAAATTGATTTTGTTTGTTATTAATTTGGTTGTATAAGCATTTCCATTTTTTTGTATTTGATTTTTTGCTTATAATTTTGTTAAAGTTTTCATAAGTTATTGTCTTTCTAACTTTTTGCCTGGGCATTTGAGCAACTCAATAAATATTTTAAAAAAAATTAATTATAAAAATATTCAAATCAAGAGCTTAAATTATCTTTAAGTCCGCCAAAATTTTCCTTAATTTTTTCCTGTTATTTGTTGCCATCTCGCACATAGGCAGCCTGTAAGACTCTTTTATCATTCCTTTCATCGCGAGAGCAGCCTTTATAGGGATTGGGTTTGTCTCAATAAACAATCCCTTAAACAAAGGCAGCAGCTTATTATGCAGCTCTTCAGCTTTTGAAAAATTTTTTGCCGAACAATAGCTTGTAAGCTGCTTTATTTGAGCCGGGATTATGTTTCCTGCCACTGAAATCACGCCTTTTCCGCCAAGCTTCATTAAAGGAAATGTCATATTATCATCTCCTGAAAAAACATCAAATGATTTGGGCAATTTATTCAAAACATCTTTCATTTGTACTATATCTCCTGAAGCTTCCTTTACTCCGACAATATTAGAATGTCGTTTTGCCAGCCTGACCAATGTTGAGGTTTCTACATTAACTCCCGTCCTGCCTTTGATGTTGTAAACAATAACCGGCAGGTCAGCTGATTCAGCAACCGCGCTAAAATGCCTGAATAAGCCTTCCTGTGTTGGCTTATTATAATAAGGATTGACATGCAGTGTCGCATCTGCTCCTAACTCGGCAGCCATCTTTGTCAATTCAACTGCATGTTTTGTGGAATTACTTCCGGCTCCAGCTATGACTTTGGTTCTTCCGTTAGCAGCGTCAATGACTGTCTTTACAACAATTTCATGCTCGTCACGCTCTAAAGTGGGGCTTTCACCTGTAGTGCCGCATGGAACAATTCCATCAATTTTATTTTTAATTTGAAATTCTACAAGTTTCTTCAATGATGCTATGTCAAGTTCGCCGGCCTCATCAAATGGCGTGACTATCGCTGTTATTGCTCCTTGAAACATTTTATTCACCCATTATACTTTTCATCATGTCGTTTATTTCATAAAAACCTTTTTTTCTGTTTATCCACTGCGCAGCCATTATTGCGCCTAACGCAAAACCTTCCCTGCTTCTTGCAGTGTGCTTCAGCTCAATTGTGTCTGCAGCGCTGTCAAAACCAACAGCATGCGTTCCAGGAAATGAGCCTGCCCTTACAGATGCGATGTGCAGTTCATTTGGCTTGATTTTTCCGTCAATTCTGTCAAATACAAGCTTGTTTTTTCTCTTGATATTTTTCATTAATATTTCCCCTATCGTCTTTGCTGTACCGCTTGGGCTGTCTAATTTTTTGCTGTGGTGCAGCTCATAGCCGTAAATATCATAGTCATCTATTTTGTTTATTATTCTTGATGCATCCTCTAAGATTCTGAAAAAAACATTCACGCCTATTGAAAAATTTGATGCGTAAATAAATCCGATTCCGCTTTTTTTGACAATAGTTTTAACTTCACCAAGATTATCATACCATGCTGTTGTTCCCACCACAATATTTTTTTTGAATATTGAAATTTTTCTTATATTTTCAATTACAGCATCAGGGGCGCTGAAATCAATGCATACATCCGCATTTTTCATTGATTCAACATTAATCTCCCTGTGAGTAGCTCCACTTTCATTTGGATCGATTATTGACTTTACGTTTATGCCCTTGTCTATTGCAATCCTTTCAATCTCGCGCCCCATCTTCCCGTAGCCTATTATTGCAATGTTCATTTTTTTAGTGTTAATGCTGAATTGGAAAAAACAGCGGTTTATAAATCCACCCCTTAATTTATTTAATTAATAAGCTTATTTCTCGAGAAAATCCGACATTACATCAGTATAATCATTGGATGCCTCTATCCTTTCTCTAGACTCCTTCTTATTCAGTTCCCTGATTTCCATAATGTTGTCTTCTTTCATATTTGTTTAGGATAGTAACATTTATATACTATATAAACATTGTGTTATTATAATAACAAAATAGAATGGTAACCATAAGCCATCTTGTAAAAAAAATAGTCAAAGGCCAGCCCTTTGTGGAGGAAGCATTAGGCAGCGGAATCATAAGCACAGCAAACCTAGCAGAGCAGATGCTGCCAAAAATAGAGCAGGAGCTTGGCAAGAAAGTCAAGCATGCGGCAATTGTCATGGCTTTGAGGAGATTTTCCGATGAGGTTTCAGGGCACAGAGTCAGGCCAAAAAAATTTGATTATTCCGGGGAAATTTTGATGAAGACAAATATATGTGATTTCACGATTGTAAAATCCCAAAGCCTTCTTGCGAAATTGAAGACAATCTACAATCTGGTGAATTTTGAGAGGGGGGACACATTGAACGTAATTTTGGGCAACAATGAAGTCAGCATTATCATAAATGAAAAATATTCGCAAAAGCTTGTGCAATTCCTATTAGGAGAAAAAATATCCAACAAAGAGCACGGGCTTGTTGCACTGACTATAATCTTTGCATCAGATGATTTCCTGCACACGCCCGGCATAATATTCAATGCAGTCAGGAAGCTAGCATGGGACAATGTAAACATATACGAGATTGTCTCGACAATGACTGAATTAACCTTTATACTGAATAAAAAAGATTCAATGAAAGCTTATGAGGCATTGCAGGAGATGGTTGACAAATAATATATCCATATTTTTATTATTTTTTTGTATTATGATCTAACATTTCTCTTTTTGGAAGAAGCGACATTAAGTCTCTTCTTACATTTCTTGCAGTGATTTCAAGGCCTGCGCCGGGTGATTGAATAATATAGGGCGCATCGGCGGAATAAGTTTCAGAAGTAATTATAATTTTGTTCATAGTTCCTCTTAGTCTGCCAAGTTCGCTGTCCGACTGCACTTCCTTCAGGCTTACCTCGATTTTTGGCTTCTGGCTTCCAATGTCTATTGAAGCAACATACCTTAATGTTTTTCCGCTTCTTTTTGCGGAAATCATCTTATTCGCAAATAATTTGTCCAGCTGCTTTGAAGCCTGCATAAAACTTTCTGCAGTTTCATTGTTAAAATAGTCTAGAGGTATAAAAGGATTCACAACTGCATCTTTCATGCTCACATTAAAGCCAGCAGACCTTGCAAGCACAATAAGTTTTCTTGAAACATCCAATCCATTCAAGTCATCTCTTGGATCCGGCTCAGTATATCCCTTTTGAAGCGCTTCCTGCAAAATTTCAGAAAACATTCTCCCATTTTCCAGCTCAGAAGTTATATACCCTAGTGTCCCTGAAAAGCAACCTTCTATGTGGCGCAGATTGTCATTTAAATCCCCCAAATCCTGCAGAAAGGGTATTGCATCAGAGCCGGCCATTACAGAGCATCTGTAGCCATATCTTCTTGGATTTTTGGTCAGGGTTTGAAATACATCATAAGGGGAGAAAGCTATCGGATTTTTGTTTGCAGTAACTATGCCATAAGGGGTGTCGTTGATGACTTTAAGATGCAACTGCATCATAGGCTCGTTGGCAGCAGTAACATCCACAAAGACAAGCGAGCTCGCTTCTTTTTCAGTTCCGATTTTGGCAATATCAATGAGTTTTTTCGGATTTGGGTAAAGTTCTGCGCCATTATAATCTCTTACAATAAAATTATGCATTTGGCTATTTTCCAAACCATTTGCTGAATAAACAAAGTATTGGCTGGAGGCAAGCCCGACAATTCTTGTGGGGTTTGCATGAAGCTGGGAATTCATGTCCCTCTTTTCAACAATCTGCCTAACCAGAGAACGGCCCACTTTTCCAGTTGCCCCTATTATGAATATATCCTGAATCATTGAAAGTGAATAAAATGTGCCCAATGTGATTTCCACCAACTGTTCCGTCATGTCGGAAATCAGAGATTTCCGAGCACCATCGAAAATGCCAAGCATTTATCGAGGGTTGAGTGCGGAAACAAGTGCAATCTACCGATTGCACGGATAAATATAATGGGCCCAACGGGATTTCAACCCGCGACCCCCTGATTTCTTCATAATTAAGAGTCAGGTGCTCTAATTGCCCCAAAAAGTGTGCAGGCTGAGCTATGGGCCCGATAATCCCTGGTTTTATAGTAATTTTATATACCTTTCTTTTTTACCGAAAGGTTTAAAGATGGATAACCAATTTTAGAAATTTGTAATCATCTTGGGGGGGATAATCATCAATAACCATAAGCCAAAATCAATTACTGAAATTGAGATATTAAAAATATTAAGTTTCAGTAATGGTAATTCCCCATCATCTGATAAAAACCGTATAACTGATTTGGTATATTCAGTTCTCTATGGCTACCATGATGGAAGTTCAAAATCACATATCAGCGAATCAGGTAAGTATCTAGGCACAAAAGACGGTTTTTTCAGAATTACTGGCAGAATATCCCAAGATCGTGATTATAATCGGGCTTGGATAATGGGTTGGAATTACAGAAGTATGATTGAACCTTCTAAAATACATTTACATCATCTTTAACTTTCCAGAAACATTATCAATTTTTTTTTCTTCATCAGGCCCGATTCCCAAGCAGGTAATTGTTCCTGGCTCTACAACAGTATGCCCTGCATCTGTTATTAATGCTGTTTTCAATCCAAAATGCTCAGCCATCTGCTTGTACTTGAATAATTCATTCTCATCATTAACTTTTAATACAATTTTTTTGCCGCCGTCGTTTTTCCATAGTTCAACAATTTTTTTGTCAGACTTCAAAGCAGCATCCACGGAAGCATGCCCAACCTGTGCAGCAAGCTTTCCTTTTGGAAGCTTCAGGTCTTCCCTTACCAAGATGACGAGTTTGTATGGCATTTTTTTATAAAACTTTTTAATGTTTAAAAAATTATTTTAATGGAATTTAATTGATTGTTTTATTATTGGTGCATTATTATTTTTAAGCTTTTTATTCTCGCTCATCGTTAGAATCTCACTTTGAGTGATATTGAATTTTATTTAATGTTAATAGTAGTTGATTTTTCGTTAATGTGTTTTGATATTCTTGCGCTGGACAGTGACATGCGAGTGAGCTCGTTGCTAACTCCCTAACAACTCACAGGCGCAATCCAATAACTATTTTTAATCAAATCCAATTTAAATTCAATGAACTATAATCTAAATCCATTAAAACCCCTGTTTTAATACTTTTCTATAAAGTTAACCTTTGTAGTCACTCAATCCTACTAAACAATCTTTAAATAATCCAAAATCCTAACGATGTTTTATGGAGAGAATTAAGGAGAAAGGAACTTATTTTGAAGGCTCCGATAAGAAATATCCCGATGTTGAATTGCCAAAATGGATGCAGGATTTGGAAGAATAATTATATCGTAAATTGCGGTAATTGGTTTAATAAATAGCCGCAATTTACGAGATAGACAATTGCGTGTAAATATAATCAATCAACGCAATTGTCTATATCTTAAGCAATTCACCATCTAAATAAATTGTAGGATTCTTGAATACCTGATCAAGGTGAATGATTGCATAAATATTTCCACCAAACCAGTAGTTTGAGCCTATGCCTATGTGTGCTGTACCTAATGTTTTGTCATCGACAATCATTGCGCCGACAATCTGAGCCTTGGGATTTAGCCCGATTCCCAGCTCGCAGATTCTTCTTACATTTCCCGGGTTCTTTGCAACAGAGGATGCCCATTTGAGCGTGTTTTCAAGCTGTTTGGCTTCCTCATTTCCTTTAATCTCAACAATATTTCCATCTTCAATTTTCAGCTCTATCGGATTTTTTACCAGAATAGTATGCTCATGCGTCCTTGAGCTTCCGTCTATAAAGACATTTCCATTTATTTTCCTGCCGTTTGGAGCAGAGTAAACCTCGCCTGCCGGCAGATTTCCTCCGGTGCCCGGAGAAGTGTAATTTCCGTCAGCAGAAATTGCCTTGATGCCGTTCTTGTCATAATACAAATCGGTCCCTGCTGGAGTTGTAATATGGATTTCTTTGGCATTTTCAATCTTCTGCCTTATTGCCTCGTGCTGTGTTTGCAAAGGCTTGTAGTTAACGTCTATAGCATTAAGTATCAAATCAATGTTGCTTGTCGGCAAGTCTCCAAGGCTCATTGCAGAGACAAAGCGGTGGCTCTTTTTTGCAACCCATCTCCTGAAGCTTTTCCCAAGCTCCTGTATGTTTCCAAGCTTGTCTGACATGTTCAGAATGATTATGTTGCCTGATTTAAGCTCAGATAATGAATGAACAACATCTTCGTCAGAAACATCCCCTCTTGACTTTACATTCTGCAGAATAAGCTTAGTATCAAGATTAAGCTGCTCAGCTGCAAGATAATATGCTCCTGAAAGTACTGCTGCAACGTTCCTGTTGCCATAGCCCGTGTCCCCAACTATCAAAACTTTTTCGTCTTTTGCAGCAAGGCATGGGGTGAAAACTTTCTTCAGTGAAAGCGCAACCCTTGAGGAAATTTCATACAGATTGTTTTCTTTCAGCCACTTTATGGATTCAATTGTTTCCATAAGATTTCAGAATAAAACTTGGTTTTTAAAGGTTGCTATGGAACTCCTAGATGTATTCCCAAGTGACATATGTCACTA
>CAYNCK010000089.1:0-1915 GCA_964396095.1 uncultured Methanosarcinales archaeon
GAAGTCTTTGGAAATGTCAAGGTTATAGCAAAGAAATCAGGTTATTGGGTTTACTTGTCATCCAAAAATTCATAATTCCCTAATTCCTTCCTTTGTCACTGCCATCAGCCTTATGCCGACTCCAAGCTTTAACAAAGCAGATAAAATTGCCATGTGCTCCTTTCCTGTTCCGGAAACAAGGTTTAAAGCAACTTCCAAGTCGGTGATTTTGCCGTTCAGTCCTTTTCTGATGTCATCAATCAAATTGAAAACTGGCTTTTGGAAATCAACAACTATAAAATCAACCTCCTTATGGGGCTTGAAGTTTTTCTTTTCAAAATCATTTGTAATGACAAATACCTTCTTCCAGTCCTGCTCATTTATCAGCCTTAAAACATGAGCCCGGCTTTTCTCTCCTGATGACAAGCAAGCGACTAAATCAGTCATAAAAAATTAGAGTAGAAGAGGGTATATTAATGTTTTGTAATGCATTTAAATTTTAATAAAATTAATTAAAAATCCTTGAACGACCTCTTGCTGCAGAGTATTTGAGGTGACCCGTTTTTGTTTCGGATACTGTATAATTATCGTCACCTTTATATATAAGCTAATTCTATAATTAATTTAGGTGATTATTATGCAAACATTATGCCCAAAATGCAAGTCTAATGACATAAGGAAAAAAGGTTTCAGGTACAACAAATCAGACAAAAAACAAAAATTCCAATGCTGCATCTGCAAACATTTTTTTATAGAAGATGATGGCTTTAAGAAAATGCGCCATAAACCAGCGGATATAGTTAGAGCAATACATATGCACAATGACGGAATGTCCTTGTTTAAAACTCAATACCATCTTTGGCAGCATGATGCTGTCAAAGTAACAAGAAAAACTATAGGCGATTGGACCAAAAAATATTCAAATTTTTTAAAATCCGCTTCATTTATGCATGAAGCCAAAGCTAAAAGGAAGGCAGCATTTCGATGAAAAATATTTAAAAGTGAATGGTGAAGATAATTATGATTTAAACTGCATAGACCATATCACAAAATATGTAAGTGCCCATCTTTTCGTCGAGAAACGAACTATAAGTAAATGCAAAGAATTTCTTGGGCAGATAAAAATTACCTGTTATCAGCAGATTCTTGAATGTTATAACCAAGAAAAGCATAAGCCAACAAAGAAAAGAAAATTAATAATTTTTGTTTGTGATAAGTTTGAAAATTATAAAACAGCTTTTAATAAATTATTTTATAGAGTTGCCAAATTGAGATTTGGCATTCCAATCAAATCAAAAAAGAATGGGTTGAAGCACAATAATAACCATATAGAAAGGTATAATGGCAAGATAAAAGATAGGACAAAGATAATGCGTGGTGGATTCGACGGTTTTGAAGGTGGAGAATCTTTTATGAATCTTAACCATCTTATTCACAACTTTGTGAATCCTCACCAAGGGATTGATGGAAGGACGCCAGCGGAAGCTGCTGAAATTGATTTAAAGTTAGGAAGAAAGAAATTGTTAAATCTTATTAAATATTGGGCGAGATTTCAGGTGACGAAAAGGTGACAGTATCTTGATGCAATTTCGAAATAACGACGAGAAATTTCAATTTAATTGTGAAGAAGCATAGCAAAAATATTGTTTTTCGCTAAAAAATCAAAACCGCATAATAAAACAAATAACATGCTTGATGAAACTGATATAGAAATTTTGGAAATTTTAAGAAAGAATGCAAGAACTCCATTCTTAGGGATAGCAAAAAAATTGCGAATTTCGGAATCTACGGTAAGGAAAAGAGTAAAAGAATTGGAAAAGGACGGCATTATAAAGAAGTATACTGTAATAGTTGAGCCATCAAAACTGGGCTATGGAAGTGTTGCTTTAGTTGGAATTGACGTTAAGCCAGAAAAATTTTTGGAAGTTGCTAGAAA
>CAYNCK010000090.1:0-17412 GCA_964396095.1 uncultured Methanosarcinales archaeon
CGGTGATGTAAGCACAGATATAGTTCCCGGAAGATACTTCAGCGATAGAGAAATAAGTGTTCTTAGATTTCAGGCAAATGGGAATACTCGTGGTGTTGTAGCGACACAGCAGACAGCTGGAGAAGGCATAAGGCTTGACAAAGCGCATAATTTAATTTTATTTGAGCTGCCATACACTTGGGATGATATAAAACAAATGATTGGAAGGCTTCAGGGCCCAACTCAGACAAGGGATATTAATGTTTATGTAATAAATGAAAGAAAAAGATTAGATCAAGGAATAATAGATTTATTAGGTCACAGGAGAAATGTCGGGGACAGATTTTTGAAGGGTACTGATGAATTAACGCGAAAAGAACTTCTGCAAGATCTCAAAGCAGAATCAACCCCTAAACAGCCGCAAATAAAAGATTATCTACGCTCTGATTTATTTTGCCTGCTAATGCTCATGGGAGAAATGAGGGACCGAGGATTTGAAGGTAATTACAAGATATTGCAACAAACAGAAATTAACGGTGAAAGGGCATCTAAATTTTTTGCCCGAGTTTACGAATCTTTCCTTGAAAACTCTTTGCCCGGTAATATGAACAGGCTGATAACTCAAGTTGTTCAGGGGATTGGCGGAACCGGAAGGCTTGCAGATATGGGTGCAGGAACCACATTCCTTGGAAGGAATTTGTTGCAAAATGGTTCAAATACTTCAATTTTTAATTTAGATATAAATTATGATGCCTTGCATCACGGAAAGAATCTTGCTGAAGAAAAAGGATTAAATCAATCTTACGTTGTTGCAGATATGGGGAAAGCTGCGTTTGCAAGCGGCAAATTTGATTATGTTGTTGCTTCAATCTCATTGGATATGCAAAATTTAAGCCAGAGAGTTGAAAGCTTAAAGGAATTATTTAGACTTTCTAAAATGGGTGGATATGTAATAGTTGCTGAAAAAGGAGATTATTTGACTCCAGATCAAAAACAAAGATATTTGTCAGGACTGGAAAGTTTAGGTGGTAGAGTAACTGAATTGTCCGGATTTTACAAAGGAAAAGAAGGAAATTTTAATGCATTTATAGCAGTTGCAGAAAAGGTTGGGGAACTAAGCGATAAAATTAACCCAGAGGATTTTATTTACTCAGCAAAAGAGTCAATAGGGCAAAAACATTTGCGAAAAGAATGGAATCGAAAAGAATGGAATATTGGACCAGGGCAAAGGTGTGATAATTTTATACATGAAGATGGGACAAACCTTGAAGAAAAAATTGTGGAATACAGGGCTCAAGAGCAAACCAGGATTACTCAAAGAATATTGGGTTACGAAATTGTAATTTTAGATGAGCATCAGGTCAGAGATTATCACTTTAATCATACAAAGAAGAAGCTCCCGCCTAACTTTAGCTTTATTACAGTTGAAGATGGTAAAGTATTTGCTTATCAACCCAAGATTAGTGGAACAAATGTAGTGGATACAATTAGAAAACATTTGCTGAAGTATGGGGTTATTAATAGGGGAATCATTCCAAATTAAAATAAGGTTAATCTATATACTAATAAAAATTCACATTAAACAGGTTTTCTTAATTCACCACTCTAAAATTATAAACCACAAACCCTCACCTTTAAATATTAAATATAGATTTCTTCTGGGAAAGGTGGTTAAGAGTTGATATCTCACAAGAAATACATGGAAATGGCTATTAAGCTTGCTGAAAAAGGCAAGGGACTAACTTCACCAAATCCTATGGTCGGCTGCATCATAGTAAAAAGAGGCAGAGTTGTGGGAAAGGGCTTCCACAAAAAAGCAGGAACAGAGCATGCTGAAGATCTTGCAATTGCTGATGCAGGAAAAAAAGCTGTAAATTCTACAATGTATGTCAATCTTGAGCCCTGCTCGCATTGGGGAAGAATGCCCCCCTGCACTGAAAAGATTGTAGAAGCAGGTGTAAGGGAAGTTATAATTGGTATGAAAGACCCAAATCCATTGGTGGAGGGGTTCAGGGAGCTAAAATTCAGGGGCTTAAAGACCAAAATTGGTATTCTTGAGCATGATGCAAAAAAACTGAATGAAGTTTACATAAAATACATAAAAACACATCGCCCGTTCGTGATAATAAAGGTCGCTATGAGCATGGACGGGCGAATTGCAACTAAATCAGGCGATTCAAAGTATATAACAAGCAAGGAAGCAAGAACTTATGTTCATCAGTTAAGAACGGAAGTTGATGCAGTTATGGTTGGCCTAAATACTGTGTTGAGGGATAATCCAGAATTAACTCCTAGGCTTGTCAAAGGCAAGGATCCTTTAAAAATTGTTGTTGATAGCCATTTAAAAATTCCAAAAAACTGCCATCTGATGAAAGAGCCGTCAAAGCTAATAATTGCCACAACCAGCAATGCTCAAAAAGGCGCGGTCGCAAAGCTCCAGCAGAAAGGAGTTAATGTAATTATTACCAAAATAAAGAAAGGCATGGTTGATTTGGGGGATTTGATGAAACAGCTTGGAAAGCACGAGATAACCAGCGTAATGATTGAAGGCGGTTCAGAGCTGAACAGCTCTGCCATAAAGGACGGAATTGTTGACAAAATTTTGATTTTTACTGCACCTAAGCTTATCGGCAGCGGAAAAGGCCCTATTGGAAATCTTGGAATCAACAAAATTGACAAGGCAATAGACCTGAAAAATCCAGTTTGCAGAAAAATCGGAAAAGACTCTTTGGTAGAAGCTTACATTTGATAATTTTATATCTTGTGGTTAATATATTTTAAAAAGCACCGCGTTAGGTAAGGAAAATCACGTTAACCAAAATATATCTGTTTGTGAGCAAAAAATATAACTAAAAGCTGGATTGAAATAAAATGGCGTTCTCCAATATAAAGTCTGCAATTGAAGATTTCAAAAAAGGAAAATTCCTGATTGTAACAGATGACGAGCACAGGGAAAATGAGGCAGACTTGGTTCTTGCAGCTGAAAAGGCTTCTCCTGAAAAAATTAATTTCATGATAAAGAATGCAAAAGGATTGGTGTGTATGCCAATGCTTGGCAGTAGACTTGATGAACTGCAGCTTCCTTTGATGACAAAAATAAATACAGAATTGCACAAGTGCAAGTTCACTGTTTCTGTTGATGCTAAAAAAGGAACAACAACGGGAATTTCTGCTTATGACAGGGCAAAAACAATCAAAGCCCTGATTGGCAAGAATACAAAGCCAAACGATTTGGCAAAACCCGGGCATGTTTTTCCATTGAAGTATGATGAAAACGGCCTTGCAAAGCGGGCAGGCCATACCGAGGCAGGAATTGAATTATGCAAATTAGCTAATCTTTACCCAGCTGCCGTAATCTGCGAGATTATTGGGGATAATGGTAAAATGGCCGAATTTGATGAATTAAAAAGAATGGTGAAGAAATTTGGGATCAAGATTATAAGAATAGAGGATCTAATCCAGTATAAAAATTAAACCGCAACCTTTAAATCCCACCATTTTTATTTAATGTGAATGGACGAGTTCAGAGATTCAATCACAGAATTTCTCAAAAAAGAAACGAATCTGGAGAATATTGAGCTGGAAGTCCCACCAAATCCGGAGATGGGCGATTTTGCATTTCCCTGCTTTGTTCTTGCAAAGGCATTAAAAAAATCGCCGATCGAAATTGCTCAGGAATTAAGCCAAAAATTCAGGCCTAATAATCTCGTAAATTCTGCAAAAGCTATTGGCCCATACCTTAATTTTTTTGTAAACAAGTCAAGGATTGCGAAAGATACTATAACAGAAATTCTTAGGCAAAAAGAAAAATACGGCTCTTCAAACATAGGGAAAGGAAAAAAAGTGCTGGTAGAGCACACAAGCATAAATCCTAATGCATCCCCTCATGTGGGCAGGGCAAGAAATGCGCTTATCGGAGATTCAATCGTAAGAATCCTGAAATTTCAGGGATACAAAGTTGAAACGCATTACTTTGTAAATGACATAGGAAAACAAATTGCAATGCTTGTTTTAGGTTCAGAAGGAAAGAATAATGTAACTTTTGACGGCCTGCTAAGCATCTACATCAATATAAACAAAAAAATTGAGGAAAATTCGGAACTGGATAAAAAAGTCCTTGAATTATTGAATCTTCTGGAAAAAGGAGACAAAAAAGTCAGGAAAAGATTTGAAAACATAGTGAAAATATGCGTAAAAGGCCAGGTGAAAATTCTTTCAGAGCTGGGAATAAAATATGATTATTTTGATTATGAGTCAAAGTACCTGTGGAACAAAAAAACATCTGAAATACTAAAAAGGCTTGAAAAAACGGGCAAGCTTTTTATCGACGGATTCAACAGGTGGGTGCTTGACCAGAAAGGCTACAGCCTTGGAATGGAAATTCCAGTCCTTGTCTTGACAAGAGCAGACGGCACATCGCTTTATCCTTTGAGAGATATCACTTACAACATTGAGAAGCTTAAGAAAGGGGACAACATAGTAATTCTTGGAGAAGACCAGAAGCTGTATCAGGAGCAAATCTGCGCAGTATTAAAAGAGCTTGAGTTAAGATGCCCAAAGGCGGTTCATTATTCTTTCGTGTTGCTGCAGGATGGCAAGATGTCAACCAGAAAAGGCAATCTTGTTTTATTGGAAGACTTCATGAAAGAAGCCTTAACAAAAGCTAAGAATGAATTGAGCAAAAGATACGGGAAGATTGATGAAAAATCAGCAAGGTCAATTGCTTACGGGGCAATAAAATACAGCATTCTCAAAGTGAGCCCTGAAAAAAATGTAATTTTCAGCTGGGAGCAGGCGCTTTCATTTGAAGGGGAGACATCTCCCTATATACAATACGCTTATGCTCGAATAAGCAGCATTTTAAAGAAGCAGAAGAAAATAAGCAAAAAGGCTGATTTAAAATTTCTAAATCAAAAAGAGGAGGCTGAATTAATAAGATTGATTTCAAATTTTCCACAAATTGCAACCAAGGCAACGCATGACTTAAGGCCTCATTTGATTGCAACATATCTTTATGTTTTGGCCCAGAAATTCAATGAGTACTACCACCTTCATCAGATACTAAAAGCGGACCAAAAAATAAGGGATGCAAGAATTTTGTTAATTAGTTCTGTAAAGCAGGTAATTAGCAATGGATTAAAACTTCTTGGAATTGATGTTTTGGAGAAGATGTAAATTGCTCATTCAAACGCAGCTGATAATTATTTTTGTGCTTGTAATGATTTCGGCGTTTTTCTCTGCGTCAGAGTCAGCACTTCTGTCATTAAGCAGATTCAAAGTTAGATATATTGTTGAGAAAAAAAAATTCGGCGCAATCTATGTGAAAAAGCTCAAGGATGATCCTGAAAAGTTACTGTCAACTGTGTTAATTGGAAATAATATTGTCAGCATCGGAGCGTCTGCGCTGGCAACATCGCTTGCCCTGTCGATGTTTCAAAGCCACGGAATAGCAATTGCAACAGGAGCTATGACTTTCATCCTTCTTGTATTTGGTGAAATAACTCCAAAGTCCCTTGCAACAAGAAACAATGAGTCTTTCTCGCTTTTCTCTGCAAGGATAATATGGTGGCTTAGCATAGGTTTGTATCCAATAATCCATATTCTCGACATTTTCCTTAATATTATAAATGGGCTTATCGGCTCAAAAAATATTTCCATCATTACAAAAGAGGAGCTTAAAAGCATACTAAAAGCCAGCGAGGAGGAAGGCACAATAAAAGACATTGAGAAGAAAATGGTCCAGCGCATTTTTGATTTTGGAAACACAACTGTAAGCGATGTCATGACCCCGAAAAAAAACATGGTTTCAGTTGCTGCAGACATACTGGTGAAAGATGTTCTGCATTTGCCGACTGCAAAAATGTACTCTAGGTACCCCGTTTATGATAAAAACAAGGACAACATCGTCGGCATTTTATACCTTAAAGATATTCTGAAGCTTGTGAAGGAAAACAAGCTTGATGTTCAGGTAAGGCAGGTCATGAAAAAGCCTTTTTTTGTATTCTCCAACAGGAAAATGGACTCAATGCTGAAGCTGTTCCAGAGCAAGAAGGAGCATTTGGCCGTTGTAATTGATGACAAAGCCCATGTTACGGGGATTGTAACAATTGAGAATATACTCGAGGAGATTGTCGGCGAAATAATTGACGAGAGCGACAAGATTGCACCAAGCATAATCCAGGTCTCAAAAAATGAATGGGTGACTAAAGGAAGCACGGACATTGCAGAGATCAACCTTAAAGTCGGAATAATCATAAGGGAATCCGACTATGACACTTTAGACAGCTTCATAGCATCTTCGCTCGGAAGGCCCCCAAAACAGGGTGACGAGACAAGCTACCAGAATGTCAAAATGATGATAGAAGACGTTCAGGGAAAGAAAGTTTTGAGCGTGAGGATTGTGAAGGTTTAAATAAATTTTCTATTGGTTAACATTTCTGCTCATAAAAATTTATTAATGCTTAGGATTAATTTTTTCTTCAGAAAGATTTAATAATAAATAATCAAATTAAACAATTATGGGCCCGTACTGTAACGGATAGCAGACTCGGCTTCGGACCGGGCAGTGAGGGTTCGAAACAACCTCGTGAAATGCAAAGCATTTCAGGACACCAAAAATCTTTGATTTTTGCGTGTTTTGAAAAAATCATAGTATCTTGGGGTTGGCGAAAGTCCCTCCGGGCTCATTTTTAACTATAAGTTTAAATAAGCAGAATAATAGTTATGCCTTATGGAAAACCCAATTGTTGAAAAAATCATGAAAGAGGGCATTAATTCCGTAAATATTTCTATGCTAGACGATTCAGCGCAAAAGAGAATTTTAAGCGATGTCGGTGAAAAGCTTTACAGGCAGGGCAAGTTTACAGAAGCCATTGAGATAATGGCAAAGGCGAACGAAACCGATAAGCTCATAAAATTAGGCGATGTTTTTTTGTCAGAGAAAAAAACAGAACTTGCAACGCTCTGCTTTATTCCCACGAAAGACAAGCAAAGGCTGAATGATGCTGCCGTAATGTGCATCCAGGCCAAAAATTATAAATTAGCGGCAAAGGCATATCAGGCTGCAGACAACAGGCAGATGTCTTCCTTTATTTTGGAGAATTTTGCAGGTGGGTAAATGCTCGTTCAAAAGAGGTGGAATTTCGGGCTTGGAACTATATTAAGCTTAATTATTGTTTATTTCATTTTTCTTTACTCAAGGGAGCATAGCTGGGGTTTGCTGGCTTTTGTCTCAAAATGGTATTTGATAATTATAGGCGGCTTTTTTGCGCTGTCCTTAGGAATAATATTAATAGTGATTTTGGCATCATTGCTGATGATTTTGATTGCAGCAATAAAAATGCGAAAATTCAGTCATAAGCGAAAAAATCAAAAAGATAGTTCTTATGTTGATATTGAATACAAGGTGAAGGAATAAAATGCCGAGCAAGAGGATTAAAAACCTGATATTTATAGTATTTTCAATACTTTTGCTGACAGGCAGCGTTGTTTTTTATTTTAACTACCAGTTAAACCTTGCAAAAAAGGATTACGACGCAAAAATATCAAATCTAAGCCTTCAGACTTCAAAGCAATTAGACAGCCTTCAAACCGGATTGGAAAACATAATATTAAACTTAAGCTTAAACCTTTCATCGCAGATAATCTCTGTGGACGCGAGCCTTGATAGTTTCAAGCTGCAAAACGAGAAACAGATAATCACCTTGTCCAGCCTGATTGACCAGATTGAGCGGCAGAGCAATATCAAGCTTAATGAGCTGAAGCAGGAGCTCAAGGATGTCCAGATTAATAGCGCTGATTTTTCTGCAATTGTGAATGATGTACTTCAGTCTGTTGTCAGCGTCCGAACAAATCTGGGTCAGGGAAGTGGGGCCATAATAGACGCAAAAGGGTATATCGTTACAAATGTGCACGTCATAAGCGGTGCGTTATCAATAAAAGTCAATACATACTCGGGAAAGACTTATGATGCTTCCCAAATTATAGGGTATGATGCAAATGCTGATGTTGCCGTCCTTAAGATAGATGCATCAGGGTTAAAATCGCTTAAATATGGCGATTCTAGCGCCTTGAAAGTTGGCGAAAAGGTGATTGCAGCAGGAAACCCCGCAGGGCTTGCATTCACAGTGACGGAAGGGATCGTAAGCGCATTCAGGACGGCAGACAATGGGATTAAATACATCCAGACAGATGTCCCAATCAACCCTGGCAATTCAGGAGGCCCGTTGATAAACACAAAAGGCGAGATTGTCGGCATAAATAATTTCAAAATCAGCGGAGGCTTTGAAGGGCTGGGGTTTGCAATTGCTTCAAATGAAGTGAAGAAAGTAACTGACAAGATAATCAGCGACTATGAATTGAGCTTGAACAAGTAGATTCATATAAATTTTCGTTAAATTTAAATAGTTATTAGAAAAGTAATATTCTGCATGAACTTAAAAAGAGAGGGTGGGCTTGCGGGCATTCCGCAATGGTTTTATTATGTTTCTATTGTGGCTGCATTCCTGTTCACGATGTATATCTCAATTTATGCCGCAATTCACTTTGAAAGCATTCGATATATGAACATCGTAGTTATTTTTCTTTTCATAACTATAGCATTCTTTTTCCTGATATCTGCTGTTTACTTCCACAGCGAAAAGATGGGATACCATACATTGTCTTCGTCGCTTTATTTCTTCGGGATGGTGAGCCTGTTAGTTTATGCATACAAGGCAGTTGATGCAACTAATATAGTAAGATATTCAATAATTTACACAATTGTTGTTGCAGGAATTTCACTCTTTATTTTGCTTCCAAAAAAAAAATATATATCAAAAGCAAAAAACGATTCAATTAAAAAGCCAAAGCTTGATGATAAATGAATCCTTATAATCGGGCTTTTGTTTTTTCCATTATGACGATATTTGGAATGGCTGTTGTTATCTTTTCATTAAATCAGAAGAATTATATATTATTGGCCGCATCAATTTTGTTTGCTTTAGTCAGCGCGGACAATATATTTTGCGGATTCAAAAAGAACAAGAAAAAAAAGAGGTAAAATGTCATTATTGGAAGCTTCTATCACTCTATTCGTGATAATGGATCCTATAGGGAATATTCCTTTATTCATGAGCCTGACAAAAGGCATGCCTGCAAAGGTAATTCAGAAAAATGTAAACAGCTCTGTTGTTGTAGCTTCAGTACTTTTGCTATTATTCCTATTTTTTGGGCTGCAGATATTTGACACTTTCCATATAAACCTAAACAGCCTTGAAATTGCCGGAGGCATAATACTTTTGGTTCTCAGCATATTCTACGTGCTTGGAAGCCCGACAGGTTTCTCAAAAAGGCAAAGCTCTGATGTAAGCGTTCCGATTGGTACGCCTTTGCTTACAGGGCCCGGGGCCATAGCAACAACAATTATTCTTGTAAAAGAATACGGAACAATGACAACCCTGGAAGCTGCCATTATAACTTTAATATCGACGTGGCTCATTCTTACATTTTCAGCTAAAATCTACAAATTCCTAGGGGAGCACTGGACAGATGTCATCTCAAGGGTCATGGGAATAATGCTAGCGGCAATTGCAATTGAATTGATAACCAAAGGAATTCTGAATGTGATAAGGCCGTTTTTGGGGTAAGCAATTATCTTATTGAAGATAAGAAACAGCAGCCATAATTCAAAAACTTTATAAAGTTTCCAATATGAATAAAATTATGGCTAGGATAATTATTTCTTTATTTTTATTATTTATGATTTTATTAGTCAGTTGTTCGCAAAACTTAAAAGTAAATGAAAAGAACACATCCAAAATTGTCAACGGATATCAGAAATTCAGAACACAGGAAGATTGCATAAAAGAAACCGGCTGCAGTGAATGTAATTTTGCCATGTGCGATGTTAATTGCGGCGAGGATTGGCAAAATGGATGGACATGCGCAAGTAGGTAATGAAATAATTATGGTGTTGATTACATGCGGTTTTACAACACCATAAAATATTCTAATGCCAAAAACCACCAGTCATAGACTGGCGGCATGCTGCTATCGCAAATGCTATTAAGTGGTTCATAGAAAATCATTGATTTTCGAGTGTGCTCTGAAATTTTTAATTTCAGACATTTGAGCACACTCGGAATTCCACAATAATATTTGTGGTTGAGTCTTACGAGACCGCCATTTATAAAATGGTGTAATTCCAATGTTTAAAAAAATTTAATTAAGCGTTCAATTCTTACAGTTGATTTATAAAACAAGAAAAATATTTGAATACAAAAAATTAATCTCAAGCTTTTTAAATAAATGATTTCCACTTATTTAATTTATAGGGGCTGTAGTATAGCTAGGTAGAATTCGTGGTTCGGGTCAATCTTAGAAAAATCATTGATGAAAAGCCACGTGACCGGAGTTCGAATCTCCGCAGCCCCATTAAAAATAAATTTAAAAAATGAAAACCTAAGTTCATTATGGAAAGGGCAATTCAAACTATTAGGGAAGTATACTCGCCGCTTAAATTCAGGAATTTCAGGATTTACATAATTGGACAGGCTGTTTCTCTACTTGGCAGCTGGATGCAGTCGACAGCCCAATCATGGGTTGTCTGGCAGATTTCACATTCAGAACTGCAGCTCGGAATTGTGTTTACTTTAACATTTATCCCTTTTTTGATTTTAGGCCCGTTTAGCGGAGTCTGGGCAGACCGACTTGACAGGAGAAAACTTTTGATTGCAACACAGATTTCGTCATTGGTTTTAGCCGTTGCTTTTGCAGTGCTGGTTCAGACAAATACAATTCAGATTTGGCACATATATATTTTGGCAACATTGCTTGGAATCGTAAACACTCTTGATATGCCAGCGCAGCAGGCATTTATCGGCGATTTATCCGGGATGGGGCATTTAAGAAAAGCAATTATTATTAATTCAACAATCGTACAAATAAGCAGAATGCTTGGGCCTGCCTTGGCGGGCTGGGTAATTGCTGCAGTCGGTGTTGCACCTGCTTTCTGGCTGAATGGAATAAGCTTTATAGCTGTTATTACAAGTTTATTGATTATATCCTCGCACCAGATAATCAAACCGAAATCTGAAAGGAGTTTAAACGAATTTTGGGAAGGGATGCTGTTCATACGAAACAATCCAAGGCTTTTGGATTTAGTGATTTTGACCCTAATGCTTACATTTTTTTCTTTCTCTTCAATCCAAATGCTGCCAGCTATCACAACTAAGGTACTTCACGGAAATGCTGACGTCCTAGGCTACTTGCTCGGAGCATCAGGCGCAGGCGCATTAATCGGCTCAATGTTTATTGTACACTTGACAAATAAGGTAAAAAGAACGGGATTAGCGACTGCACTTTCTGTAATGTGGACAGGAGCGTGGTTTGTTTTGTTTTCATTATCCGACACTTTATTTTTATCTCTAATTTGTATTTTTATGTCTGGCTTATTAATCCCTGCAGTTTATACAACAACTAATGGCTTGCTTCAGCAGTTTGCGCCCCAGCACATGAGGGCAAGAGTCTTAAGCGCTCTTTTAATAGCTGTTTTTGGAGTGCAGCCAATTGCATCTTTGTTTATAGGATTCACTGCAACCGCACTAGGGGCGCCAAAAGCCATTTTTATAAATGGGTCGTTGACAATTATTGGAGGCGGTTTGTTGCTTTTAACAAGGAGAGAATTGGTTCGCTGGCAGGTAGATGCGAAAAAAATCAGCTGAAATTAAATATAGGGTAGATTAAATACTTGTTAAGTTCAATAATTTTTGGTGGATAAGTGAATTATACTGGGACATTTCTAAACGATGAAACAAACAATTGGACTGCCGAGATTCATTATTTTTTTAGGCAGTATAGGAATATTAATAAATTGTTAAAAATTAAATAAAATATGGGAATAATAATGAAATATTCAATAATCATAGTTCATATAGTTTTAGGGTTAATTCTTATTTTTCTTAATATAAGCTCTTACCTTATTGTATATGGTAAGATACACAATACTGACAGCTATTATTCTTCAGAAGACCTAAAAAATTCAGCTATTATAGATCACATTGAAAGCCTGAAACATTCGGAACCGCGAATTATTACTGAGGGCCTCATTGGAATTACTATAGGGTCCGTTCTCAATAGTTGGTGCGGTTGCATTCAGAAAAGATAAGCGATGGGCGGTACCTGCCTTGCCGATAGTAACATCACTAATAATGATAATTGTGGCGCTTGACGCTATTAGATCTGCCACGGGCTTCTTAGTCGGTCCGTACGTGCTGGCCATCTTTATATTACTTTCATTTCTTATTTCAGAAATCTTGCACATAACGCTTAGAAAACAGGCAAAGTTTAATTAATTTTTTATTCTTTTAATAAGACGAAAATATAATGTCGCATTTTGACATCTTTTCGTAGAAATTGTATTCTGACTGCATTGATTCAGTTGTATAAAACATTTTTTCAAGGGCAAACCATGTCAAAAACCACCCTGCCGGCTCAAGCAAAACAAACAGCAATCTTGATAAAAAATTGCCAGAGTCAATTGAGTTTACATAAGTTGCGCCAAGAATCATCAATCCGCCTGCAATCACCTGAATTATTGATTTTCGTTTTGTCTCCTTGATTTCCTTGCGAAGAAGATGCGCATGCTTGTTGAAATGCTCCCTCAGCCTCTTTTTTATGAGAGTTTCATTTTTTAAATCCCTCTTGCCCTCTGCAATAAGAAGCCTTAGCTCGAGCTTGTTTGCGTCCTTGTCCCTGCTTGCCTTTTTGGATTCTGATAAAAAATCATCTGAAAGCGACCTTTGCGAATAAGGCCTCGGGTCAAAGTCAGAGAAAATGTCATCGTAATCGTCAAGCCACAGGCTTATTTCAGACATCTCAAGAATTTTTCCAGCAGCCTTGTCAGAAATTGAATGCTTTGATATTGGTTTTTCAGATTCCCTTTGAACTTCTTTCACATGCTCTTTTGATTCCTTTTCTTTGTCAGGCATTGCATGAAACTATAGGGGTTTCTTTTTAAAGGTAACTGAAACACGCCACATTTTATAGCAAAAATTAAATACTAGCTATTATCAAAAGTAAGTTTAGGGGGTAGTTTTATTTTTAATACAAAAAAGAGGCTAGATAATAGACCTTTCACATTTTCTGGAGTTATAAGTCTGAAATTTTTTTCATCAACTAGAAATAAACTAAAACAGGGGTGTTTTCTATGAAAATAAACAAATATTTGGTTTTAAGCCTATTTTTAATCTCTTTGGCTGCTTTTACAGCAGCAAGCCAGATTTCTCAATCTAATTCAATATCTGTTGAACAGACACAGGACTGCGCTACAACTTACTACAAGGTAACAGAAAATGTTTTCGAAAATATAACAAGGGAAAGGAACGTTCATGGAAACTGCTTATTTTATTATAATTCCACACTTTGCCTAAACACAACAGGCTCTAATACAGATTGTTCACCACACCAAATCATATTCAATTTTTCCTGCGTTACAGGAACAGAAAATTATCAAAGCAATGAAGTAACAGGAACAAATGTTGTAACAAGAAACACAACTAATTGCTCTCCAAAATCATTCATTGTATCAGTCAACAACCAAAGAAAGGAAATAGATTTCTCAAGCTGGGGAGCTTGCATTCAATCCAATGAAAATAGTTGTATTGCAGTTATCTGCGGCTCCAATAAGGGAGGGGGCGCTGTAAACGGAGTCTTTAACGGCTGCGACGGCGGAAAATCCTGTGAAAAGTTCCTATTTTGTCAGGATAGAACAGAAGTTTATTACAAGGCTTCAGGAAAAGGTTTTGTTCCTTACGATCCAACGTTCCACCTAAGCCCATTGTCTTACATGGAGGTGGGACAATGAAAAAATCAATTATCTGGGTTTTTGCATTTTTAATTTGCATTAGTTCTGTTTACTCTTCTGTTGTGAAAAATGTAGACCTCAAAAACATTCCAAACACAGAGGATTTCAAGTACATTGTCAATCCAAATTCCACTGTTGAAATAGATTTCATGCATAACACTACAAGGACTGCCCACTCTTACAAGTGCCAGTATGTCGGCGGAGATACAATTGATGGTGGATACGTTGTATCAGGAGGCCCGGTAATAAATACAAATAATACATTTATTGGCGGAAATAAAATTTACGTCGGCCACAATACAAACTGGAATGTAAATTGCGGCTATGGTTCTGCAAAAAAATTAAAGACATGCTTCGCGGCAGAGCAATTAACAGGAGGCAATACGTGGATGCAGTATGATGTATCTCCTGTTTGTAATGGAAATTATTTAGGTTGGATAATTGATACTTCAAGAACTAATTATGGCTCAAAGAATGGAAATTGTGGAGGTGCAAATACTGGATTGAAATCACCTAATTCGAGCCAATATTACATCTACTGCATTGACGCTTCTGAGGGAGTTGCTTATCATTCTAACTCAAGCGCTATAAGCACAATAACAGGAACAAATGATCTCACTTACAACACTTACTATTTTCTGCAGGGAGATGGGACATCATCTTTGGGCTGGCAGTATTTTTATGACCAGGAAGGTGAGCCTGAAAATTTATCTGCAAACCGGTGGCAGCAAAAGGAAATTCTTCCTAGTGCAACGTCCCAAGTTCAGATATTTGTTTATACTGCCCCTGGCAGCACAGGAACGACTTACGAATTATTTGCATCACCGACTGGAGCCTCTGGAACTTTTGTAAACGTCACAACCAACGGAAGCACGATTAATCTTGGTTCAAGCACTTCAACTGTATTTTGGGGATGGACAAAAGGCGGAAATACAAATATTTCAAGATGGGAATTAGATATACCTCAGGACACAACACCTCCATCAATAACTTATTACAATGAAGTCAGCGGAAACTGCGAAAACTGGAACACAGACAAAAATAATCCATGCAGCACATCTTCTGTAGTCCCGACAATTCAGTTCAATACAAGCGAGAATGCTTGGTGCGCAATAGCAGGAGGAAGTTCAAATTCTCTAAATATAAACTATACAGAAATGGGAAACACAAGAAACTGCACAGGCGGTGCTTCCGGAGAAGGGGGAATAAATCATAGTTGTACGCTAACGCCACAGGATGAACTGGTTTATGACACGTCTTATTTGTTCATAAGCTGCAAAGATTCCGGCAACAATATGAACAGGTCAGGAACAAGCACAAGCGGTCCTTTAAAGCTTTCAATAACTGGATTGGAAACAACCGGAAGGAATTCCATAGGCTTAGGCATTCAAAACGCATTGTTAAGCGGCTATACAAATTATACTGATGTTCAGATTTATGCAAGAAACCTGTCAAACTACCAGGTAAAAGGGACTTTTGACAGGTCTGCAAAGAAAGGCAGCAAGATGTGGGCTTTCAATAGAATAGGTGTTTCTGATTCTTACGTAAATATGTTCAACCTGACTCCTGTTTTGTATACGATGGAGTTTGCAAATATGACATCAACAAACCTGACCAACATGACACAGGCATTAATCGAGGCAACCAGGTAGCTTGAGGTGATGCAAATAGGTGCCAAAAGTGTTAAACCGCAAAAAAGGTGAGTTGGGATTCATCCCAATGCTTGTCATCCTTTTTGGCACTATATTCTTTGTAAGCGCACAGGTATTAAATTCTACGGAAAATTTAAATTCAACGCTAAATGAAACAATAATTTATAATATTTCTATAAATGAATCAATTGATTTAAATCAATCTTTAGAAGCAACAAACGAAGCTTCAGCTTTAACAGAAAATAATTTAATCAATGAAACAATAAATTTAGAAGATGTATCACAAAAACCAATAAAAAATTTTCCAGAAATTGTTGAAAAGCGTAAAAATAAATTAAATGATGAAACTAAAAAATATTTAAAAGGTGTTTCAAATAAAAAAGAATCCAGAAAATATATTATTAAGTTCAGGAATCCTATAGATGACAACAAGCTTGCCAATGTAACCTTGGAAAATAAGATTGAAAAGCTTAAATTAAGCAGCGTAACTGGAAAAGCTGAAGACATAATGGATTTGGTTGATGACAATGAAACGCAGTATATAGAACTTGACCAGAACACAAAGGTTTTAGGTGAAAACATTCCGCTCAATATAATAAAAGTCAAAGCAAGTGCTTTCTGGAATTTGAGCAGCGGAAGCGGTGTTAAAGTCGCTGTTTTGGACACTGGAATAGGCCTGCATGATGATTTGGCCATTGCAGGTGGGGTTTCTTTTGCTGACAATAATTATTATGACAGCAATGGGCACGGAACTGCTGTTGCCGGAGTTATTTCTGCTTTGCTTAATGATAAGGGATTAGTTGGAGTTGCCCCTGATGTCTCATTGTATTCTGTCAAGATTATGCAAAGCTCAACAGGGGATTTAAGCAATGCCATATCAGGAATCCAATGGGCAATTGACAACAACATGAGCATTGTTTCGATGAGCTTTGGAATTGATTCATATTCGCAGATATTCAAGGAAGTTCTTCAGCAAGCTTATGATAATAATATTTTGCTTGTTGCAGCTTCAGGCAATGAGGGCACAGATACTATTTTGTACCCAGCAAAATATGACAGTGTAATTGCTGTTGGGGCAATAACCTCTAATGACAATCTTGCATATTTTAGTTCCTATGGATTTGAGCAGGAGCTTGTTGCTCCTGGTGTCGATATAAACTCAACTTCATTAGGCAACAGCTATTCAGTTTCATCAGGAACATCTTTGGCAGCGCCTCACGTTGCTGGAGTAGCGGCTTTGATAAAATCCTATAACAAATCATTGACTAATTCACAAATAAGGGCAAAATTAAGAAATGACGCTCTTGATTTGGGCGCTGCTGGAAAAGATGATTATTTTGGATATGGATTAGTGCAGGCGAATATCAAATCTAATAATTTTACATTTGTAAACAATTCTTATTTCTATCAAATATTTAATATTTCCAATTATGGATTGCCAAACATAACTTATAATTTCTGGTTGAATGGAACTGGAACTGTTGATGATGTAAATTTCAGCGTTGGATATTATTTGGTGAATACTACTTTTAAGGATGGAAGAAAGAAATCAAATATATATAATGTAAGCGAAAACGGAACCATAAAAATCTTAACAACGGGTATTGCATATAAAGACAATTTGACAATTGAGGGTACTGCAAATGATGATGGTATAGGGTGGTTAAATGAAAATATAACAGTTAAGGAAACTACAACTTTCGCTCTAAATGGTGAATGTTTCTACAATCATTCGGTCAGTACCGGTACACCCTATGATTATTGTTATTTCGACACCACTGCCCATAAGAACGCCTGCTCGACACAAATCTATTTTGACTGCGGAGGCAAGACGGTTTGTGAAGTAGTTGGTGCCCTGCAAGATTACAGGCAGATAGTTGCTTACACCTCTGCCAATTCAGGCTATTGGGCGGCCCATGTGGGTGATTGCACTACTTC
>CAYNCK010000091.1:0-1643 GCA_964396095.1 uncultured Methanosarcinales archaeon
TCTTTCGCTAATTCTAAAGTGAAACACCAATGCAGCAGAAATATCTTTTTAGGAGGTCATGAAAATACTTGCCAAGCATTTCAAACTAAAGGAAGAGAAGGATAAGAAGAAAAAATCAGAATTTTAAAGGATGAAATTTGAAATTATAGGGCAAAGTCAAGTTATGTGTGCTGACTTTCTTTTGTTGAAATTATAAAACCACATTCCAAAGAATGCTTTAGCTCCTTTTATGCTTTGGAATGTGACAAACCACTTTAATCTTCTCTTGATTTCCCTGTTCAATCTTTCTATATACCAATTTCTTCCGATGCCACTATCGATTATGTGCTTTTCTTTCTGCACTCTCCAATTCCACCCAATCACTTTCTTTATTGCATAGCAATATTGCTTCAATCCATCTGTTATTATTTTTGCTGGCTTTGTGCCAGCAACTTCCAAAGCTTTTTTCAAAACCATCTTTGCATCTTTTATTTTTCTTTTCTTGCTTATGCGCCAAGCAAGAACTCCAAGCTTGTCAGAAACTATCCAAAGCCAATAACCATTTCCTTTTATTTTTATATAAGTTTCGTCCGCATGCCACGTTGTAGCTTTGGCAATTTCTCGACGAGAAATTGATTTATTTGAGGCAAGAACCCATAATCTTACCGCTTCGCCGCTCACTTCAGCGCCAAATATTGTTTTGAGAATTTCTGCTACTCCTTCAAGGGAAATTGCTTTTCTTAAATCTGTGTAAATATCAACAGCAAAGCTGATGATGTTGCTGAAAAATCTTTTGTTTTGTAAGTCGCTTGTCCATACAAATCTCAAGTTGCATTTTTTGCATTCATATCTTTGAATGCCTTTTTTGTTTTTGCCATCTCTATAGAAATTTTGCTCACCGCATCTTTTGCAGAACGGCACAAGCGAACCTTTTTTATAGCTAAAGCTATATAAGTCTGTTTGTATCATTTTACACCTTCCGGACAAAGGCAGCTAAAGCTGCCCGCGTCCGAAATTTTATAGAAAAAAGGAGATTAAAACTCTTTCCCACTTAACTTGGGATTACCCTATACGGAGAATACAAAAAATCTATGTAAAATAGTTTGTATTCTCCTGATATGCCAGTGGATTACTTTGATAGCTTATCTACTTCCACTGTCATAAAATAGAAATGTTTAAATATATCCTTTTTCAAGAATTAATGAAATGAAAATTTTTAATAAAAAACAAGGTTTTATTCAGCATCCAGCTATGATGATGTTCATCGCGTTTTTGCTCGGACTGGTCGCAGCATACCTGTGGATAAATTATCTAACTTTTCCCAATCCATTTTGTAAATAAAATAAGGTGAAAACATGAAAATTTTTGAGAATAAAAAAGGAATTGTGACTCATCCAGTCACGCTATTTTTTGTCGGTGTATTGGTTGGATTGATATTAGCTTATCTATGGATAAATTACACAACAATAGCAAACCCATTCTGCGTAAAATAAATCCTTTATTTTATAATTCCATAGCAAAAGTAGCTATCATAAGGAAAACTCCTTCTATAATAAAAATTATATTGTAAGCAGCCCTGTTGAGCCAGTTGAACTCAAACCACGATGGTCCAATTCCAAAGCTGTGCATCAAAGGAAACAAGCCAATTATCAATACAGCAATTG
>CAYNCK010000092.1:0-2991 GCA_964396095.1 uncultured Methanosarcinales archaeon
AATCTTAAAATAAAATCATTTAACCTTTGGATTGCATTGTCAGCAGCTTTAACGGCCTCTTCCGTAAAATTCAGCTGGACGCGATAGTTTTGCGACAGCAGTAGGTATCTTATCGCCTTTGGATTATACCCTTTGCCGAGCAAATCCCTCAATGTAAAGAAATTTCCCAGAGACTTTGACATCTTCTTGCCCTCGACTAGCAGATGCTCGTTATGGAACCAGTAATTTGAAAATTTCTTCCCGGTAAATGCCTCTGACTGCGCAATCTCGTTCTCGTGGTGCGGAAACACCAAATCAATCCCTCCTGCATGAATGTCAAAATGCGAACCCAGATATTTCATGGACATTGCGCTGCATTCAATGTGCCAGCCCGGCCTTCCATTTCCTATTTCTGTTTTCCAAACGACATAGCCGTCTTCCTTGTCATAAGCTTTCCACAATGCAAAGTCCTGCGCCTGCTCTTTTTCATAGGAATCCTGCTTGACCCTTGCGCCTTCCTTTAGCTCAGCGACTTTTGTGTGCGACAGTTTTCCATAATCTTTAAATTTTGAAATGTCATAATAAATGGAACCATCGTCGCTTTTGTACGCAATTTTTTTATCCAGAAGTTTTTTGATGATTGAAACCATTTCTTTAACATGCTCGGTGGCTCTTGGATAGATATCTGCCTTGTCAATGTTCAAAATTTCAATGTCATCAAAAAAGGCTTTTTCATATCTTCCGGTATATTCCTGCAAAGAAATTCCTTCATTGTTTGCGCCCCTTATCGTTTTGTCGTCAACATCTGTTATATTCATTACATGCTTTACTTTGTAACCTAAATATTTTAGATACCTCTTTAGAATATCGCTGCAAACATAAGCCCTGAAGTTGCCGATGTGGGCGAAATCATAGACTGTAGGCCCGCATGTATAAGCAAGAACCTTGCCTTTACTGATTGGCTTGAAAATTTCCTTTTTCCTTGTTAATGTGTTGAATAATTTCAGTGTCATTTTCTTTTGTTCTTTTTCTCCATTAATAAAATTTTTCTTTTCAATTCAAACCATTCTTCTTTTGGAACTTCAACCTTTTCCAATTCTTTTTTCTTAACTTTCTTTCCTTTTTTGATTATATATTTTCCAAGCTCAGAGACAACTGTAGAATTTTCCGGGACATCTTCAATTATAATGGCGCCTGCGCCTATTTTTGAATTTTTACCGACAGTAACTGGTCCAAGTATCATGCAGCCAACTCCCAGGATAACATTGTCTTCTATTGTCGGATGCCTTTTTTGGCCTTTATTGTCAGCCCACCATCCATGGCCTCCCAAGGTGACGTGGTGGTACATCATCACATTGTCTCCAATTTCCGTAGTTTCTCCGATAACAACCCCATTCCCATGGTCTATAAAGAAATAATTTCCAATTTTCGCTCCGGGATGTATTTCTATTCCTGTAAGCAATCTATTTATTTGAGATATCAGTCTTGGAATAAACGGTATTTTCAGTCTATATAACGGATGAGCAATCCTGTGAAGCCAGATTGCATGAACTCCTTGATAAAGTAAAACCTCGAAGAAGTTTATTCCCTTCCTTAGAGCAGGATCTTTTTTGTAAGCTGTTCTTATTGTTCGGAGCATTTGTATTCAGCATTTATTTTTTTCCAGAAAACAAAAAAAGAGCGAGGAGCCGGATTCGAACCGGCGCATAAGCGGGATTGGCGCAGTTATTTCATCACCAACTTGGCTCGTAATGCTGCATTGCAGCCGCTCGCCTTAACCGCTTGGCTATCCTCGCTTAGTTGTAAATGATTAAGAAATCAGCAACAAAAATAGCATCTATAATAATCTTGCCTAATCATGATATGGATAAAACTCCACTGCCTATTTAAACCTTTATGTTTGGGCTTAATCATATTCTCTTTTCCATCTTACTTGTATTTCGATTCTTCGCTTCTGTTATTGAAGTCTACGCCTAATAAATTCTGAAGGAATCCTTCGAATTTTTCACGTTCCGCAGAGCTCAGTTTTGTCTTTTGTACCAATTTTAACACCTCCAATCTGGTTTTTTAGAAAAAAAGTAAAGTTAAAATCGGCAATTAACACATCACAGCTGTATACGCTGGGATATGGATAGGCCTGTTAAAACTCAGAATACTAAAACCCATCCAACTGTTATTTGCCATATGAAAAGCCTATATTTAACTTGTATTTAAATGTATCGAAAATATCTAATATTTTCGGACATTTACCTCGAAAATTCAAAAATTTTCGTTGTAAATGTTTTGATTTTTAAGATGAAAAATTTTTAGGCACTACATTTTTAAATATATACTAAAAAATATAATTAATTAGGCACTACAATTAATTTTTAATAAAACTGCGCAGTGCACTGCACGCTGCATTTCTGGCATGTGAACTTCTGTATGAAGTTGCATTTCTCAACCTGCGCGCACAGTAAAGCAGGAACACCTGCCTGCATCTTGCCTCCTTTGGGCAGGCATTTTCCTTCACCATCTTTTTTTACACTGTCTATCCCTACTTCCCAAGTGCACGTCGGCACAAAACCAATGCAGTTATCAGGAGAAGAAGTGTAGAATGCTTCGGTGACAGTTCCAACCAAACTTAAAGATGTGGATAGTATACTTATTGCTGCTACAACTACTACTGTGGTCACAGATATTCCCGCAACACCCGCAGCAGTCGCTACTTCTGCGGCAAAAGTTACACTAACAGAAGCTGCACTCGCAGCAATTGTATTCGTGGCGGCGGTTAATAAAACTCCACCTACTCCCGTAAATATGGTCAGCGCAATTGATATTACCAATATTATCAGTGTTACAAAGCACCCTGCATTCGCATCAAAAACCTGCCGTGCAACAACATTCTTTAATTTCTGGCTTTGACAAAATATAGCCGTAAATTGGGTAAAGCCAATTATATTTGCAAAAACTTTTTTGTTTATTTTGTCTTCGAATGAAGGGATTGGAACCCAAAATTCATCCTCGCTGTTT
>CAYNCK010000093.1:0-1704 GCA_964396095.1 uncultured Methanosarcinales archaeon
ACCATGTGGTATCTTATGCGGTAAGTGCAATGTGCTGCCCGTTCAACTTCCATCCAGTTGGTTTATTGTTTAGGCTATATTATTCTTGCGCCCAGCCACCGCAAGCGGTGGGGTAAAATTAGGAAAATTTAACGAATTTCGTACTATATATTACGTATATAGCAAGTGCCTCAGAAAGCTTTAAATATAGCCCCATATTGCTTAATTAACAATTGTTAAGTTTTAAGGTTTTATGGGAAATAACAACACTTTAGAGGGGCTTGTCGGGGCAGTTCTTGGAACTACAGCCATGTATGCTATAGGGATAATAAATCCGTTGTATTATGCTGGCGCTTCGTTCTTGGGAGCTGCGATTGGCTATAAATTTGGCGGCAATAATAAGCATTAAAAGAGGTTATTTAATGATAGAATCATTTTTGGTAACATCAAGGGAAACTTTGGAGGCAAGCCTCGTTATAGGCATAGTTTTGGCTTACCTAAATAAAACCAACAACCAAACTTATAAGAAAACAGTTTATTATGCAGTTCTTTTTGGGATAATTGCAAGTATACTTACTGCATTTTCATTTACGCTTCTTGCCGGAGATTTTGAGGGAATCGGTGAAAAGATTTTTGAAGGTTTTACAATGCTGATAGGCGCATTCCTTTTAAGCACAATGATACTATGGATGATGCAGCAAAGGCACATTTCTCAGGAGATTCACGGAAAGGTGGAAAAACATTTAATGAATGTCCAGCCGTTGTTTTCTCACATGGGAATTTTCATGCTGATTTTTATCGCAATAATAAGGGAAGGCATAGAGACGGTCATATTCCTTAACGCGCTTAATTATGCAAGCGGAATTAATTTCATTGGGGGCACTTTGGGAATTGTTGCAGCAATTTTTGCTGGCTACATGTTTTTTGTGGGAACAAAAAAAATAAATCTGAAGAAATTGTTCAATGTAAGCAGCATTCTTTTGATTTTGTTTGCAGCAGGATTAGTTGCCCATGGAATCCACGAGTTTCAGCAAGCTAACTTATTGCCTTTAGCAGCGCCTTTGTTTGACATCAGCAATGTTTTGAGTGAAAGCAGCCTTGTCGGTAGCTTTTTGAAGGGAATGTTTGGATATAACTCTGCACCAAGCCTGCTTGAGATTATTGCTTACGGGGCTTATTTCCTTGGTATTTTTTATGTTTACAGAAGGATAAATGTTTCTAAGTTTGCAGCAAGCAATTAATAGCAAAGATTTTTAAATAATATTCTTATTTATTTTTTCAATGAAAAATTTGCTGTGGTACCTGATAGCAGGCACAAAAGGCGGTGAAACAAGGGGAAAAATTATTGAATTCCTGAAGAAAAATCCATCTAACGCAAACAAGATTGCGGAGATGCTTATGCTTGACTACAAGACGATAAGGCACCATTTGGAAGTTCTGGAAAAAAACAACATAATTTATGCTGTCAGCAAAGGCAACTATGGGGCAGTTTATTTTATTTCAGAACTGATGGAACAAAATTACAATATTTTCAATGAGATTTGGGCTAGATTTGGGAAAAAGTAATTAAACAGGAGTTTCTTGCAAAATTGCATGGAATCCCTTATAATGAATGTTACAACAGGGCTGACAGGAATATCAATACTTCTTTTGTTTGGGCTTCTTTATGTTTACTATAAAAATTTAAAAACAGCACGCTCTAAGTTTACAATTGGATTGTTTATT
>CAYNCK010000094.1:0-1596 GCA_964396095.1 uncultured Methanosarcinales archaeon
GAACAGTTATAGTGCATGCCTGATTTCGCGATTCATAGCCGTATTTGGCAAGGATTGCTAAAAAGCAGTGATAAATAGCGTAAAAACCGACATTAAATGCCCAGTCATACGTCTTTAGCCTTTTGAGAGTCTGCACTACTCCATAATTATATTCAGATTTCTTAACGTGTTTTTGTGCTAAACCCAAATCTGGCTTCGTTTTTACGAGTCTTTTTGGATCTTTCAGGCACCATTTCAAATGCTCATCTATTTGCGGCATTTTTTAATCACCTCAACATATTTTTCAGGATTATGAAACACCAAGCTTTCGGATAGAATACTATAAAAAATTTTATCTTCTTTATTCAGGAGAATATCCTTTTCAGCTATATCCACATATCTTATAGGCTTTTCAACTAATTCGGATTTCCTTATTTCATCCTTTATTTTTTTAATATCTTTGGATTTTTCTTTATCATACATTAGCAAAACATCTATATCGTTGAAATCCTTAATCTTTATAGATGAACCAAAAATCAAACCCATTTCAATGTAATCCTTAAATTTGTTCATATTGTGGAATAAGACACTTAACCATTTAGGAAACTCCTTGTTTTCCAGACTCAACATATATTCCATAAATTTGATTGCCAGTTTGTCGTTATATTCATAAGAAAAAAATGCAGAATTGCCTATTTCCTCCTTAATCAATAGTTTTTTATCTGCTAAAACATTACATAACTTATTGGCATGAGCATGATTGATATTCAGTATTCTGGCCAATTGCCTGGCGTTATATCTATCCTTATAGTGTTTAAACAGATATTTAGCTATCTGAATTTCAATCTTTGTGAATTGTGTGTTATTAACAGCCATATGTATTCTACGAACATACATAATATATAAACTTTACGATTTTACGCCCAAGATTCTTACTACCTTTAACGTGAGTGTGCCCCTAGATTCCTGTCCTTAACGTATCGCTTCGCTTATTTAATTGGACGACTGTGCCCCGAGTAATAACTTTTCGGACGAAATTTTTCCACACTTCGTATGGAAAAAGATTTTAACAAGAATTTATGCGGTTCGGAACGACCGCTTCGCTATTTTGCCTAGCAAAATTCGTCCCTCTCCCAAATTTTTGCCAGCTCTGAAAAATTCTCCATCTCTGCAACGTGTGGGATGCCTCACGTTGCGAGGGGAATTTTTCGAGGGCAAAAACTTCGCCTAATTCTATAAGTTAAAATCAATTTTTGAGTTGCCGTCGATAAATCCACTAAAAACAAAAAAAAATGCTTCACTATTTATCGGGGTAGCACTGCTTGCAGCCGTTATAGTTTTGAGATCCAGGTTGTCCGACAGAGGAACAACTGGGAAGGGAAGCAAACTGAGCGCAGTACTCTTGGTACTCTTGGGGGATTTGGCCTTGACCTGAAGAAGATTCGCTTGACCAGGTCTTTCGGTAAGACTCGAAATCTTCATAGAACTTCTCAAGGGTTATCCCAAATGCAGCCTCAAATGCTTTTGGCATACTCATTCCATTTCCTAAGTTCACGCAAAAATCGTCCAGGGCTTTTGTTGGCTTGTCTTTCATCAAATAATCAATCGCCATTGTGT
>CAYNCK010000095.1:0-4033 GCA_964396095.1 uncultured Methanosarcinales archaeon
AGTCATTATTTTCTGCCTTGAAAAGATTATTTGGAAACCACTTGCGTGGTTTAACTGCCCGCACACAGCGGGCAGAAATATATATGCGGTTGATAGCCTACAACTTAGGGGCTATTTTGATGGAGATTTTCTACTAAGCCATATTAAACCAAAACTTTAAATACACATATACGGTGCTTACTCCAGGGGTGCGCATGCTTAGTATTGGTGTTTTAGCGTCGACAAGAGCAACAGATATGCAGGCCGTAATTGATGCTATAAATGCCAAAATGCTAAATGCTTCTATTTCTGTTGTAATTAGCGACAAAATTAATGCATATGCGCTAGAGAGGGCAAAAAACCACGGCATAAGATCAGTTTTCCTTAATCCAAAGAATTTTTCTGTAGAATCCGAAGGGGAAATAGACCGGGAAAAATCAAGAGAAAAATTTGACAAAGAGATTGCAAAAATTCTTGACGAAAATAATGTTGAACTAGTTTTATTGATTGGGTATATGAGATTTTTAAGCAAGTGGCTTGTCAATAAATACAAAAATAGAATAATGAACATCCATCCGAGCTTATTGCCTAAATATGCTGGCGCAATGGACAAGAAGGTGCATGCTGATGTCCTGAAAGACGGGGGAAAAATTACAGGCGCAACATTGCATTTTGTTGATGATGGTGCCGACACGGGCCCAATAATCCTACAAAATGAAGTCAAAATAGAAAAAGACGATAATCCGGATTCGCTGAAAGAAAAAGTCCAGAAAGCAGAGCAGGAGATTATAGTGAAAGCAATAGATTTATACAGCAAAGGAAAAATAAAAGTTGAAGGGAATAAAGTTATTATAAACTAATAGAGTTAAACCCATTAACGATTTAACTTTAAATAAAATTTAAAAATGGAAAATAAGCAAATATCGGGACAGGCAAACAATTGGTTGGGTGACAAGAAACTTTTAACTGGATTTATACTTGTAATCCTTAGTATTGCGCTCGGCATTTATGGAAAAGTGTTACTGATAATCAAATTCTACCAGCCATTTTATGTGATTACTGGTTTATCAATTTATGCTGTCAGCTGGGTAATCTTATTTGTTGGTGCGTTTTTAGTGGGGTGGGAAACTGTAGAGTTAATTCGAAACCGAATTGAAAGGGAAGTAAGAATAACTGCGCAAAAAACTTATAACTACACCAAAAGGCTGCCAAGAAAGGGTTATGATTATACTAAAGGTCTTCACAAGAAAGGAATTGATAAAATATCAAGAACCTCAAAAGCTATTGTAGAAAAAATAAGGCACTAAAATGATAAACACGGCACTTATTTCAGTTTCAGATAAGGAAGGCATTGTGGATTTCGCTAAACAACTGTCAAAGCTTGGGGTTAAAATAATTTCCACTGGCAATACTGCAAAATTGCTGAAGCAAAATAAAATCCATATTAAATTAGTTTCAGAAATCACAAATTTTCCTGAAATGCTAGATGGCAGGGTAAAGTCATTGCATCCAAACATTTTTGCAGGTATTCTGGCAAGCAGGGGAAATAAAAAACACCTTGCAGAATTGAAAAAATTAAAAATTGATCCAATCAATATTGTTGTTGTGAATTTCTATCCTTTTGAGGAAGCAATAAAAATTAAATCTAAATTAAAGGAAATGATTGAAAATATTGATATTGGGGGGCCTTCTCTCGTAAGGGCTGCTGCTAAAAACCATGAAAGTGTTTTGGTTGTTGTTGATCCAGGGGATTACAGAGGAATTATAGAAAAATTAAATGATAAAAATATAACAAACTATGACAGAATTAGGCTTGCTTCCAAGGCATTTTCAAAAACAGCGAGTTATGACACATTGATAAACAACTATTTTAATGGATTATCTGGGGATGATTTTCCACAGACACTGAATATGACGTTCCGTAAAATACAAAATTTGAGGTATGGGGAAAATCCTCATCAAAATGCATCATTTTACGGCGATATTTTTATTGACAAAAGCTGCGTTGCAACTGCGAGGCAATTGCAGGGAAAAGAATTATCATTCAACAACATTCTCGATATTGATGCAGCATTCGAGCTTATTAAGGAATTTGACAATCCGGCAGCTGCAGTAATAAAGCACACTAACCCCAGCGGAGTCGCCTGCTCGGAAAGAATTGAAGAATCCTACAGAATGGCGCATGATGCTGACCCAAAGTCAGCATTTGGTTGCATTGTTGCATTAAACAGGAACTGCAATTCCGAAGCTGCAATGCTTATGAAATCCCTTTTCATTGAAGTTGTCATTTGCCCAAAATTTGAAAAAGAAGCATTTGAAATTTTAAAGGAAAAAAAGAACCTTAGATTATTGGAAACAGGCGCAGTTAAAAAATCAGGTAAAAAATTTGATTTGAGAAAAGTCACCGGAGGATTGCTTGCCCAGGTTGAGGGGCATGTTGAGCTGAATAAAAAAAGCATGAAAGTCGTGACAAAAAGAAAGCCGACAAAAGAAGAAATTAAATCCCTTATTTTTGCATGGAAAGTAAACAAGCACGTCAAATCCAATTCTGTTGTTTTTGCCAAGAACGACGTGACCGTAGGCATTGGAGCCGGGCAGATGTCAAGGGTTGACGCAGTCAATATAGCAATAATGAAAAATAAAGACAAGCTTATAGGAAGCGTGATGAGCTCTGATGCATTTTTCCCTTTTAGGGATGGGATTGATCAGGCTGCAAAAGCAGGGGTAACGGCAATAATCCAGCCCGGAGGCTCAATAAGGGATGAGGAAGTGATTCAGGCTGCAAACGAGCATAATATCGCAATGGTATTTACCGGAATAAGGCTGTTTAAGCATTAAGTTTAAATATACTAAAAATAATCTTGGCATATAATAATACTAGGTGCTCAAATGATACAAACAATTAATATAAATTATTGGTCAGTTTTGGCTGCAGCAGTTTCAAATATAGTCATAGGCTCCTTGTGGTATGGCCCCCTGTTCGGAAAGGAATGGATGAAGATGATGGGAGTCGGAAAACAGGGCTCAAATAAAAATAAAATAATGCCGATGCAGGCGATGGCTTTTGGATTTATTGCCGCGCTTGTCATGTCATATGTTCTTGCGCATTTTGTTGTTTATGCCCAGGCAGTGAATTTTGTTGATGGAATGCAAACCGGATTTTGGATATGGCTAGGATTCATAGCAACTTTGCTGATCGGAAGCGTATTATGGGAGGGCAAGCCAATCAAGCTTTTCTTCTTAAATGCAGCTCACTGGCTGGTTAGCTTGCTGGTGATGGGCGGAATCCTTGCAGCCTGGCACTAAATTTATTTTTGATTGATATTTATGAAGAATGAACATAACAGACTGATATTTTTAGATGTGTTTGCAACGTTAGGAATACTTTTCGTTGTTTTTTATCATTTGGGATTTGCTTCCAACAAAAGTGTTGGATACTTATTTAGCAGTTTTATACCCACAACTGCCGGAAATATTGGGGTGTTTTATTTTTTCTTTAGGTCGGGATTTGGTTTATATAATTCAAAAAATTACAATTGGCCTATTTTTTTCAAAAAACGCCTGTTGAAAATCATCCCCCCCTTGCAATTATAATATTTTTAAGGTTTTAATTTCCTATCTAGCAATAGGGAAAATTATTTTTACACCTGATGGCACAATATCATTAAAAAGCATAATTGCAAATTCGTTGGGGATACACAGATTAATAAATGTAGACCCTTTAAATGGTCCAACCTGGTTCGTATCTGTCATTTTAGTATTCTATCTTTTATTTACAGCTGTCTATTGGTTAAGCAAGAAGGGGATGGGCTCATTGGTTTGGCTGGCAGTTATTGCCTTGCTTCTTTACTATATCCGCAAAGTGGATGGATTGAATTTCTTGCCTGAATTTGTTCCTTACTTTATTGTATTCCTATTAGGGGTGTTTTTTGCCAAATACAAAGATAATTTTTTAAAGCCAAAATATTTTAAGCTTTTTGTTGTCTTATTTTTTATATATGTGGTTGTTTACCTTGGTTTTATAGTTAGTTATGCCTTCTATTTTTCAGATTTT
>CAYNCK010000096.1:0-6476 GCA_964396095.1 uncultured Methanosarcinales archaeon
AATCACTTCAGACCACACAGCAGTCTTGATAACAAGACTCCTGCTGAAATTTATCACTCGTTTGATAAGCTTTTTTAACAAAAAGCTCCCTAGTGACATATGTCACTTGGGAATACACTTTATTATTTTGATTATTCAACAAGATTAATAAATTGCACCCAATTACTAACTGGCATGCAAAAGGAAAATTTAGAATTATTGTTAAGAAATCCAAAAGAAATTGTTGATTATAGAAAAAGATTGGGAAAATCTGTAGGGGTTTCTTTTATTGCACATGCATTGTTATTACCAGCATTATCAATTCCGATATTGAGAAGCCATTACCACGAAGATTCAAATAATGAAGCGAGAGAAGTGGCTATGGTTCAGCTTACCCACGCTCCTGAGTCGCAAAAGTCTTATAATAAATCCTTGAGTGAGTCGCAAGGGGCTGATAATAAATACTCTAGTGAGAATTCCGATGGAACTCCTGAGATATTTTCCCCCAATCCTAGGGCAATATTGGGACCGCAAGCGCAATCTGCTAATCCGGATAAAAAAATGGATGGTGCCATTCTCCGAGACAACACAATAAACTTAGATTTTGAAGAAAGATTGAGCGATACTATTTTAGGCGGAAAAGACCTGAATGCATTATTCACTCAACAAAATCCCTTGGGAAAAGAGAATATCATGAGTTACTCAGAATTCTTTTTGGCATACGTTGGAAACTATCTTAAGCTAAATTTAGATTATTCTCTTGTAGGGCAGAAAAATGTGGATGCTAATAAAATAGACCTGAGAATGTCATTTTTAGCTACAATCGGAGATGATGGTCAAATTATTTTACTACAATATGAATACCTTCCAAATTTAAATAAACTTGAACAAGCTATTTTTAATCATGTTTATGGAAAACTTAAGCTAATGCCTAAAAAATTTATTCCTCCATCAAAAGCAAATCTGAAATCCCCCAATAAACAGCTGTTTGAGTATATGCTAAGCTTTAAAACCTTGGGCGATATAGATATGCCTTATGGTGGAAAATTTAAATATTTACCAATGTCCCGTTAGTGACATTTTTATTAATATTTTATATAAATTATAAATTTTTTGTTTAGTATTTTTAAAAACATTTTTAAACATTAATTTATTCTGATTTGATTATGAAACAAACACTTCTTGATAAAGTCAGCATCTTTCTGCTGAAAAAGGGATTCACAATAAAAAATCTCACGAGGACTTGCTTTGACGCATTGGCAAGAAGGAACGAGCAGATTCTTTTGATTAAAATTCTTGAGGATGCAAACTCTATCACGGGAGAATATGCTGCGGAGATGAATTCAGTTGCATCATACATCAATGCCTCTCCCCTGATTGTTGCTGAAAAAGCCGAGAAGAAGCTTGATGACAACATAGTCTATTCGAGGTTTGACATCTACACTTTGAACTTCTGCACATTTGTTAACTGCGTAAACAACAGGTTTCCGTTCATAAAAAGGGGAAAAGCGGGATTGACGGCATCAATAGTCGGAAAAAAGCTTAGAGAGAAAAGGGAAGAAATCGGATATTCTCTAAATTCGCTTTCAAAGAAAATAGGCGTATCGAGCAGGATGATGATGAAGTACGAGAATGAGAACTCAGAAGTTACGCTCAACAAAGCCATGAAAATTTATGACATTTTCGGGCATCAGGTTTTCAATGAGATAAACATTTTTTTGCAGAGGGAAAAGCCCCAGAGCCGTTTCGAGACTGAGTTTTCAAAAAAATACATAGAGCTTGGTTTTGATGCCACCGAAACAAAGAAAACTCCCTTTGACATTATAGCAAGAAAAGACAACGAACTTATATTTACCGAGGTAAGCGACAAAGTCAACCCCCAGATGGAGCCGTTGTCGAGGTTGTTGGATGCAGAAAACCTCGTCATATTCAACAAGAAAAAGCCGAAAAATATCCCTTCATTGACAAAAGAGGAGTTCATGGAGTTTGAGAAGGCAAACGAGCTTGTGAAGTTTTTGAAAGAATTTTAGCTTTAAAATCCGAAATCTTTAAATACAATCATTTTCTTTTTTATATTATTAGAGTTTTTAAAAAAAGGGGATGATGGACATGATGGAAGAGGAAGAATTTGCGCCTTACAAAGATATTTCTGAATTGAAAAAAGAACTGGAAGGCATGAAGCCAAGGAGAGATGTTTCCACAAAAGAGCTTTATGATGTTGTCAGCAAGCTTGCAGACACAATTTCCGGCATGCTTGAGGTTTTCGGCGCGGCAGCTGACCAAATGAGGCTCGAAGAAAAAGGATACGAGGCAGAGTTCAGAAAGCACGAAATGATTATCTCAAAGCTTGACAAGATTCTTGACCAAAATAAGACAATTGCAGAAGGAATGGTTGCTGTTGTCGAGATGGTTAAGCAGAAAATAGTGGCTCCTGCAAAAGAAAGAGAAGACTCGATGTTCAAGCCCAAAGAGAAGGAAGAAACTATATTTAGGCAAAGCCAGGCTCCAGCTTTTGCAAAGCCTGTGCAGCAGGAATGGCAGCCAAAGCCTGAGCCCATGATGCCAAGGCAGCCTGTGATGATGCCAAGATCGATGCAGCCGCAAATGTCAATGCCCCAAATGCCTCCTCAAATGTCGCAGCAGGATTTTGGAATGGATTTGCCGCCACTTGAGCCTACCCCTGACTTGGATGCTTCAAGCCTTGACCTTCCGGATGACTTTCCGGAATTAGGCGATGAGCCTAAGAAAAAAGGATTGTTTGGCATGTTCAAGAAATAGATTTATTTTTTATTAAAAAATATTTTATTATAAAAATTGTTATATTGTTTTTTTAAATTATTATTGAAATTTAGTTATTGAATTGCGCCAATCATCGAAAATTGGAAATTTTCGAGTGTGCTCGGAAATGTAAATTTCCGACATGTCCAGCGCAATAAAAACAAAAAATATTAAATTTTTTAGAAAAATTAAACTTTAAATCCGTCGCTTCGCGACAATAGTTTGTGCTCAGCCTCGCCGTCTGCCACAAGCTCGGCTTCGCCATTTATTATTTAAAAAATAAATAAAAATAACCAATTAAAAATGCAGCAATTAAAAACTTCAAGTTCTTTAAAGCATTTTGCAAGGCACTTTTTCATAGTCAACAAAGTTTATATAGCAAGAAACAAGTCAAAGAAAGAAGTTTACTTGCATCTTGATAAAATGAGGAAGTCTATAATTAGAATGACTTTGACTTATTCTGATGTTGACAGGCTTAGGCAGAAGATTGATGGGCTTTTGGATTTGGAAAGCAGGTATGCAAAATTCTTCAAGTCTGAAGACAATGAGACAAAAGAGCTAAAAAACAAGATAAATCAGCTTGAAAATGAATTAAAAGTCGAAAGAGAAGAAAAATTAAGGATAACGAGCGAGAACAACGATAAAATAAATCAGCTGACAGAAACATTAAAAAATATAAAAAGCCAGATGAATCTTCTGCATATGGAAAAAGCCAGGAGGCAGCAAAGGCTCAATGCTCTTGAGACAAAGATAAAAGGGAAAATTGACATTCACAGGTATTACAATTCCTGATTTTTTACAAATCCCTTGCCATTATTGTGTTCCTGTTGTTTAACTTGGCCCTTTTGCATGCATCTGAAATAAGTTGTTTATTTTTTTCTTCCAAAGCCCTGTAAAACTCTTCCGCAACGCTCAACGGCTTGTTGTCAATACTTGCCAATTCCTTGACTTGCGACTTGACTATAGCGGATTTTGTCATTTTGTTTATTATTAATTTTTTTAAATTGTTTTTAATCGTGAGTGTACCAAAACTTTAACTTATCTTTTTCTTTGCTGTCCAGCCTGCAAAACCCAAACCTTGCAAATTGCACAATATCACTGACTTTCAAATTTTTAACTGATAGCTCAGCAAGACCTTTTTTTACTTCCCTATCCGGCATCAAAACTTCAACTTTAACTAAATCTTTCTGAACGGGAAGCCAGTGTATAATCCTGTCGCCTGATTTCTTGTATTTCTCATATTCCTTTGAATCAAAGGAAAATTTATTTTTGTTTTTTTTGAAATTCAGGCAGTCCATCAAACGAATTAACTTTTCTTCCTTGAATTCCTTCAAATCCTTTTCAGCAATATAAAATTTGTCTTTTGTATTAAATTTTCTTGTGCCCCTGTCAGTAAAATCAGGATGCAGCTTTAATTCGCAATTCTGCTCAGGTGCATTTTCAATTTTAATTTCATTTGGATTTTCAACAAAAAAATACCTGTTGCATTTTGAATCAAGCAGCCTTCTGTTGTGGGCAATCAAGTCATCCCAAGTAAGAACTGACTCGCTTTTTGTAAGCCCTGTTGAAAGCACAAACTCTTTTATTGCTTCCGGCAAAAATCCCCTCCTCCTCAATGCAGCTAGTGTTGTCAGTGAAGGATCATCCCATCCTAACAATTCCTTTTTCTTTACCTTTTCCCGTATAATCCTTCCGGAACTTTCAACGCCTTCAAGGTTAAATCTTGCGAACTCGTAAATTTTTGTTTCTTTGAACCCTGCAAGCGTTTGAATCAGCCTTTGGAGCTCGTTTCTTAATTCAAATTCCTTGCTTCTAAGCCTGTGCGTTATCCCTTCTATGCCATCCATAATTGCATTTTCAAAATCATAATTTGGCCAGACTCTGTATTTTTTCTTTTTTCTGGGATGCGGCTTGTCAATGACCCTGAATATTACCGGATCCCTTAATGTCGAGTTCTGGCTTTGCATGTGCCCCTTCAACCTTAAAACATATTTTCCGGCTTTTGACTCAAACATATTTTTCCACAATTCAAGGTTTTTTAATTGCTGATGGTATCGGTGCTCACATTCTTCTCCATCTCTTCTTTTTGCCTTTATCATCTCGATATCGCATGAGCAAATATAAGCGCGGTTATCGTTAATCATTTTTTCTGCAAACTTGTAGAATTCATCCATATAATCAGATGCATGCTCAATTTTGTCAGGCTTTATGCCGAGCCATTCATAATCATCGAGATGTATTTTGTAGAATTCTTCCTCTGCAAGCTCGGGGTTTGTGTCCTCGAATCTCAGGTAAAAAATTCCGTTATAGCGCTTTGCCAATTCATAATTCACAATTATTGCTTTGGCATGCCCGATATGGGGGTATTTGCTCGGCTCAGGTGGAAATGCAGTTATAACTTTTTGGCCGTCCCTTACCTCGAGAAATGCAAAAATGTCTTTTTCTTCCTTTTTTTCCTTTTTTTCAAGGAGTTCGGGGGCTAGTTCCTGCAGCTTTTTTTCCTGATTTTCCAGCGATAAAGAGCTTATTTCCTTTATTATCTTGATTACTTCCTTGCTTATGTCTTTTGCATTGTTCTTTAATTCAGGATTTTCAGCGAAAACCTTGCCTATTACAGCTCCCGGATTTGCCTTGCCTTTGTATTTTACGGCGTTCTGCAGTGCATACTTTGTAATGGCTGACTTTAGTGATTCATCCATATTAATTCATTGTCTTTGTTGATTTTATAAATTTATCCCAGCCTGACTATGACCGAGCCGTTAATCCTGCTGATTCCTTCAGTTGACTGGGGTGGAGTTGGCTCAAGCTGGAGCTTGTTTTTTATTCTTTGAAGTTTTGTTTCCTTCAATCCTTTTGTTTTCTCGACATCTTTTAAATCAACATTATACTTGTTTTCAATGTCTTTTAATTTCTGGCTTGTTTCAAATAGCCTTTCCTCATTTATGTTTGTTATGGAGTTTGTTGTTATTTGTATGAAAGCAGATATTTTTCCTTCTGTTCCGTTTAATTCCTGCAGCGACCTTCCGATTAAAACAGAGGATTCTCCGTCAGCTTTCATTGCATAACCGGGCTTGCTGGATGCTGTAAGATAATCTCCCGGCAGTATTTTTCCGTTTTCATTTGTTGCCTTCAGGAAAGTTATGCTGTTTTGGGTTGCTATAATTGCATAATCGCCATTTATTATGGATCCGTTCCTTTGGTTGTTTGGGCTTTCAGGAGATCTTTCAAAAACAACTCCAACTATGTTCAGGTCATTTTTGTTTTTTGCCTTTACTGCATTAAAAATTGGAATGTTGTTTCCTTTCATGTAAGCCTGCACTCCGTTAAAGCTTATGCTTACCAAATCACCTTTCTCCAAAATTTCATCGCCGTCATTTCTTATTTGGTCGCCCAAAAAGCCTGTTTTAGCGCCAGTTGTCCTTAAATTTCCTGTGACATCAAGAGTGAATGCTGGAGTAGTTGTGTTGATGCCGACGTTGCCGTTTGCGTCAATTGTCATTCTGTAAAGATTATTTGTTCCAAAATATAAATTTGCAAAATTATAATTCCATAACCTTGTATCATTATTTATGCCAAAAAATCTTAGCTCGGCACCGCTTGTGACAGATGCTGTGGACTTTGTCATGCTTATCACGCTGTCTTCAGTCATGTCATTTAATTTTGAAATTACTAAATCGGGGCTTGAGGCATTTATATGTAATACGGATATCGGTGCAGTC
>CAYNCK010000097.1:0-50235 GCA_964396095.1 uncultured Methanosarcinales archaeon
CAGCTTACCATTGTAAATGAAACTTGATAAGATATTGAATATATAGACAAAAACCGATTTTACAACTAAAATAAAAATAGTTGTTAAACCATCTACTTTTAGATGTTGAATTAATGACCCTAATCCTATCAATGGACGAAAGCATGTAGAAATTGTTTATGAAGTAAAAAGGAACGGGCTTGCATCTGGAATAGAACGCATAGGTATAGGATTAGCAGAGAGTATTGCTGAAATGTTCGGTTTTGATCTACCTGTGCAGCCTGATTCTGTTCTCCTGTACAGGATTCTTCCCAACAATTTAGGGCAAATAAAGGAAAATACAGATATCCCTCTGAGCAACAATATAGTATACCATGACCGGCGTTACCTGGTATTTGGCTCGAGAGCAAAGTATCTTGCATTTATAGATGGATTAAAAAATTATATTTCGCGTGGCAATTTAGGAAAAGAAGAATTTCTCAGAATAGTTGAGAAGATTGGCGAGTTAAGTGGCAGATTTGAAAATAGTGTGGAATACCCTACAAAATTGCATATTTCTAGAATAAGAAATCTAAGGGCAACATTTGAAGATTATTTCATAAGAGGCAGTTATATTGATGAATTTAAAGGACCAAAGCTGTTTGGCACATCTGCCTGGCAGCCATTTTAATTTTTTTTATAATACTCCTAAAAATTCTTTAATAATATATATAAACAAGCTTTACTTACTTATCCAAGTCTCATCTTAGACACTCCAGGTGCTCCTTATCCTCTTTTGGCGCGCTTGGTTTCTTTAAATTCAAAATCTGAAATATTTATAACAAACAAAATGTGCGGAATTGTCGGAGTTGTATCAAATAATGATGTAAGCAAGAAGCTCTATAATGGGCTTTCTAATCTTGAATATAGGGGGTATGATTCTGTTGGAATGTGCTTTGTACATAACAATAAGTTCAACATAAAAAAAGGAGTCGGGAAGCTAGAGGAAGTCAATAAAAAAATTGATTTTTTGAAATTCAAAGGCAATGCCGGAATAGCGCACTGCAGGTGGAGCACTCATGGTGGGGCCACAGTAGAAAATGCGCATCCGCATGTTGACTGTACAAATAAAATCAGCGTCGTTCATAACGGAATCATAGAAAATTATTCCGAGCTGAAAGAAGAATTAATCAAAAATGGGCACAAATTTTCCTCTGAAACAGACACAGAGGTTATTGCGCATTTAATCGAAGAAAACCTGAAAGCCAATGGCATCGAAGATGCAGTAAGGCATGCGCTTAACAGGCTAGAAGGAAGCTATGCGCTTGGAATTCTTTATTCTGAAAAGCCGGAGATGCTTTTTGCAGCAAGAAACGAAAGCCCGCTTGTCATAGGCCTCGGCAACAACGAGAATTTTATTGCTTCTGACGTTCCGTCAATACTGAGCTACACAAAAAAGATTATCTATATTGAAGACAAGGAAATGGCTGTCCTTACAAAAAATGAATGCAAAATTTTTGATTTGAACGGAAAACTAAAAAACAAAAAAATAACTGAGATAAACTGGAGCGCTGAAGCTGCCCAAAAATCAGGGTACAACCATTTCATGCTGAAAGAAATTCATGAGCAGCCAAGGGCGATAGCAGACACGCTGAATGAAAGGATTAAAGGAAATGATATTGTCTTTGAAAAGGAATTTAACCTTACAAATGGATATCTAAAAAAAATTAAAAGAATAATAATAATTGCGTGCGGGACATCGTGGCATGCCTCATTGGTAGGGGAGTTTATGCTAGAGGAGCTTGCAAAAATTCCTGTAGACGTCGAGTATGCCTCTGAATTCAGATACCGGAACCCTCTGCTTGACAAAGACACTTTGGTCATTGCAATATCGCAGTCAGGTGAGACAGCTGACACAATAGCGGCATTGAAGGAAGCGAAGAAGCTTGGAGTAAAAACACTTTCAATATGCAATGTAATGGGAAGCTCAATAACCAGGATTTCAGATGGCATTATCTACACAAGAGCGGGCCCTGAAATCGGAGTAGCCTCTACAAAAGCCTTCACAACCCAGCTCGCTGTACTATACATTCTTACAATTTTATTGTCAAAAGTAAGAAAAACTTTGAATGAAAAGCAAATCAAGGACATGATTTACGGAATCAGAAGAATCCCGCTGCAGCTGCAGTCTGTTCTGGATGAAGATGATGAAATAATGAAATGCGCGGAGCTTTATCACCGGAAACTGAATTCAATATACCTTGGAAGGGGGGTAAATTTTCCGATTGCGCTTGAGGGCGCTCTTAAACTGAAGGAAGTTAGCTATATCCATGCTGAAGGATATCCTGCCGCAGAGATGAAGCACGGGCCCATCGCGTTGATTGACAAGAACATGCCTGTTGTTGTTATTGCGCCCCATGACATATACACTTACAAAAAAGTTCTTGGCAACATTGAAGAAGTAAAGGCAAGAGGGGGAATCATAATTGCTATCGCAACTGAAGGTAATAAAGAAATTCCTCAAAAAGCAAACCATACTATTTTCATTCCAAAAACATTATATACCTTAAGCTCAATTCTTGCAACTGTGCCTTTGCAGCTTTTGGCTTATCATATTGCTGAAAAGCTCGGAAGGGACATAGATAAGCCAAGGAATTTGGCAAAAAGTGTTGTTGTTGAATAAAATGTTCATAAAGCCTCCGCATATTGCATTCACTTTGCTTGTTTTATCGTGGCTTCTGGATTATATGTTTCCGCAGTTTAGGATTATTTCAGGAGGCTATAAGTATATTGGATTATTGATAATTGTTATAGGATTGTCAATAACCTTTTATTCATTTTATCTTTTCAAGAAAAATAAAACACCTATTCTGCCAGGAACAAAGCCAACTTTCGTTGTAATGAAAGGACCTTATAAATTTACAAGAAACCCGATGTATATTGGGGTTATTATGGGCCTTGCAGGAATATCCCTACTTTTCGGCAATCTCTTGACCATTATATCTCCAGTTATTTTTTTCTTTGCAATGGATTTTGTTTACATTCCATTTGAGGAAAAGCTGTTGGAAGGGATTTTCGGCAAGAAATATCTGGATTACAAGAAAAAAGTAAGAAGATGGGTTTAGAATTTTAAATTTGGATTATTAAATTAATTATTGAATATTAGTTATTGAAATACGCCTAATGTCAAGAGCAATTGGAACAAAAATAGAAAGTGTGAAACATAATAAACAAAAATTTCAATAATAAAAAATCCATTAACGATAAACATAAACCAAAATAATCATTAAAAAGTGTAAATAAAATCAAATAAACAATGAAAAAGCAAAAAATGAAAATCCGTAAAGCAAGCCTAAACGACACAAAAGGTATTGCAAATGTCCTTGTCAAAAGCTATAACATTAAAGATTTAAAAGAGGGAATTTCTGTGTTCAAAAATGAAACAAAAAAAGCTCATAACTATATTATTGCGGAAGAAAACGGAAAAATAATCGGCATTGTTACCTGGCTCATGCATGGCCTGCCGAAGCATCAACTGGCAGAGCTTTACAGGATAGCTGTTTTGCCTGAATACAGGGGCAAAGGAGTTGCTCACAAATTGTTTGAAGCGTTAATCAATGATGCAAAACAATTTTACAAGAAAAATAAATCAAAATTAAGAAAATTATATTTGCTTACACACGCGGATAACATAAGAGCGCATAAATTCTATGAAAAGCTTGGGTTTAAGCACGAAACAACTTTGAAAGAACAATATTATAAAAATAAGGATGAGTATGTTTATAGCATGTTTTTTGATTGAGCTGGTTGCCTGTTAACTAAATCTGTTAATGCAGGTAATATTCCTTCTAAAGTTGGCCGTTTCCTTTGTGGCGGCACAACACCTAGATAACAGTTACTTGATGTCGCTAACTCTATAAGCTGCATTATTGTGTCGTTTGCCCTCATGTTCGGATATGTTGAACGGGCATCATCAAGGTTAGTTTTAGGAGTATCTATCTTGCCAATAGAAATTTTTCCTTTGAATAAAACTATATGTTGTAGATTATCCTCTAACATGCACAATGCAGCTAAACTAACAACATCATTTGATCCAATCCCCCTTACATCGTAATTCCTTATTACTTCATAATCCGGTTCAGCACCATTCCCAGTAATTTCAACTACACTCATCAAACCACCAATTTCAAAGAAATTAAATGCTATTTTTAAATATATTCATTTAAAACAATCCCAACAAATTCAAAAACTGCTCTTTTGTTGAACACATAAAATAAGGATTAGTTTTTTTCTCTCCGCCAATTGTTGAGAAAGGAATGTCGCCATAGTCATGGCCTGGATAGACTTCAATTTCGCCATCAAGTTTCTTCAGATTTTGCAGGCTTTCAAACAATTTTATTGAATCGCCCCCAGGCAAATCCGTCCTTCCAATTGCATTTACAAACAGAGTGTCTCCAGTCAATAATTTGTTTTCAGCAAGAAGGCATATTGCACCAGGAGTATGCCCGGGTGTATGGATTATTTTAATTTTTATTTTGCCGACATTGATTTCATCATTGTTTTTTAATTTATGAATCTTAATATTTGGATTTTTGATTATTGGCTCGATTTCATCAAAATCTAATTCATGAGAATAAACTTCAGCATCTGTTTTGGAAGCCAATTCATCTGCTTTCTGCACATGATCATGATGTGAATGAGTCAGGATTATTTTCTTAATTGTAAGATTTTCTTTGATTGCTTCATTAATAATTTTGTCAACTTCCCAGCCAGCATCTACAATAGCTGCTTCTTTTGTGATTTTATCCCCTATTATATATACAAAATTCTGCATTAAGCCTACTTTTAATTGTTTAAATATCATTTTGTAATTTTCCTCGCAAAGCTCAAAAATCCTGAATGTCCGATTCCCTGGCTATTAGGCCTTACTTTTCGCTCATCAACTTCCCATTCACGCTCAATGACCTCAATTGTTTTCAAATAAATAAAATTTGCATTGTTCCTTAAGGCATTTACAAAATCAGCCACCTGCGGAACAGAAGGGCTGTAAGAAACAAGAAAACCCCCTGGCTTGAGAGCTTTTGAGCAACTTTCAATTGCAAGCCATGGCTCTGGAACATCAAGAGTTGCGACATCAATATTTTTTTCCTCAACTTCATTGTAAATATTCTTATTCTTGATTTTTATATTTTTCAATCCCAAAAATTCGATATTTTTCTTTACTACTTCCATGAAATCCTGCCTTATCTCATAGGTTATGACTTCTTTAGCTATCGACGCAAGAAAGCAAGCCAAAGCTCCTGAACCTGAGCCAGCATCCAGAATTCTGCTCTTTTTGTTTATCCCAGTTTCTGTTATTATTAATCCAATGTCTTTTAATGGTATAATCTGTGCATCTCTTTTTATCTTTTTATAAGTATCAATAAAATACGGGCTAAAGATAAAAAATTCTTTTCCTGTGTTTGACTTAAGAAGGCTGCCGTCTTTTGCCTTTTTCAAATCTTCCGTTTTGATAAATCCGTATTGGGTATGCAGATCCTGATTACTATCCTTTACATAGAACTTCCTGCCCTGCAGAGTTATGGCTACTTTCCTGATCTTGTCCATAAAGAAAAAAGAAATAAGAAGAATATAAAAATGTAAGCAAAGGCAAGCTTACTTCTTGCCCTTCTTAGCTTCTGTGCCGCAGTGGCCGCATCCGCCTGGCATTGCCATTTTCATTACTCCTTTTAAAATTAGCAATCCACCCAGTACATGCCATATATACATAGGCCAATACACAGCTGTTGCAACTACAATTGCACCCATTACTATCAGCTTGCCTGCCATGCACTTTGCACACATTCCTTCACAATTACATCCTGAACCCATAGTTAACACCTCCTAGTGTTGATTATTACATATTGTGATTAGTAGTATTTAAACTTTACTATTTCTCGGCAGCCTTCAAAAACGAAATATTTAAAAATAGTGAATGTTAGTTCTAAATAAAATGATATATGATTATTAAAATATAACTTTAAAACTTAATAAAAAGATAAAAATATATAAATAACAGACATTTATAATTAAATAAATAATATATATACTTTAAAATTTAAATATAAATAATAAAATATAGATATATAATTAAATAAAATAGACGAACATTAAGAAAAAATAAACAATGCTATCGATTTCGGACAATGAGTTTAGTGTAATCAGCTTTCTTGTTAGAAATTTCTATGAAAAACTAACCATTCGCAATATAGCTCAAAGGCTCGGCTTTAGTTCTGCAGGTGTTTTCAATATTTTGAAAAAGATGGAAAAGCAGAATATTGTAGTTGGGGAAAGGCTTGGAACCGGCCTATTTTATTCGATAAACTTTGACAGCAAGATTGCAGAGCATTTGGCCGCAATTGTCTTGCTGTACTCTGATGATAAGTTTGACAAGATAAGCGCTGAACAGCTAAAGCAACCTAAAGCAGCAATTATCGACAAAAAAAGCATTCTGGTGGTTATTGATAATATTACAACTGCAGACATTTCTATTCCAAATATCAACATTGTTGCAAAAACTGAGGACGAGCTTATCAGCCTTATGAGGAAGAGGGATCCAGAAATGCTGCAGTTTATGAAAAAGGGGGTCGTTTTGTTTGGAGAGGGGAAATTTGTCAGCATTATAAAAAATTGCGTGTCGAGGTTCTAAAATGAAACTCAACAAAATAATGTTTGCAAAGCCAATCATAATAGTACTTTCAATCATATTGTTATCAACTGCTGCCAATGCCCTACCTTTCACTTCTGTGTTTACAGGAGGCTTGCTGCAGATTAATAACTTCTTTTCAGGAAGGCAATACGAGCCTTATGCCCAGGCAATTGACTTTTTCTTCTTTTCACTATTATTTATTGCAATTTATATGATGGGTGCGAGGTACGCTTTCAAAGAAGTCAAAAGGCCTGAACAGGTTATTGTTATTTTGCTTGGATTGATGACTGCATTTTTGCTTGTGCTTGCAGGCATATCTGCTGTGATTTTATTGCCTTACATACATTGGCTATTTTATGTGCTTCTCTTTATATTATACTGGTGGATGCTAAAGGGCATACAAAACAAGTTCTGGAGATTTGTTTTGGCTTTGCTTTTGACGATATTAACAATTGCATTGATTCAGGGATTGTTTAACACTTTAAGAACTCCAACAACTCCATCGATAGGATCTGTAAGTGTTCCAAGTTTTTCTGGAATTCCCGGGTTTGGCTGGCTTGGTGGCACAGGCAGTTTCTTCAAAGACTTGTTCGGCAGCTTTAAAGGAATCAATTTTGGAGTTCCATCTCCGGGAGTGCCAAGCTGGATGAAAGATTTGTTTGGGCTGCCTTCCATTGCAACACCGACTGGTCCAAGCGGATTGCCAGGAACTTCAACACCTGGAGGTGGAAGTGCAGGCGGCGGAGGAGTAATACCTGGTACACCCCCACCTCCACCAAGTACTTGGTACAAAAATCCATTTCTCTATATTATACCGTTACTTATTGCACTAATTCTTCTGGCACTTTGGGCTGGAAACAGGAAAAAGAAAGAAGATGAAGACGATGAGGGTGAAGAAGATGAAGACGAGGAAAAAGAAATCAAACTGCAGGATATTATAGATGAGATAATGATATTGGTTGAAATCAAGAAATCTATATTAAAAAAAATCAAAGATATAATTGAACATAAGAAGAGAGATGTTCAGGATCTGTATGACAGGTATCATAAAGTCTTGAAATATGACAAAGCTTTCTGGCTTGACCCTGATTCTGATGCTTTCCAGCAGTTTATCGGCCAAGACGAAGATATTAAGAAAATCCTGAAACTGGAGTTTGAACTTGAGAAAATTTTAGTAGAATTAATGGAAAAAGAGAATGAGATAGTTGGCATAAAAAAGAAAAAAGGAAAATACCAAAAATGGCTTAAGTTTGTCCTTAATCATGGCAGGGAAAAATTAAGGGAGATATATGAAGAAATTAAAAGAATTAAAGAGTCTGACCCGCTGATTTTATGGGACCATATTAAGAGAATTCTTCCAAAAATCAGGGATTTATTATTTATTCCGACAAATACTCCAGAACTGAAAGATTATGACGAGGCAATTAACAATGCTATAAATTCACTCAGAGAAATGGTTGATGCATGCTTCGCAACCAGAAAGGCGATTGCCTTTTATTTCATGATTGGGAAAGAAAATGCCAAGCGCGAAAGCAGGTGGAGCAAACTTATCAACGCTGATGAGCTGAAAAAATGGTACAAAAACAAAAACAAGTGGAAAGAAATTGATTATTCAAGCCCGGACACCATAAAAAATCATTTCCAGAAAGAGGAGGAATTTTTCAACAAGCAATTCCTTCCAGTTATAGTAAATCAATTAAGGCATATGTATCTTTTGGTCAGGTATTTAAAATATTTGGACGCCAAAAGGGAATCATTTACTGAAATGCAGGAGCTGAGAGTGGATATTACAAATCCTGCAACCGGCGCAAAAATTGAGCTTTCAAAAGTACAGGCAGAAAATCCAGCAACACAGATACCAAGGGATGCAATAATCAGGGTTTATACAAGGCTTGCTACAGGAATTGGTCCTTTTGTACTTATGTGCTCTGTTGACGGGCAGGCTGTCAGGGAGTATTTTATCAGATCAGCAGAAGAAAAAGATTCCATAGAATTTGGCTTAAAGAATAAGAGAGGAGAGTGGCATTTAAGTCCAAGCCAGAAATATTTCAAGCTAAAAACAAAGCAAATAACAAAAACAGAGCAGGATCCGCATCCTGAGATACAATGGCTTTCTAATGAATTCCACGACCAAAACGGGGAAAGGCTCACACCAGGAGACCATTCTATAGTATTTTACCTTGTAAGCACTGTAAGGGCACCTGAAAATCCTGAAACACCTATTGCGCAGAAATGGAGAGATTTGAAAACAATTAACGTGCATATTGCTGGTGCAGTTGTTCCGCCTCCAACTGGAACTAATAGAAGATTAATTCTAAAACCATTGAACAGCACTCCAAACAGTCCTATAGAGGTTATCGGGAGATATCATCTTTGGGCTCAAGCTTTGAAATTTGGAAAAAATTCCGATACCGGAAATATAAATGATATTCATTTAATTGATACAAAAGTGCACCCAGTTGCACCTGGCATCAACGTAAACCAAGCAATTTTATATTTCTTAAATGACCCAGCTACGCACGAATCTAAATTTTACATAAGCAAAAATTTGCCTTTGACTCAATTAAAAGTTAATGGTATTGAGGTGAAAGGGCGTGATGTTTCAGAACTGGATAAAGGGGTAGTTTACAAAATATCAATCAATGAGTATGAATTTGAGGCAGAAGTCATTGACAGCACTGCCCCCATTCCAAGCCAAACTGATTATGTTTTAAGATTCCCTGTTGTGTTGAGACTCGGAGCGCCTGTTCCGCCTCCGCCAACTAGAATGAATACCATTTTGATTTTAAAACCAACAAACAGCACTCCTGAGAGGCCGCTTCCCGGCAATAAGATTGAAATAATAAATTCTTACCATAATTCTTTAGCTAATGCTTTAAAATTCGGAAAAGGGCATGATACAAGTGTTGTAAATGAGATTCAATTAGCTGATACAAAAATACATCCAAATGCCCCAAATGTTAATTTAACTCAGGCATTGGTACATTTTCAATATGATGATATCACGAAGGAATATAATTGCTATGTATCCAAAAATATTCCAATGACCATTTTAAAAGTAAATGACGTTGTTGTGCAGCTCATTACTGCTTCAAGATTAGATTTAGGAATTATTTATAAAATACAGATTAATGAGTATGAGTTTAATGCTCAAGTTGTCAAAACAAACGCTCCTCCACCAAGTTTAACAGATTATGAATCAGAGTTCCCTATTGTGTTGAGATTAGGAGTTGTTCCTCCTCCAATAGAATATCCCTCTGGAGAATACCCACCAAAAATAGAATATCCAACAGCTGACTATCCAAAAGATGAGTATCCTCATTCAAAGAAAGAATATCCACGGAAATTAAAATCTTCATCAGCTGACTATCCAAAAAGTGAATATCCCACTTCCAAGACGGAATACCCACCTAAAGAATATCCGCCTGTGGGGGAGCATCCACCTTATTCGTACGATGATATGAAAGACATTTCAGAAGGTGGCGCATTGTATAATCATTACAATTTTTTTAGGAGCCGCGTAACCATTCAATTCCAAAAAAAAGATTATAACACTTTGCGGGTTTTACATTTATCAATACCTAGAAATATTAGAGCTGGCGTAGTAACTTGCGTAGATAATTTAGTTAAATATCAGGCAAATTATGGTATGAATGTTGAATTGGTCACACATTGGTGGAATAAGGATGTTTACACAATAAAAAGCAGGAAATTTATAAAAGGCAAGAAGATTACCACAACTAGATCACCTTATAAATTTACCAGAATAAAAACAAGTATATATGCAGCTAAGAACATACCGGATATTTTGAAAAGCAATAATTTCTTACCGGATGTTATACATGTACATACGCATACTTTTGAATATGATGGTGCACTAAGAGTACTTAAGGACGCTTTTATTAATGCACCAGTAGTTTATACTTTGCACCAGCTTATTCCTCATGCTTATGCAAGTTCTTCGGAAAAAAAGAGACTAGAAGAAGCCAGTGATGCTGAAGTTTCAGACATTATGTTTAAATATTATTCCAAAGGATTTGAGGGACGAAATATAGCTCAAAATGAAACAATAAATAACAGCGACGGCATAATTGCTATTAGTAACTCCCAATTAGAATATTTCCATAAATTTTTTAGGAGATATGTAGGTCAAAGCACCGCCATAGAAAATGGAGTAGATTTTTTTAATTACATAAACAATAATAAAGTAGAAGAAAAGGCATTTGAATTGTTAAATAATTATAAATTGTGGAATCAAAGATTGATACTGTTTGTAGGCAGAATAGAGGAAGCAAAGGGCTATAAAAGAGCGATTAAAGCCTTTTTAAGAATTTTAAAGGAATCGGAATTTAAGAATACAAGAATGATATTTATTGGCGGATATATTGAAGACGTCCATAAATTAATACTGAAAGAAGGTGTTTCTAAAGATATTCTAAAAAATAATATCTTGATTACTCAGTGGACTTCTGATCCGATTGAACTAGCAGCTTGGTACAGGATAGGGACTGTTTTAGTAAATCCTATGATGACCGACAATCTTTATTCCATGGTTGCCAAAGAAGCAATTTGTATGGGATTGCCAGTAATTGGATGTTTGGGAAACATGAGTGTCGGCCAGTCAAAAACTGAAGACGATATTTACCAAGCTTTAATTCGTACATGCAGAAATCCTGCGGAAATAATGCACCATATTTTAAATGCATTTGGAATTTGCTTGTCAGATCATAGTATCAACAACTCTGTAGAAGACCATTTAGATTTTTACTTAAAGTTAATAGATATTAAAAAACCTAAAGACCATCCTCAACCTGAACCCACACGACAGCCGCCTCCAGAACCTATTAAGGAGCCTTCAAAAGAAACCCCAACAGCGGATGAAAGTTACCCTAGAATCAGTTTAAGAATTAGCAAAAACCAAAAAAAAGTTTACACCGCTAATGAAAGCTTACAACTGGAAATGAATATATCAAATTATAATTTTTCCCGAGACACGAAATTTAAATTGGAAGTAGTTGCACAAATTAACGGCAGTATATCTAAGAAGATATATGATAGTGAGATTATCCAAGCAGACATATATATAGATATCAGGACTTGGGATTTAGGAATTGGAACACATTATGTTTTTGTAAGACTTAAAAACTTTTATCCCGGATTGCCTAACCCAGACCTAGAGTCGAACAAGATTAATATTAAAGTAGAAGGTGAATCACCAGGATTAGACTGGAATAAGCTAAAGAATGCACAAATAAATTCAGCTGAAGACCTAAAACAATTCTTAAGAAGATTGTATTCAAAAGATTGGATTTCGACTAATCCCAATATTGCGATTTTAAAAGATTTAATTAATAAAGTTATAGATGCAATTGATAGAATATTTGAACATGATAGAAATTTTATAATTTACAAAGCGTCAAAATTTTATCCTATTCTTGATTATTACCAACAACAAAGATTTAAAGTATCTAATCCGGAAGATGTGAGAATCGTTGAAGAATTCATTGATTCTGGGGAGTACAAAAGGTACTCAGATACAGTAAATTCAACAATAAACCCTATTAAAGGATTGTTGCATCCAGACAAGTTAAACTCCGATATAAAGGATATTTTTGAAGAGAAATACCCCCATATTATATCAGATTTTGTTGATTATTTTGAAAAGCAAGGAATAAACGTTGAGATGCTAAGAAAGAGTGTTTTGCGGAAGCTGGATGAGATAGCATTTGAACTCAGAAGGAGACCAAGAGCAGCAGCATAATTCAATGCTACATTTTAATCCGATAAGGCAAAACCATATTGCCGGTTTTTGGATGGATGACAAAAACTGATTTTGTAGGGTTCAACAACGTCTTGTTTAAATCTTTTGAATTCAAAATGTGATTTGATATTTTTACTTTTAGTATTTTTCCTAATTCCATGTGAGGATCATACTTATAACAATCAACAGCAACTTCGCTGGTCATCGGCTTTCCAACTAGATGTATTGGCGGCCTCACAAAGAATTCGTACTCAATAATATTCCATTCCTCTGCAACTTGCCTGAGTGCTATATCATCTCCACTCTTTCCAGTACTTTTTATTTTTACTGAGAAATGAACCAGACAGCCGCCCCTGTCATTAAAACCCGTAACTGTGCCACGATATCCTTCATATTTAGGCAAAACATCATCAACACTCCATGCCTCATGACCAGGTTCTACTATTTTTCCAATTTCAGCAGGATGTGAATGCGCAATAAGTACCATATACTTTTCCACCATATTACTTTCGCGCAAAATTTTATTGGCATTCATAACAGCACCTATGATAAAATCAAATTTATACAGATGCTTTAATGAAACTGAAGATACATCGCCCTCAAATGCAGGGCTGGCATTAGTGACATAAATTTCATTTTCAGATACTCTATCACCCAAAAATATAGCTATCCTTTCCTTTGGCCCAAATATCATGTTGTTAAGAGTATCTTTTACAAGCTGGGTTAGAAATACAGTTTCATTCATATCCAATTTTGAATAATGCTTCTATTTAAATTTAGCTTAATTTATAAATAACAAAGTTTAAATAATTATTAGTAAGGGGTATTGAATTGTATTCAAAATTAAAAAAGAGTTGATAGAAATGCCAAACCAACAGCCAGACGTTCCACCTGTGAAAAAGCAGGGAATATTCAGCCATCAGCAGCCTGTTCCTGACACAAGCGGCTTTACTACTGACATGAACACTTTAAGCAGGAGATTAAGGCTTCTTGAAGAGGGATTTACAAACCTGAGAAGGTTTTTTCAGGTTACAGAAGAGAATATCATAGCAAAGAACAAGCATTACTCTGCAGATATCAAGACAATAAACTCCGATATTGTGGAAGTGAGGAAGGAACTGCAGGATGTAAGGGAAAAGCTCGGCATTGTAATAAGGGAGCTGCAGACTGTTGCAAGAAGGGAAGAAGTCAAGGTTCTTGAAAAGTACATCAACTTATGGAATCCTGTAAAGTTTGTAACGCAAAATGAGGTGGATCAGATAATAAACGAGATACTTGAGAAAAAAGAAAGCAATAAAGAGAAGTAATGGAAAACTTTATATACGCTTATAAAAATAAATCAACAAAAAGAGAGGTGTGTTGATGGCTTTGTTCAAGTTGGGCAAGAAAAAGAGAGATGATTCTATGGAACTGCCAGACTTGGGAATGCCTGAGCCTTCAATGGAGCAGCAAAGCCCTGTAGAGCAGGTTTTGATGATGAAACAGCAAGGCTATACAAACAACCAGATTGTTCAGATGCTTCAAAGCCAGGGCTATGACACAAACCAGATTAACAATGCCGTAGGCCAGGCTGGAGTCAACAGAGATTTCCAGCCGCAGCAGGAGACTGGAATGCCTGAATACGGCCAGCCTTATGAACAGCAATATGCGCCGCAGCCTCAAAATTATCAGGCACCAAGGGAAATCCAGCCTACTTCTTTTGGCGAGGAAAGAATACAGGAGGTTGCAGAAGCAGTTATTGATGAAAAATGGGAGGAGTTTGCAGGCGACATAAAAAAAGTCATTGAATGGAAAGACAAGACAGAGGACAGGATTGCAAAAATTGAGCAGCAGATTATTGACATGAGGCTCAGCATGGACACCCTGACAAAAAGCATAATGGGAAAAATCACATCTTACGACCAGAATATAATTGATGTTGGGACAGAGGTCAAGGCAATGGAGAAGGTTTTCCAGAAAGTTCTGCCGAATCTGACTGAAAGCGTGAACAAATTGGACAGGATGACAAAAAGCTACAAAGACCCTCAAAAGAAATAAAAGTTTTGGATTTTATCTTGATTCTTATGTATTTTAATTGAAATTTTATTTTGGATATTTTTAATTGAATTTTATAATTATTGAAATGCGCTTTTTGTCCGGCGCAAGAAGCACTAAATGAAATAACTAAAGGAGAAATTTAACTAAAAAAATTAAATTCTTTCGCTTCGCTCACAATATATTGTGCTCGGCTTTCGCTCGGTTGCCAGTTGCTCAAGCCTCGTAATGAATTGTAAGAAATTTAATTTCAATGGCTTCTTGACGCTAATAGGGCAATAGTAAATACTGCAATTGCAAAAATAAGGATCATTCCAAGAAAGTTCGGGTGAAATATGAGATTAATGGTGCTTGACATGTCTGTTTGAGTCTCAGAAGGAACATTCACATTTTCCCTTATCTTGACAGCAGCTCCAACTACAACAATAAGCATAACAATTACAAAAGAAATGCCCTTCAAAGCAGGAAAATCCCCTATGTCGCCGCCAAGCATTTTTGATGCAACATTGGCGAGCATAATAAGTACAAAGGAAACGCCAAGCAAAGGGGCCACGCTTGCCACAACGCTTGTTGCCGTCGGAGATATCAAAACAAAAATACCGAACAGCAGCCCGACAAGAACATTAACGAACTGGATTTGGCCTAGAACTTTTGACCACACTAACAAAGCATAAATTACAATCCAGACAAAAAGAAAAACAAAAACGCTTGTGAAATGCTGCAAGCCTGTGACATCCAAGAAAGTTGCCATATTATAAGCGGATTAATGGCCTCCGCCGCCACCGCCTTTGCCGAAAAGCTTGCTAAAGTCAACTCCAAGCCTGCTTAATGCGCCCCTATCCTCCCTCTCCTTTGAGTCGCTCGTAACCCAGGCAATAATTACTCCAAATACAAGCAGCATAATGGCAACTGCTATTCCTTCTGTGCCAAAAAAATTCTCAAGAGTCTGGCCAAAATATCCTGACCACCAGCCTGCTGCCCCGCCGAAAATTATTATTATAACAACAAAAGAAAATAAAGCAACCCATCCCGGAGCCGTAACCCCAAGGAATACCAAATCCTGGCCGAAAACGCCAATCATTAGCAACAGGAATATAATTGCGACAAGCACAATAGACACCTGAGGCAACGCATCATTTATTATGTTAACAGGGTCCGAGTTTGCAGGAAACCTTCCTGTAACGTGAGGAATGACAACCAGCAATCCAACAACAAGTGCAACAACAATGTTGAGATTTTTCTTGGTTTCCCCCAAAACCCTTGTCTTTTGAAGGATTGCAAATATAATTACAAATATAAGCAAGAACGGGAGTATTACATCCGTGAGGCCAATGCTGTCCAGAAACAGCACAAATCCCTGCGGCCTGAAAGCTTGAGCAACCATTTGTACACCTCTTGAATATTTATATATTTATTTTATCAGTAGTATATAAACTTTGTGAATTTCGCTAATGCCCGTGAGAGCCATTCTGGGAGCTGCCTTTTGGAGTGTCTTTTACTGCAAAAACTACAAAAAGCACAATTATGGCAAGCAGGATTATTGAGCCTGCAACTTGATCTCCTCCGCCTCCTGTAAAGTCTCCCAATCTTTCGAGCCACGTTCTTCCATCAGCTGTTTTGATAGCATCAAGGAAAATGCCTACAATTGAGATAAAAACTATTATCATGAAGACAATTTTCCAGCCTCCTTCAAGGTAGACCGGCTCCCCTTCCTTGTAGAACGAGCCGACCAGGAGAAGAAATAATACTGATAAAAATAATACTACAACTGCATTAGACGATACTTTGACAATTGTTTCAACTAATTTTGACGAGGCAACAACAAGAAAGGCCATGACAAAAGCCGCCATCGCATTTAGGTTTTTTTTAGTGTACTTGTGGCCTTCAATGTCCTCTGTTCCAAGCACTTTTGTTTTTTCAAGAATTGCAAACACAATCGTGAAAACAAGCAAAAACGGCAAAACAACATCAAACAAGCCGATTTTGTCAAAGAATACAAGAACTTGCCTGAAAGGGGAGACAGCGGTAGCAGTTACCATAATATTATTTGGCTGATATTGGTATTTAAAGTTTTTGGTTTTGGATTTAAAATTTTTATTAAAAACCTTTATAAACGCTAATCCAAACTTAAAATATATGCTGAACAAAAACGAATTCAATAAAATAAGACAGGAAATGCATAAGACTGACCTGAAAAGGGAAGAAGTAATACAGCTTTCAAGGGAAATTATTACAATTTCAAAGCAGGTAATCTATGCTGCGCAAAGAAATGACCTGAATGAATCTGAAAAAGCAATCAAATTAATTAAATCAAAAGTCAATCACTTAAAAAAAATAAATATAAATGCGGACACAAACATCAATTCAGTTGCATTTCAGGAGTATGTAGAGGCTGTTGCATTCTATGAATTTGTCAAAAATAAAAAAATCCCTTCAAAATCCAGCCTTGGCGTTTCCGCAGAAGATTACCTAAGCGGATTGTGTGATTTGACAGGTGAGCTAGTTAGAAAAGCAATCTATGACGTCATACATAAAAAATTTGATGAAGCTGCAAGAATCAAGGAATTAGTTAACGATATTTACGGAGAATTTCTGAAGCTGCATTTAAGGAATGGTGAGTTAAGAAAGAAATCAGATTCAATCAAGTGGAACCTGAAGAAGCTGGAAGAAGTCATGTATGATATTGCCATAAAAGGCAGGCGTTAAACTTATTTTATTATTTTTTAGATTTGGCTTTTTGAATTATAGAACCTATCAATACTCCTACAATAAACCAAAAAATTGAACTTAGTATAACCAAAGCAGTGATTGAAGCGTATTTTGGAATAGAATCAAAAAAGTGCGATAAAAGAGGATTATTAATAAAAAAGGCACTTACGGGCAGATTAAATATTCCAATTGCAAAACCGCACATTGATTGCCAATCTGGTGAGCATTGTTTATACTCATTGTAAGAAACCTGCCCAATTATTAAAAACGAAAGTATAAAAAATAGAATTCCTAATTTTAACCATAGCCTATCTTTCCAGCCGATTTTTAATTTTCTTCTGATAGCCATTGAAGCCAAATTTTTATTTCTTTGTAGCACTTAGCATATTGATTTTGTCCGCAATATTATAAAGTTTTCTCATTAAATCATTGTAAAGGTATTTTGGGTTTCATTAAACTAAACTAGTAGGTTGGCAATTCATGATTTTAAATGTTTCTTTGATTTAAAATAAATATAATCCAGACAATAATTTTAAATACCCTCCAAAAATTCTTTATCTTATGAAACGAACGCATACATGCGGAGAACTTAACGACAAAGACATCAATAAAAAAGTGTCTTTGGCCGGCTGGTGCTCAACAAGAAGGGACCATGGAGGGGTAATTTTTATCGACTTAAGGGACAGGTATGGAATTACGCAGATTGTTTTTGACCCTTCACACAGCATGGATACGCACAAGCTTGCAGAAACCTCGAGAAGGGAAGATGTCATAATTATAGAAGGCATTATAAGAAAGAGGCCGCAGGGGATGGAGAATGAGAAAATTGCAACAGGAAAAATCGAAGTTCTTGTGGACAAAATTATAAGCCTCAACAAAGCCCAAACTCCGCCGCTTGAAATCGAAGACAGGAATGAGGCTTCTGAGGAAGTAAGGCTGAAATACAGGTATCTTGACTTGAGAAGGCCAAAGATGCAGAAGCAATTGATGTTCAGGCACCAAGTTGCAACTGCAATAAGGGAATTCTTCAACCAGAATAATTTTGTTGAGATTGAAACTCCTTTAATGATAAAAAGCACTCCAGAAGGCGCAAGAGATTATCTTGTGCCGAGCAGGATTCATCCTGGAAAATTTTATTCTTTGCCTCAAAGTCCGCAAATATACAAGCAAATCCTAATGATTGCAGGCTTTGATCGGTATTATCAGTTTGCAAGATGCTTAAGAGATGAAGACTTAAGAATGGATCGCCAGCCTGAGCATACCCAAGTTGATGTTGAAATGTCTTTTGCTGATGTTGATGATATTCTACATTTGACTGAAGGGCTAATGAGAGATATTTTCAGGAAAGTTCTGAATAAAGATGTAAAAATCCCATTCAAAAGGTTCAAGTACAATGAATCAGTTGAAAAGTTCTGCACAGACAAGCCAGACATAAGATTCAAGTTGGAATGCTGCACAGTAACGGAAATTGTGAAAAATTCCGAATTCAGGGTTTTTCTTGACGTTATTAAAAAAAACGGTATTGTTAAAGTTTTGAATGCGCAGGAATGCGGAAACAAATTAGGGCGAAACCAAATTGACGAACTGATAGAGTTTGCAAAGCAGAACGGCGCAATGGGATTGGCATGGATGAAAGTTGGAAATAACAACGCGCTTGAAAGCAATATAGTGAAATTTTTCCCGTCAGACATCCAAAAGCAGTTGATTGAAAAATCAAATGCAAAAGAAGGCGATTTGCTTTTGTTTGCAGCTGACAGCCCAAAAGTTGTGAACGAAGTTCTTTCAAAAATAAGACTGAAATTAGGGCATGAATTAAATCTAATCAACGATGATTTTGCATTCTGCTTTGTGACAGACTTTCCTATGTTTGAGTGGAATGAAGAAGCGCAAAAATGGGATTTCGGGCACAATCCGTTCACAATGCCAAAAGAAGAATGCCTGCAGTATCTTGAATCAGAGCCGGGAAAAGTCATTTCATACCAATATGATTTTGTAATAAACGGAACAGAATTGTTCTCAGGCTCTGTGCGAAATACAATTCCAGAGCTTCAGGAGAAAACTTTTAATGTCACAGGAATGTCATCAGAGCAGGTGAAATCGCAATTCGGATTCTTGCTTGAGGCTTACAAATACGGCGCCCCATCACATGCTGGGTTTGGACTAGGGTTTGATAGGCTTGTTGCGCTGATGCAAGGCATGCACGACATAAGGGAAGTTATTGCATTTCCCAAGAATAAAGCTGCGCAGTCCTTGATGGAAGACGCGCCAAGCGAAGTGAGCGAGAAGCAACTTGAGGAATTGCACATAAAACTTGATGTCGTAAAAGAAACAACAAACGTTGTTTTTAACAGGATAAAAGATGCACTTCACAAAGAAAAAATTGAATATGAAGTGCTTGAGCATAAGGCTGTTTTCACAAGCAAGGAAGCTGCTGAAGTGAGGGGAACAGAACTGAAGCAGGGCTGCAAGGCACTTATTTGCAAAACAGAGGAAGGCTTTATGCAGGCAGTTGTCAGCGGGGATAAGGAACTGGATATTGATAGATTGCAGAAGCTGACTTTGTTCAAAAAAATTGAATTAGCGGATGCAAAGGAAGTAAAAAAAGTAACCGGATGCAATATAGGGAGCGTTCCGCCGTTCGGAAATTTATTCAGTGTTAAAGTTTATTTTGACAAATCTGTTTTGGAAAATGAGATTGTTGCATTCAATGCAGGCTCCCACACAAAAAGCATCAAGATGAAAGCAAAAGATTTGGTCAGGGTTGTGAATCCGGTTTTGGGAGAGTTTAGTAAGTGAGTTAATTCAAAATTATTTTATCTAAAATTTCTGAAAAGTTTTTGTTGTATTCCTCTGCCAATCTCAAACATTCCCAATACCATTCAACTCTGATTTTTTGATATTCAAGATTATATTCCTCAATTCTTTCCTTTGACCAATTTTTTAAACCCAATAATTTTTCTCCTTTATATTCGTTATGCCTCCCTAATATTCTCTTCGCAGCAATATATTTCAACTGTCGCACCAAACCACCTGAATAATTCTCTTCCTTTTCATCCCATTCTTCATCTGCATCATAATCATTTATGTATTTAAAAATAAGGCCTTCTTTTCTCATCAACATTCCAATGGAAGTTATATTTAACAATCTGCATACATTCATGATTTCATTTGTTCGCTTGCTTGATTTTTTTTCATCAAGCAATCCATTGGATTTTAGCATAAAATAGGCATTTCGAGCAAGTCTTCCATTTCCATTCTCAAACATATGCGCATAAATAATGGCAAAAAAAAGTTTTAGTGCCCATAAGTCAATGTTTTTGGTTGAAATATTTTTCTTCATCAACTCGAAAAATTTCTGAAATTCAATATTGGAGTTATCTGGCGGTTCTATATCTGTGCCAAAATTCAAATTATTAACTATTATTTTATCCTCCTCCCTATCTGCCCATTTTAAAAAATGAAAAACATTTCTCAATAAACCAGAACTAACAGATAATGCATCTAGAAATTTTTCTGATGACATTGTACGCATCCACTTAATTTTGTCATCTTTAGTTGCAATATCCAAACCAAGTTTTTTGGCAAACCTGACAAATCTGCTATGAGATGCTTTTCTGTTAAATTCATGTTCATCATCAGCATTGTACAAATTGTTCAAATAGTCCTTATGAACGCCCCTAGAATTAATTTCTTTTGCGTAAACTTTAAGATTTTCCCTGAACGCCTCTCGAGACATTCTGCCATTTAAATATTGTTTTATAAAGTCGTAATCTAACATTACTGACCGTATATTTTCTGGAATGATTTCAAACATAATATACTTAATAATCAGAATATATATAAATCTTTTTTATATTTCACAATAATTAAAATTTAAAGAATTGATTATTGTCCACCAAAATTACATAATCAAAAACAAATAAAACTCCTCTAAAACTTCACTTCAGGCGCGTTTTCAGCCCCTGCTTTTGCCTCAAAGTAAGTTCTATCCGTATATCCTAATCTTTTAGCTACAATGCTGGATGGAAAAGTCTTGATTCTTGCGTTGAAATCCCTTATTGCATCGTTATATCTCTGCCTTTCAACCGCAATTTTGTTCTCTGTGTTTGCAAGCTCGTCCTGCAGTGACTGGAAATTTTTAGTTGAAGTGAGCTGTGGGTAGTTTTCCGAGATGACGAGCAGTTTTGATAATGTTGATTCAATCTGGTTTGCTGTATTAATTTTGGAATTTATATCTGGTGCGGTCTGCCACTGGCTTCTCAATTGAGTAATGTCTTCAAGCGTTTTCTGCTCGAAACCTGCTGCTCCTTTGACTGTGCTAACAAGATTTGGAATCAAATCTACCCTTCTTTGGTATTGCGTTGCAACCTGCGCCCATTTGTTGTTTGTTTCCTCATTCAGCCTAATTAATGAATTGTAAGTTGACCAATACCATAAAACCAGCAATAAAATAATTGCAATTGGGATTCCAAATCCAATAAGCATTTTTTTATTCATTTTTTCACCTTTGATTTTTGTTTTTTTGAAAAATTATAAAGGAGCTTGACTTCATTTTGATCGAGCCACATTCCGCCGCAATGCTCGCATACGTCAAGAATCGCCCCTGATGGGTGCTTTATTTTTTTCATGAATTTCCTGTGCCATATGCCCGAGCATCTCGGGCAGTGCATCTTTTTGTCCATAAACCCCGTTAGTAGGTTATTGTTTTTAAGGTTTACCATCCTCCGGAACCGCCACCGCCGCCAAATCCCCCGCCCCCTCCTGAAAACCCCCCAAATCCGCCAGAGCCTCCGCCGCCAAACCCGCCCCTTCCGAAGCTTCCCCAGAATAAGCCAGTTGCAGCCCCCCTGTAAAAAGAATCATTTTTTCCCGGCTTGATTTTTTTAGAATTTTTTATTGAATAAATGAAAAATGCCAGGAACAAAATAAATACTATGAAAAATATTATCAGGAAAATCTTGAATTGAAAATTTTCAGTGGCAGCAGATTCCTTTAATTTTACAATATCTGCATCATTTGAATTCAGCAAAATTCTTTTGGTCACATCAAAAGCTGCAAGAACTCCTTTTTCGTAGTCGCCGTTTTTAAAGTTTGGGACCAAGTACTCTTGCGAAATCCTGCCCAGCAAGGCCGAGTTTAAAGTGCCTTCAATTCCGTAGCCGGTCTCCCACCTGTATTTCCTGTCGTCAATTGCAACATAAAGCAGAATTCCGTTGTCATTTCCTTTTTTGCCTATTTTGTTTTCTTCGGCAATTTTTAAAGTGTATTCTTCCAATGTCGTATCTTTTGGATATGATTTTTCTATGAAAATAGCATATTGGACGCCGTTTGTTGATTTTTCAAGCTCTCGAAGCTGAGACTCCAAATCAGACTTTGCAGATGAAGAAAGAATGCCTGCGTTGTCGGTAACATAAGAGTTTATTTTTGGAATAGTTACTGCAATTGATGCTTGCACTAAAATAAAAGATAACATCAATAAAATCAATATTTTTTTCATGTTAATATTTCATTTAATAAACTATATAAATCATTCCATTTTTTAGTTATAATAATTCATTCAATATGTGAGTTATCAAACAAACAAAAAATGCATAATAAAAAATTAATAATAAACTTTGTAACTAGCAATAAAGGCAAAGTATTGGAATTCAGGCAGATTCTTGAGCCTGAAATAAAAGTAAATCATATTAACATGTCTTATCCAGAGATAAGAAGCGAAGATTCTGAGGAAATTGCAAGGCATTCCGCAAAGGAGCTTTCGGACAAGCTTAAAAAGAAAATTGTGGTCGAGGATTCTGGGCTTTTTATCCATGCATTGAAAGATTTTCCAGGTACTTATTCTGCAACAATCCACAGGAAAATAGGTATTGAAGGAATATTAAAACTAATGATAAATATGAAAAACAGAAGTTGCTTTTATAAAAGCGCGGTTGCATATTGCGAGCCTAGAAAAAAGCCAATCAGTTTTTTGGGAACGGAAAAAGGCAAAATTGCAGAAAAAATAAGAGGCGGCTTTGGCTTCGGGCACGATCCAATTTTTATACCAGAAGGAAGAAAAATAACTTATGGGGAAATGAAAAATTGCATTGAAACAAAGAAATTCAGGAGAAGGGCTGTTGAAAAGCTGAGGAAATATTTGCTTAATTAAACAGGTTGTGCATCAACAGAGGGCGGTTTTGAATTATATTTATACAAATCGCTTAGCGTATTGCCAAAAGCAGCTGCGGATTCATATAATCCTTTTCCGGCATTTCTGAATAATTTTGAAATAACATTTGAAACTGCATAAGTATAAGGCATTTTATCATCATAGTCTATAATTTTGCCTCCGGCAACAAATCTCCTGAACACATAAGTTGCTGCAGCTACAGCAAACACAACGTATTGCTGCGGGACAAATATAGCTGAGAAAATGTTCATAAGGGCTGCTGACTTAAATGCCTTCCTGATGTTAGGGATATAGGTTTCCCTGAATTTATTATATAATCCGGTAAAAGTTCTGTTTTTGACTAAATGGTCCTGAATAAGATAAAATGCGTTTGCAGCAAAAACCCAGGGAACCATGTAGGCCACTTTTGCTGCGTTAGATAAATATTTTAAAGCAGCCAATGAATAATGCGTAAATGCCCCATACACAGCGCCGCTTATTGATTCATTCCTGATTATTACTGAATCTTTTCTTCCTTTTGTCGCTGCTACAAATGAAGCAGAGGTTGCTGTTACTCCGGGATTTTGTGTTAAAGCATAAGCTGCTGACGGAGCTGCTGCACCTATGCTTAAATTAACTAAGTCCCCAAGTTCATCAGCAAAGCTATTCAACACAGTTAGTTTAGGCTGCCCTTCTTTTTTCTCTTGGGCATTATTTGCAATATCCTCAAGTTTAGATTTTTGTGCAATAATTTATACTCCGCCAAGCTTTCTTAATTCATTATATATTACTACTTAATGATAGTTATTCTATATAAATATTTGTGGTATTGTTACAATACCATTAAATATAGGAAAGAATTTAGCAATTCATGATAACCGAATCCCTGAGAAAAATCGGCCTGTCGGAAGGCGAGATTAGGATTTATTTGGCGATTCTTGACCTTGGCTCATCACCGGTCAACAAGATACACGAAAAGACCGGCATAGAGAGGAGAAACATATATGACATACTAAACAAGCTTATTAAGCGGGGCCTGATTTCATATGTCAATGAAAACAAAAGAAGGCTGTTTCAGGTTAGCCATCCATCGAAGATAATAGGATATATAGAGGAAAAAAAGCACGAGCTTGACGACACCAAAATTGATGTTGAAAAAGAGCTACCGATGATAATGGATAAATTCAATTTCAAGAGGCCCGAAATAAGCGCGGAAATTTACAGGGGAAAAGAAGGGATTAAAGCTGTCTGGGAAGATATGCTTAACTATAAGGAAAATCTTTGGATAGGCTCCGGAAGATACGTGCCGAAAATGCTTCCCCACTTTTTTGCCAATTGGAACAAAAGGAGGATAAAGCTAAAAGTACAATGGCTTAATATACTGAGGCATGAGATGAGAAAAGAAATAACAAATTTCATGCCATTTGAAAAGTGCAGGTTTTTGCCTGAGGAGTTTAGCGTCAATCCTTTGGTCATAGCAGTATTCGGAAATAAGGTTGCCAATATAATCTATGTTCAGGATTTTTTTGCATTTGTAATAGAAAGCAAGGAAATTGCAGACAATTACAGGGCATACCACAAATATTTGTGGAATAATGTCGCTAAGCCGTGACTGGACCAAACCAAAACTTTAAAAACATCATAAAAATAACCATTACTATGATTCAGAAAATAAAAGATTTGATGAAGACAAAAGAGGATATTGATAGAATTAATTCCAATATAGAGGAAAATAACAGGATAATCCATGATTTAAAAATAAATCTAGAATCCTTAAGAAATGATCTGATTGAGACAAAGAAGGAGCAAAAGGAATTTCTTCATAATTTCAAGGAAAATTTGTTTGTAATAAAAAACCTAAGAGAGGATTTTGGAAAGGAGCTTTATGAATTTAAATTGCTGAAAGGGCAGCTTCAGAGAAAAATCCTTGACAAGTTCGAGGAGGAGCTGCAGAAGGATTTGAATGTAAACAGGGAATCATTGAAAAAGGACACAGAAGACTACAATGAATTGAGAAAAAAGGTAAGTGACATTCTTTCAAAGCTCAGCTTGACAAATGATGAAATTGACAAATTCATAGAAATTAGCAAAAGCATCAAAAAAGAGGATTTTGAGCTTACAAAATTCGCAAGGCAATTGTTTGAGATGGACAGGGAAAAGCTCGAACTGATGAGAAAAATAGATGCTCTTGAAAGGCTTGTTTCAAAGATAAGAAGAAGAGAATTGATAAGATAAAAAGCCCCTAAACACCGAGGGTCTTGGCATTTAGGGGCAGAGTCACTGATCTCAAAAAGCCTTCAAAATCACCTCCTTGATTTTTGAATTTCAATAAGTAAATGTACCTCATTTATATATCGTGTGAACATGACTTCTAGAAGCATCTTTCATAAGATTTATAAAGCAAAATTTCAGACTGTCTCAAATGGTTCAAATTGTATTCAGCCCGAAATGGTTTTGGGGCAAGGATATTTTTATTGACTTCATAGGATTGTTCGTTCTAGTAGTTATTGCTGTGTACAGCATGAAATACTACATGATGAAGAAAAATAAAAATTACCTGTTTCTTGCGCTTTCATTTTACCTCATTGCATTTGCTTTTCTGTCAAAAATACTGACAAATTTTACAATATACTACGGGGTTCTTGAAACAACAACGATAGGGCTTTTAACAATAACCTACACAAGGATAAAAAATTCAGAGATTTTGTTTATTATAGGTTTCTTTTTCTACAGGCTGTTTTACACTTTCGGCATTTATACGCTTTATGCAATCTACGAGAAGCAGTCTCGGCTAAATATAGCCTTAATGTCATTTTTTATTTTGGCCGTAACGGCCTTAAGCATAAGCCCGTTTTCGTACTACATTTTTCACATAAGTTCGTTAATCCTGCTTGGCATCGTAACATATAAGTACTACGAAACATACAGGAAAAACAGGTACAAAGCCACAAAGATGCTGGCTTCAAGCTTTGCAGTAATAACCTCAAGCCATTTGTTTTTTATGCTTACAAACGCGCAAACAAATTTTTATGCGGTTGCTGAGGTAATACAATTAATTGGGTATGTGGCATTGCTAATTACTTTCATAATGGTGCTCGGGCATGGAAGGGAAAAGGACAAGGACTGAAATAATCGGCGACATGCTTTCTTCTATAATTGTGAAAGGTGGCCAGATCAAGCCGACGCACTTGATGTACAAGTCTAACATGTCCCATGGGCAGATGAAGGTTTATCTGGATGATTTAATTCAGAGCGACCTTGTGAAAAAAGTCAAGAAGGGAAATTATGATTATGTCCTCATAACAGACAAAGGGCACGAATTCATGCAGAAATTAAGGGAGATGAAAGAGTTTGAAAAGGCATTTGGGCTGTAAGATAAATTGTTTTGTCTCAATTGCCAATTGATGGCAAAACTATATAAATAATCTGCAAATAACTTATTCTATGGAAGTCGACAGAAAGCTTTTGGAGCATGTTGCGGATGTAGCAAGAATCAGACTGAGCGAAGAGGAGATAAAAAAGTTTTTACCCCAGCTGAAGGAATCGCTTGAGTTCTTCTTTAAACTCAATGAGGTCAACACAGACAATGTCAAGCCCAGCTTCCAGCCTGTTGAGCTAAAAAATGCAGTGAGGGACGACATTGAGAAAGAATGCTTATCCCAGAATGATGCATTGTCATTGACGGAGCACAAGAAAGACGGCTATTTCAAGGGGCCCAAGGTTGTTTAAATTGAGGAAAGAAATAATTATTTTGGCAATCATGTTTTTATTTGTTGCTTCATGCTCCAGTCAAAATGAAAAAATCAAAAATCAGGCAAAAAATGCAAACATGGTAAAATATGCAATAATTGAAACAGGGAAGGGAACAATAAAGGCTGAATTATACGTCAGCAAAGCGCCTATAACCACAGCAAATTTCATAAGCCTTGCAAATTCCGGCTTTTATAACGGCTTAAAGTTCCACAGGGTAGAGCCCGGGTTTGTCGTCCAAGGCGGAGATCCAAAGGGAGACGGAACAGGAGGCTCAGGAAAACAAATTCCGCTTGAGATAAATCCCGAGCTTAAGCATGTAAAGGGGGCTTTGGCAATGGCAAGGACAAATGACCCAAACAGCGCAACATCGCAGTTTTACATAACCCTCGCTGATATTCCATTCCTTAACGGAAATTATGCAGTTTTCGGCAAAGTGGTGCGGGGAATGGATGTTGTTGAGAAATTAAAGGTAGGCGATGTAATGAAAAAAGTTTCAATAAGTGACAAATGATGCCTTGCTCGGATTTCATTAAAAAAGTAAAAAACAATGAAATTGACATAGTCGAGCACACTGAAAAATTAATTGAGGAATGCAAGGAGCTAAACCAAAATTTCAATTATTTCAATACGATTTCCGGAGATTTGGCCCTAGAACAGGCCAAGGAATTAAAAAAATTAATAAAAAATAAGGATAAAAATATTAAAAATAAAAAATTGCTGGGCATAGGAATTTCAGTCAAGGATTCTATCTGCGTTAAGAACGTTGAGACAACAGCAGGCTCAAAAATTCTTAGAGGATACAGGCCTTTGTTTGACGCTTTTGCAGTGCAGAAAGTAAAGGAAGAAGGCGGAATAATTTTAGGCAAGACTGCGCAGGATGAGTTTGGGTTTGGGGGGTTCAGCGTCAATGTCGGCATCGGATTTAAGATTCCGTTGAATCCTTTTGACAAAGAAAGAACGTGCGGTGGCTCAAGCGGGGGGGCAGCAGGATTAAGCCAAAAGCTTGGCAATCATATCGCATTAGGGGAATCTACAGGGGGATCAATTGTTGAGCCTGCTTCTTTTTGCGGAGTGTATGGATTGTGCCCTACCTACGGAAGAGTCTCAAGATATGGATTGCTTGATTTTTCGAACTCCATGGACAAGATTGGCCCGATTGGCAGAACAATAGATGATGTTGCTTTGCTGATGGACGTGATTGCAGGCTATGACAGAAATGACAGCACATCATTAAATGCTGAAAAAGAGGATTATGAAAAATATTTAAAAAGGCCGGTAAAAGGAATGAAAATCGGAATTATAAAAGAGTCATTTGCTGAAGGCGTTCAAAGGGAAGTTGAGAAAAATGTTTACAACGGAATAAACAAACTTAAGGAAGAAGGAGCAAAGACTGAAGAAATATCTTTAGAGCTGCCAGTAAAATATGGAATATCAACTTATTATATGATTGCAACTTCAGAAGCAAGCACAAACCTTGCAAAATACTGCGGCATGCGATACGGCGCGGCAGAAAAGCTAGAGAATAGTTTTAACGAGTATTTTACAAAAGTCAGGAGCAATAATTTTGGCGACGAGGCTAAAAGAAGGATTATTTTAGGCACTTTTGCAAGAATGTCGGGCTTCAGGGATGCATTTTATTTGAAGGCCGCAAAAGTAAGGACATTGATGATTAGCGAATACAAAAAAGCTTTCAAGAAGTTTGATGCCTTGATAAGCCCAACTGTTCCTGTTTTGCCTCCTAAATTTTCAGACATTGAAAAACTAAGCCCATTGCAGCATTACTTAATGGATGTAATGACAGTTTCTCCAAACGTTGCAGGCCTTCCGCATCTTAATGTTCCTGTTGGGTTTGAAAAAAATCTTCCTGTCGGAATGCTTTTGATCGGAGACCATCTGCAGGAAGGAAAATTGATACAGTTAGGAAGCTCAATTGGGAAGGGAAAATGATTGAAAAATTATGTGATTGAAACATGAACAAAAATAAAGCTAAAGAAGAAATTAAAAATCTTATTGATGATTTTAAGCAAAATTATCAAAAATATAAGAAAGAACTAGAAGCTAATACTGAAACTAAATTAGTAGAGCCTTTATTTCAAATTCTTGGCTGGAATAAAAATGATTTCATAAAGAGAGAAAAATCCCATAGGGGGGGGGAATTAGGATTTGCTGATTATGCTTCCTACATTGGAGACAAAATAGTTTTCTTTTTGGAAGTAAAGAAAGTTGGAGTATCTCTAGAAAAAGAAGCGTATAAACAAGTCATATCATACGCCTTGTCTAAAAGAGTCCCATTTGCAGTTGCAACAAATTTTGAAGAGTTCAAAATCACTTCTACGTCTGTTGAAGAACCAAAACCTTCCAATATTAGAAAAAGAGACAAATTAGTAACATATTCTTCAAGGTTTTATATATCAATTTCCGCTTTAAATACTATTAGATTCTCGGAATTTATAGATTTTCCTTTCAATGAAGAAAAAAGAATTGCTACTCAAGAAGCTGTAAAAGAAGCTAAGGCAAAAATATCAAGGATGAATTTACAAGTGGATAAATATGACAAGGCAATAAAACTTTATCAAGAAGGTTATAGTATTTATGAAATATCAAAAAAACTAAATATACAATGGCATACAGCTAATAATTGGTTAATAACTAAAAAACATTTGCCTGTTTTGCTTCAAAATACCGGTGAAGTTAAAAATGAAATTTAAATCAGACATAGTGATAGGTTTAGAAGTGCACTGTGAATTGAATACAAAAACAAAACTATTCTGCGGATGTGCTACAAAAGGAAGCGAAGAGCCGAATTCAAGAACATGCGAGGTTTGTTTGGGAATGCCAGGGTCCAAGCCCGTACTTAACAAAAAGGCTGTTGATTTTGCCATAAAATTATGCTTGGCATTAAATTGCGAGATTTCTCCTGAATTAATTTTCTCAAGAAAGTCTTATTTTTATCCTGACATGGCAAAAAATTACCAGATTTCGCAGTATGAAATTCCTCTTGGCAGGAACGGAAATTTAATTTTAGCAGATGGGAAAAAAGTAGGCATTACAAGAGTCCACATGGAGGAGGATCCAGCATCACTTGTCCATCCTGCAGGAATGAAAGAATCCCAATATGTGCTTGTAGACTACAACAGGAGCGGCAACCCACTTGTTGAGATTGTAACAGAGCCTGATTTGGAAAGTGCAGATGAAGCAAGGGATTTCATGAAAAGGATCATCACAATTCTAAATTATCTTGAAATCTTTGACATTAATAAGGGAATAATAAAAGCAGATGCAAACATATCAATAAAAGAAAGCAAATATACGAGGGTTGAAATAAAAAATATTACAGGGTTCAAGGAGATAGAAACCGCTTTGGCTTATGAAATAGAAAGACAGAAAAATGAGGCAAAAAATCATAAAAAAATTGCCCATGAGACTAGGGCGTGGGATTCTGAAAAAGGTGTAACATTCTCATTGAGGAAAAAAGAAACAGAAGAAGATTATGGATATATAATTGATACAGATTTGACAATTGTTGAAATAAATGACAAGGTAATTTCAGAAATTAAAAAAACAATGCCGGAGCTTGCGCATGACAAAGTCATAAAATTCGTCGAGAAGCTCAAAATCAAGAAGGAAGATGCGGAAATAATTGCAGCTGATAAAGGGCTTGCAGAAATGTTCGAGAAAGTTGCCGAAGAGGTTAATCCTGTATTGGCAGCAAAATGGCTGAGAAGGGAATTGGTTAGGGTTTTGAACTACAACAAAAAAGAATTGCACGAAGTTGAGCTTGATGTAAAGCATATGATTGACTTGTTGAAATTAGTTGAGAACAAAAAGATAACTGACAATATAGCTTCCAAAATTCTTGAAAAACTGGTTGAAAAGCCATTTGATATTAAGGGGTATATAAAAAAGGAAAAATTAGAGGCAGTTTCTGATATTTCAGAGCTGGAGAAATACTGCAAGGAAGCTATTTCTGAAAATTCACATGCTGTCGAAGATTATAAGAAGGGGGAAGCGAAGGCATTAAATTTCATTGTTGGAGCCGTGATGAAAAAGACTAAGGGAAAAGCAACTCCTAAAGAAGTTAATGAGATAATAATAAAACTATTAAACTAATTCACAGCTCAATCTCTAAAATCCCCGATATATCTTCCCTAACCCTCTTCTCAAAATCCGGAACTGTCTCGCCTTCCTGCTTTTCTGCTGAAAGGGTTTTCATAAGATTTTTTATTAATTCTTCCTCTTTCTCCAGCGTAAGATTTTCCAGTTTTATCTGCCCAAGATGCTCATTTATCAAAAACGACTCAATGTCATCGACATTTCTTGCATCTGTTTTTATTTCCTCAAACTCTTTTGAAGAAACAGCGTGAGAGCTTTTCATCACAAAATACGCTGATTTATTATAAAGTGACTCAAAAATTTCCTTGAAATTAATATCGCCTGGTTTGCCACTTTCCAAAACGCCTGAAACCCTTATTAATACAATTGTGTTGTTAAATTCCTTATTCTTAAAATAATTCAGAATATCTTCCTTAACCTGCTCGGGATTCTTGTGGTCGCATTTGAATTGCAGTTTTTCCATGTTATAAATCTGGATTGCCTCAAACCTTAAATTGCCGTCTTCATAAATATAAAATCCGCCCCTCTCAAGCTTCTCAAGCTCTGCAAAGCTGTTCGGGAACAAAGGGCCGGGATAAGCAATCCTGCCATATCCTTCAATCTGCTTGTCTTCGACAATATGAACATGCCCACCTGCATAATAATCAAAGCCCTTTGGCAGCAGAGACAGCGGCTGCGAGATTATGTTTTCCATTTCCTTTGGCTTCAATTCGTCAATTCCAGAATGGAATAAAAATATCTTGAATCCGGTTTCATTTTCCAGATTGCCGAGCTCCAATTTTTCATAATAAATTTTTTCAAGAGAGCCCCTTTTTCCGAGAATCCCTGTTATTTTTGCGCCTGTTTTTTTGTCTACAGTAAATTTCAGCCTAAGCTTTCCGTCTTCAACCGAGCCCTTGAATACATTAACAAACAATCCCGCTTCCTCAAGGACATCAAGAATTGTCTTGCCGCTTGGGCTGTAGTCATGCGAGCCTGGAACAATATATACAGGAATTTCGAGGTCTTTAAGCTGCTTGAACTTGCTAACAACACTCTTTAAGTTGTCAAGCCTCGGAAATGAAGTATTAAACAAATCGCCTGCAATCAGGATAAAGTCTACTTTTTCAGCAACACACTTGTTAATTGCCTTTATGAATGCATTTGTGCTTGTATCCTTCAGCTTCGGGTCCCTCCAGGAGCCAATATGGCAGTCTGCCAAATGCGCGAATTTCATAATAATAGGTTATGTCGTTGTTTTTTAAAGTTATTGGGCTGAAACCATAGCAAAGCAATCTTCCCTTCCTCTTCAAAACCAAAAACTATTTAAGCTAAGTCTGTATCCTCTCGTCATAAAAAAAATATAAAAGGTGATTAAATGGCAGAAGTGGTATGTAAGTGCGGGATTAAGAGACAAGCAGGGTATCTGTATTTTGTGAACAAGAACGGCGACTGCGCTAGAGTTCAGATGGCAAGGGCCGGAAAGAAGTCAAGCAAGAAGCAGGAAGTCTTGCACAAGTGCGGAATTAAGAGAAAATCCGGCTACCTTTACTTTGTCGACAAGAAAGGAAATGTCGCAATGGCAAAGATGAACAGGGGCGGCAGGAAAAAGAAGCGATAAATTCTTTTTTTATTTTTTTTATTTTCAATTATTATAATTCTGCATTTCTAAATGCTTATTGAGTTATTGCTTCCTCCCATGAGCCTGCCCACATTGTGCAGTGCTTCTTGGCTTCCCAGTAATAGAAGCAGTTCTTTCCAAATTTTTCCCACCGGACACAGCCTACACAGCAGGATGGGACATCCTTTTTGGGCTTTTCGTCTTTTGTATCTGGCATTTTAAATTTTATTATAAAATTTTTTAATGAATTGTCCGTATTGATTTATTTATTGTTTTTTTTGATTTATTAAATTAAATTTTTATGTCAATGTTTTTTAATAATTATTTTTATTCTCACTCATTGTTCGAATCTCACTTTGAGTGATATTGGGGTTTTTGTTTTATGTTAATGGTTATTGGATATAATTTTTTTAGTTAATGTGTTTTATACTTACTGTTTTTGGTCAACTTGCGCTTGACAATTGGCGCATTCCAATAAACTCTTTTGTCATTATAATAATTTAAAAATATTTTACAATAAAAACTCTTAATCCAAAAACTCCTTTTTCCTTATCTTCTCAGGCAAGTACTTCTCGGATATAAAGGTTATGCCTCTTGAGCTTAGCGACTGGATTTCAAGCTTTGCCCCGAAATCCTTCATCATCTTGAACTGCCTTTGCCACTCCTTGTGCTTCTTGAACCAGTCATATTCTGAAATCTGTTTCAACCTTGTTAAATCCACGTCTTTAAATTTGATGAAATGCTTTTTCAGGTCGTAATTTATGGCATCATCTGCAGTAATGCCGAGAAACTTTGCATTCTGCAGTGTCATTGACTCTGACATGTGGGCGAGATTGATTGAGCCGAATTTAAGCACAGAATAAATATAAAATCCCCAAGGATCAAAGTCCGCAAGAACATAAATTGGCAAATCGTGCTCCTGCGACAGCCTCTGAAGCAGCCTCCTTATGCCCCTTGTTGTCTGGCCCTGCGAAGTCACAATCAGGCAATTCTGCTTTTCCCAGAACTTGTCTTCGTGCAGCCTTTCCCAGACAGCCTGCTTTTCCATGTAAATAACATATTTTGCATTTACGCTTTTGAATTCAACTTCTTCAACATTTGAGGGAATACTCCACCCTCCGCTGCCCAGCTTTGCCCAGTTAATGGTGTCGCCGGCATCCTCAATTGTTACGCTGCCTGCAACAGAGCCCATTTTATTTGCATTTATGTTGAGCTGCTCCCTTGAGCAGTCAGTAATTAACTCCAAATCCTCCAATGCTTTGTCGCTTTCAACCTGGTCATCCACAATATTTGTATTTGAATTAGGCAATGTCCTTTTTGCCATGTAAAAAACATCCCTTAAGCTTGCATGCTTTCCGACATCAAGAAGCGTTTTGCTTACTTTCGCAACCTCAAGCGTCTGCAAGAATTTTTTAGCATGGCTTACGTTGAAGAAAGTCCTTTGCTGCTGCTTTTCTCCAAGCCCTAATGTCCTGGTTTTTGTATCAAAGACAACATTTGAAAGGCTTCTTAGGGAAAAATCTATAGTGGGGTTTTGGCCTTTCTCAATGTCATGCACGAGCTTTTGCCCGAGCGATTCAAGCTCCTTAACCGGCTTTTTTTCCTGTTTTTTCATTTTATTTTATATTTATTTTAATGAATTTTTGTCGATTTTAATTTTACTATTCGCTTTCCGGAGTTTCTCTTTCATCTTTTTTTGAAAAATCCAGCCTGTACATCTGGTCATCCTCATCATCCTGTGTTATTTCCTGCTTTATCTCGGGCTTTACAAGCATTTTCTGCAGGCCGCTTAATATTTTTTCTTTTTTCTCCCCAGACAAGACCGACAATGAGTCTGCAATTTCAGGAATGTACATCTCAAACATGTTTGCCCTTTCAATCTGCTCTGAAATCCTGTATTTTTTTCTTACGTAGGTGCCAAGCAGTCTTCCGCATTCCTGCAAAGCCAATTTTATTTCTTTTATTATTTCAGCGTAATGCGCAATTGCTTCCTTGCTCTCGCTCGTGAAGGGAACCCATACAGAGGACATGTGAACAATCACAACAGCCGGGCCCACCGGAATTGAATCGCCGGATTGCTGCAAACCATATGGCTTCCAATTTGTTTCAGTTATTGAATTTGTCATGGCGCAAGCACCTTCCTGATAAAGCAATGGAACCCTGTTTGCAAATCTTAGAATGCTTACTTTCTCATCTTTTGGAATTTCTCCGCCAAATGCAATTCCTGCCTCAATAATAAAAGGATTTCCCCTGTATACTGACGGGGGCCTTGATGTCGAGCAGTAAAATTCAGCCTTTAATTCCTTTCTCAGGCCTTTTTCAAGAAGCTCTTTTCCTATAGGGCTTAAACAGTCTGTCGGAGGGGCAATTATTTTTGTTTTTTGTATGCTCTGCAAAATTTTTTCTGCCATGTCTCTTGACACTTGGCTCGGCTTTGTATTCGGCAGGATAGCTGCATGCTCGCAGATTTCCTTTGCCGTTCCGGGTCCAACTCTTGAAAATTCTGTTGTCAAAAAGCTTTGAAGTGTCCTTGATTCTGTCCAGCGCAATTTATCCATGAGCATTCCAAGCTCTACGCCATATGGATGAGGCTTGATTTCCTTCGCCTGCTTAGGCAATGAATCTGTGGCCCTTGCATAAATAACCTGCTCGGATTTGGGGTTTGTGTAGATTATTGTAACATGAGGATTGATGACTGCAGTCTGCTTGAGATATTCGTCAACTGACTGCCTTCCTTTTAAGTACTCACCCTCCAAATCGACCTCAACTCTTGTTCCATTATCTTTTGCCCAGTTTATTATTTCTTCTTTTGCAATCATTGGCTTGTTTGACTGGGTGTCTATGTTAAGCTCGTAATAATAAGAAGGCTCTTTCTTTGAAACTCTTGAGGTTATCCTTGCCGACTTGCCTGTTGTAAGCTGGCCATAAAGAACAGCTGCGCTGATTCCAATTCCCTGCTGGCCCCTTGCCTGCTTCAATGTGTGGAACTTGCTCCCATACAGTAATTTTGCAAAAATATTCGGGATCTGCTTTTTCACTATGCCCGGGCCGTTGTCCTCAACAATAACCTTATACTTGAATTCCGACATTTCAATAAGCTCAATGCTTATTTCAGGCAGTATTCCCGCTTCCTCGCATGCATCAAGAGAGTTGTCAACCGCTTCCTTGACTGCCATCAGCAAGGCCTTTCTTTTATTGTCAAACCCGAGAAGATGCCTGTTTTTCGTAAAGAATTCTGCAACAGAAATTTCCTTCTGATGCTTTGCCAATTCATATGCGATTGGAATTTCTGTTTTTTCAGCGGGCATTTTAGAAAAAATAAGTCAACTTGTTTATTAAATTAATTGTTTACCAAATTAAATTCTTTAAATATTTTATAAATATAGGGATTGGAAGAATATACTAGCACAATTTACAGTTCCATAATGGATTTTCTCTTCATATCCCTTCTTCTTCGCTCAAGCCACTTGTAAACATTTGCATGTGTCGAGCCTTTCAGCAAGGACTCTACAGCCCTTCTTGCGCTTGCGGCAGATTCCGGAAGCCCTATTATGCTAATCGTTTTTCCAAAAACAGATATCCTGCATTCAGTAAGCTCCTCAATAAGCATCCTTGACTTGCCTTCCTTGCCAATGACCCTTCCCTTAACCCGAAGCATTGCCTCTTTTGATTTGCCTACAAATTCTGCCAGGTCAACAACCTCTAAAATATAGTCTGTCTTAAGGAGGAACTTTGCAATCTCCGGATTAAATCCCCTACCGATTGCTTTTATGATTTCCCTTGCCGTATACAATCCAAGGGCGTCTTCCCCTGAAACAAAAACATCGCCTTCTGTCGAGTCAATTGTAAGCTTTGTGCCTGTGGATTCCTCTATCTCCTTCTTGATGCCGCCTTCCTTGCCGATTATAACAGCAACCCTATTCCTCGGAACTTTTAACTCGTAAGAATATTCCATTTTGCCAATGAAGCGTATTTCGTTTTTAAGCCTATTGCTTTAATTTGATGCAGTTTCTGCTTTATGAATTTTATAAATTTTGGATTTTTTTATTTTTAATTATTTTTGTTAATGTTTTTTAATCATTATTTTAATTCCCACTCATTGTTCGGATCTCACTTTGAGTGATATTGGATTTTTTATTTTATGTTAATCGTTAAAGTAACTTTCGTTAATACTTTTTGTTATTGGTTTTTAGTTAATGTGTTTCACACTTTGTGTTTTTGCTCCACTTGCGCTTGACATGTCGGAAATGCATCATTTCCGAGCACACTCAAAAATTTTCAATTTTCGAAGATAGGCGCATTTCAATATTAATCCAAACAAAATAAATTTAAATAAAAATATTTTTCAATGAATTAAAATAAAATTTAAAAAATTTATTTTATAATGTCCTGCTTGATTTTGTTTTCATCAATTTTCAGCCCAAGCTTCCTGAAAAAAACGCTTATGTTCCTAATATCCCTTTCCAGATATTCCTTAACCCTTGAGCTATCAAGCGTTGTGCACTGCGAAAAGTCTATGAAAACCGGCTTTTCGTTATGGTTTAGTATATTGAATGCCGAAAGGTCAGCATGGACCATTCCGGCCTTGTACAGTTTTTTTACATTTAGAATTATTTTTTCAAAGAAATCTTTGGGTTTTGGGGAATTTCATCTTTCAGCTTTGGCGCGATTATCGCGTTGTCGCCAATGAATTCAAGAACAAGGACATTGTTGAAAAAAGTCAATGGCGTCGGCACGCTTAAATTTGCTTCCCTTGCTTTTATCAGATTCCTGAATTCCCTCTGGACCCACGTAAACACTATGTTTCTTTTTCCTTTCTTAATCCTGTCGAACCTCGGATCATCTTTTATGTAATCGAACATCCTGTTAAAGTCGCAAGTTTCCAAGCGATAAATCTTGACCATGACTCTGGTGCCATCTTTTTTTAATGCAGAGAACACATTGCTTTCCTTGCCTACGGAAATCGGGCTTTCAAGGCCTTCAAAATGCCCCTGGGATATAAGCCTGAAAAGAGTCCTCTGTGTAAAATGATCAAACACATCCCCCCAGGTCTTCTGGTCTTCCCTCGGCTTTGATTTGGACATGGTTCAATAGAATACAGATCCATATTTAAGGGTATCTTTAAAAGTTTATACTACTTTAAAATAGTAAAATAATCGAAAGATTTATATATTAGTTGTATTATACAGTAGTAACATATTACAAACATCTCCACCAGTTTTGGGGAACTGGGTTTAAAATCACCTCTTTTTCCCTAGCAGGGTGTCGCAAGATGCCTTGCTGGGGTTTTTTATATATGGGGGTAAAATGAGTGCAAGTACTTTTTTCCTTGATTTGGATTCAGTTGTTCTCTTAGGATTTCAAAAATTAGTGAGTGATCTGGAAATAGATTCATTAATAAAAGGCATCAATGCAGGCGACGGTTTTGAGCCTGTTGTTGTTGAAAGGGTAGGTCGTACGACTTATAGGATTGCTTCAGTTCATGATTATTCTGCGGGTGGCGTACACGGCGGTCATCATAGAGCTATTGCACACTACATCGAGAGTAAACCATTAAAATGCAGGCTGCCTCATGAAGAAGAGCCGATAGTTCTTCATAGAATTGGAAATAAGTACAGAGTTTATGATTACTTCCCAATAGAACAGATAACTATCAAAGATGATAAAATTGCATCCGAGGAGTTAGGGAGGTCGCCATTTAACATCTTAAAACAAAAAGATCCAAAATTTCGCTGATTGATATTTTCCATATTGAAAATAATTATCCAAACATTTATATATTACATTAATATTCCAATACTTGCCCGTCACGAGAGTACCAAATGGAGCTCACGTCAAAGACAAGCTATGAGCTTTGGGGTTAGTGTTACGGGCTACAAATTTATAATTTAAAGCATAAGGACAAGTTTATCATTATTATCACTCATGATTTATTAAGTTTATTTGAGTAATAAGTGTGAGGGTCATTTAAAATAACTTGTTCTTAATGCTTCAAAAACTGGAGAAGCTATTATGTTCATCAATTCATTAAATTCATTGTTGAATTTGGTTGATTAGGTAGCTTCTTCTATAAACAAAATCAGCGGGGTGTTTAAAATGGGTAAAATAAGCCCGGTATCAGCAAAATATATCATTCATACGAACATTGATATTGAGGGTGTAGTTGACAGGCCTGATGTAATTGGTGCGATTTTTGGGCAGACGGAAGGGTTGCTTGGAGCAGACCTTGAACTAAGGGAACTTCAAAAATCAGGCAGGATTGGAAGAATAGAAGTCAACACAGAAACAAGGACAGGAAAAACTAAAGGAACAATTATAATCCCTTCTTCTTTGGACAAGGCAGAAACTTCAATAGTAGGTGCAGCCCTTGAAATAATCCAGAGAATTGGCCCATGCAATGCAAAGCTTGAAGTCACAAATATAGAAGACGTAAGGGTAAGCAAAAGGGCTATGGTCATTGAAAGGGCGAAAGAATTGCTCAAGAAAATGATGGAAAACACAATGCCAGACTCACAGGAGCTTGCGGATGAAGTTACTGCTTCTGTAAGGGTGATGGAAATTGTTGAATACGGCAGGGATAGATTGCCGTCAGGGCCATCAATTGACGAAAGCGATGAGATTATTGTTGTTGAAGGAAGGGCTGATGTAATTAATTTGCTTAAGCACGGATTCAAGAACGCAGTTGCAATCAACGGAACTTCTGTTCCTGAAACAATTATAGAGCTTTGCGCGAAAAAGGTCGTCACTGCTTTTGTTGACGGCGACAGGGGTGGCAATCTGATAATCAAAGAACTAACATCAGTTGCTGACATTGACTTCGTGACAAAAGCCCCTGACGGAAAAGAAGTCGAGGAAATTACAAAAAAAGAAATTCACAAGGCATTAAGAAGCAGGATTTCAGGCGAGCAGGCAAAGCTTGAACTGTCAAGAGAACCTGAAAGAACTTCAATGGAGCTTGTCAAAAGGAATCCACAGCATCAGCCGCAATTCCAAAGGCCGATGCAGAGGCCGCCCTATCAGCAGGCCCCGCCTATCAGGAGAATGCAGATTTCAAATGAGGAAAAAACTGCATTCAAGTCAATGCTTGAGGATTTGATCGGAACAAGAGGGGCAGAAATTCTTGACAACAAGATGACTGTCATGGGAAAAGTGCCTGTAAGCGAGCTGCAAACTGCTTTGAAGAGCATAAGCAATGCGCATGCTGTTGTTTTCGACGGCAGCATTGAAAAAGAAATTGTCAAGGCTGCAGAAGAATCAAATGTTAAATTCCTGATTGGAATGGACTCAAAAGTCAGGCCAAACGAAACGAGAGTTAATTTGCTGACTGTGAATGAATTGTAAATTTATTTTTTGTTTTCTTTTTAATTTTTTATTGTTGTATAATAGGCGAAGCCGAGCGTATGGCAGAGAGCGAGGCTGAGCACAATTTATTGTGAGCGAAGCGAACAGATTGAATTTCAGGTTATTCTTACGAATTTTATGTTTCTGTTCTTCCTGCGCTGGACAGTAGGCGCATCTCAATAACTATAAAAATTCAATAATAATCGATTCAATAAAATATTAAAAATGATAGATAAATTTAAATAAAGTAGTTCTACTTGTTTAATTATTATGAGAAAAAATTTGATTTATATTGTTGTGTTGGCTTTAGTTTTTTCTATATTCCTTACAGGTTGTTCAAAGAAACCAGATTCTGTAATTACTGGTATTCCTGAATTAAATATCTATTATTCTTTTGGAGTTAGAGAAAAAAATATTCTTGACTCAAGAAACCAACTTTACATTAAAGATATGGTGTGCGAACCAAGTAAAGAATACAAAATTGAATTAAGTGAGGAAGATAAATCATCAATTTACCGAGCAATTATTCAGAATGACTTGTTTAATATTAAAGATAATTTTACTGAGAATTGTGATTGGAAAGGTAGCTGCCTGGAAGTTTCACCATCGGAAACTGCAACTCTTAAAATTACAATTGGAGATAAAACAAAAATCATAAAATGGAGTTCAAATTATATAAATGAAAATGATCCTGAATTAAAAAAGCTTAACAATGTACGAAAAGTTATGGAATGGATAATATCTGCAAAAGAACAAGAATTAAATGTAAAACAACCCAAATGCGAATATTTATAATTTAAAATTAAATATGATAAACTAACAATCAAACCAGATTCCTGCTCAGATTTTTAGAGCAATCAGTAACCTTGTTCATCTGGCAAAAATTGTTCTTTATAGTTTCTGCAGAAATTACCCCGCTGAATTTAACCTTGTTGTTGAGCAAAAAAGTCGGGAACGTCTTGATTTCGAGTTCTTGAGCTAGCTTATCTTTGAACAGGTGCTTTTCGAATTTTATATCCTTAAAATTATTCAGGAATTCTTTCAGGTTATTTTCAGCCTTTGCGCTCGATCCATCTCCTTCAATTACGAATAAATCAAGCTTATTTGGAATGCTCTCTCGCGCAATGTAATATGTAGAGCCTGCTGCATTCTCGCTCAAGACAAAATTGGAGCCTTGTTCCACAAAAGCCTGCTTAAACTTGCCGAAAGAAGGGTTACTTGTTATGTTTTCTCCGAAAATATATGCTGGAAGCATTGTTGCATTAATTTTTTTTGCAATTGATTTGCCATTATTTGTACTGTAATTGATCTCTTTTGCATCAAGATGCCCAAACCAGACCTCAAGGATGCTCAAAACCCTTGAAGTGTCGCAGTTAAAGCAATTATTTTTATCATTCAATACAATGACGCTTGTTTTTTGCAAATCTGCTAATTCGCATTTTGCATCTTTTGATCCGGAATTTATGCAAATTCCATTTTTGCCTTGCTGAACACAATCGGAATCTGAGCTGCACAAAGCCATAAATTGCGGCTTCTTGTTTTCAATCGTGTCTTTTTTTGAATTTGTATAAGAATAGTAGAAAAACACTATAAGCGCCAAAATGACAAATAAAACAGCGTACTTGAAAAACCTGCTTTCTCTTTTCTCTTCGACAAATTTTTTAGGCTCTTCCTGATTGCGTGGCTGGATTTTTTCTTCTGGATTTATTTTTATCTGCAGGGGAACAAATTCCTCATGGTCATGAGTATCTTCTTCATCTTCCTGTATCACTTTTAATTTTATATTGCCGCCTTCTTTGTTGACTAAAGATTCTTGCGGCATTTGCTGTGCCTGGGCAACCGATGCTTGAGCTTCATCTCTTTTCTGTTCCCTTGCGACGGAATTGATTTCCTGCAGTTTTTTTTCTATCCTGCCCTTTCCTTTCTCAAATTCTTCCTTGCTTATGACTTCTGCCTCAAAGCTTTCCTTGAGAAACCTTAGTTCCTGCTCTAGTCTTTCTTTCTGAGTTTTATCGTCCATTAGAATCCTTTTAATGGGAATTAAGGTTATAAATAAATCTTTCTAAAAAAAACACAGTTTTTTGTTACTGGAAAGTTTCAATAAAAGCATTTATAATTCGGAGCAAGAAGTTAGATTCATGTATGATATTGTCATAGGCAGGAGCGAGTCCGACAAGGAAAAATACGGAATTCAGGGAACTGTTTTTCTTGGAAAGCATTATGTCAAGATGGGGCAGACTGTATCATTGTCGAACAAGGTTTTTCTTGATGTTGTGAAATCCCATGTAGTGTTTATAGTTGGAAAAAGAGGATCAGGAAAAAGCTACACGATGGGGGTGATTGCAGAGGGCATTTATGACCTGCCTGAAGAAATAAAGAAAAATCTTTCAGTGGTAATTCTTGACACTATGGGAATCTACTGGACAATGAAATACCCCAACAACAAGGAAAAGGAATTAATTGAGGCATGGGGAGTTGAAAGCAAGGGCCTGAATGTTCAGATTTTCACGCCAATTGGTTTTTATGATGAATTCAAGGAAAAAGGAATTCCGACGGATTTTCCTTTCTCAATAAAAACCAGCGAGATTAGCGCAGAAGACTGGTGCATGATTTTCAATGTTGCAATAACTGACACTATTGGCATTTTAATTGAAAGAGCTATCAACAGCATCAAAGAAGAAAAAACCGAATACGGCATAAAAGAAATAATAAAAGCTGTTGAGTCGGACGACAGGTCTGATAAAAACACAAGGGACGCTGTTGAAAACAGGTTTTTGGTTGCAGACAAATGGGGCTTGTTCAGCAAGACAGGCACTTTAATTGAGGATATTGTCATTCCCGGGCAGATTTCTGTACTTGATGTCAGCGCATACGCAACTACTTCAGGAGCTGAGAATTTAAGGAGCCTCGTGATTGGATTGGTTGCGCAAAAATTATTCAGCCAGAGAATGACTTCCAGGAAAAAAGAAGAAGTAGAGGATATCTCAAGGGAGATCCACTTTTTTGAGCAAGAAGTAGAGGAAAAAAAAGAGCCTATTGTTTGGCTTATAATTGACGAAGCCCATGAATTTCTGCCCATAAAGGGAAAGACTCCGGCCACTTTGCCTTTGATAACTGTCTTGAGGGAAGGAAGGCAGCCCGGAATTTCGCTTGTTTTAGCTTCACAGCAGCCCGGCAAAATTCATTCAGATGTCATAACCCAATCAGATGTTGTAATTGCCCACAGGCTGACTGCCAACATCGATATACAGGCCTTAGGGGGATTGATGCAGAGCTACATGAGGGAAGGGCTTGACAAGCAGCTTAACCTTCTGCCAGGCGAAGAAGGCGCTGCAATAATCTTTGATGATGTCAATGAGAAATTATATCCTATAAGGGTGAGGCCAAGATACACATGGCACGGCGGGTCAGCCCCGACTGCAATGCCAAAAACGAAGAAAGTGTTTGAAGTTTAGAATATCATTATTTTTTAGCAGTCTATTGGTTTCTTTATCAAACATGGAAATTCATCTTTCTTAACCTTAAATTCTTCATAAATAATTTTTTTACCATTTGAATTTATTTCACCAAAAATCCATGTTGAGTTACAATAATTTTTAATAATAATAGTTTCGCCATTTGGACATTCAAAACAAACATTATTTAAGCATTGAGACCCAATAAACTCTATTCTCAATTTATCACAACCAATACAAGGACTTAGTTTTGATGGCGGCATTATTACAAAAAAAATTAAAAAAATAATAATTATGCTTATAGTGGTTATTATAAATTTTTTATCAAATTTTTTATTTTCAATTCTATAAGAAACTAAAGAGGCTATAGTGGCACATAAAAATCCTAAGAAAGCAACTAAAGATGTAATCAAATTGAATTTATTATAAACTTTAATTAGTTCTATAATTGGTTGCAAAAATGATTCAGAACCTAATGTAATGGCTTTGAATTTAGGGCTCCCTTCCCATACATTAATTTTTACAAATGAAATATAAAAATAAGATATGCTTAAGAACAAATAAACTCCATAAATTATGAGCCAGAATACTGGTTTATTTTTTTTTGATTTAGGCATCAAAAATAGATAATCTAAATTTATTTAAAAACATTCCTTAAAATTCTTTAGATTCTACAATCCCTTGAAAAATTCCGCCCTGTTCAGATGCAGAACTACCAATATCAATCCAACAGAAATTAATGTCATCAAATAATATCCAAGGCCGATTGCCAGCCCAACTGCAGCAACTGCCCAGACTGATGCTGCTGTTGTGAGCCCATGAACTTCTATTTTTGACTTGAAAATTGTTCCGGCCCCTAAAAATCCAATTCCTGTGATGATTCCTGCAATCACCCTGCTTATGCTGTCAGAAAATGCTTCCGGAGTTACAGTTTCAATTGTTAAAATCATAAAAAGCGCAGAGCCAAGAGCAACAAGCATGTGTGTCCTTACTCCTGCCGGCTTATGGACAACTTCACGCTCTAATCCAATTAATCCTCCTGCAAGAATTGCAAAAACAAGACGCAAAAAAATTTCAGTATTCTCTATCATCCTAAAAAACCTCTGGCTTTTGGAAACCTAAACTCTGCATTTTATGGCTTTAAATTTTTTCTGTCCATCTCCAATGGCCAGTCTGTAGGGGAATAAGTCATTGAAATAATAGCTGCAACAAACATTAAAGTAAAGAACAGAACAAATGTAAACCCCCATGTTGCTGAGTTGGGCGCTATGTAAAAGGCCGATACAATAAAACCAACAATGCTTGTAAGCATATACCCTGTTGACAATGGAGCAATATTGAACTCTTTTTGCATTCTATCACCACTTTTTATTTTAAAACATACCCTATGTTGCCGTTATCATCAATGTAAATAATCCTGTTTTTCTGAATGTCCCTGACATGAGATATTTTTGCAACTGCGGGCTTTGAAGTGTCGTCAAGCCAGTAGACTATCCCGTCAGCATCAATGTAATAGTTGCCTTTGGCAAGAGTTCCCAAAGCATCAATATTGCTGAATTCCTTCAGTACGGGCTGCGGATTTGAACTTGAGACAGATACAGGAGCTGAATATGAGACAACAAACCCTGTAACATTTTTTTCTTCAGACATGAATGCAACAAGTGAAATTGCTATTGATACAAATATGACAGCCAGTGCAATGTTGAAATGTTCCCCCCTTTTGCCTAGTTTTTCCATTATTTTACAATATTTGGTTTGGTATTATTTAAAGTTAACGAAAATAATTGATTTTATTCATTTAAAGTTAGCGAAAATTAATGTTAAATCTAACAATTGATAACATGGGTTACTAAATTCAAACCGATATATATATATCCAGTGTTAAACTTCATTTATGACTGTACAAGGCGATTTGTTTTCTGTAGATGTTGAAATAAAGGAAGCAATAATTCATGGAGCTTACTTATATTTGACGATTAAGGAAATTGAAGTTGGCGCTTTTATTCATCCAAAAATTGATATAAAAGTTCCATTGGAACGCTTACGCAATGTTCTGCTTGAAGGGGTTATACAGAAAAAGAAAATTCAAGATGGTGAAAAAATTTGAAGTCTTATTGGAAAAAATTTCAGGTTAATAATTAACGGTCCAATGGATTTTTAACTCAAAGTTCTCTTTTAAATTGTCTATCAATCCTTCAAAATAAACTTGTCAATGACTTTTCTGGCTTTTTCCCGCTTTTCCTGGTGATTTTTCAAAAAAACATTGAGCTTGTCTATAAGAATCTGCTTCAGCTCGCCTGTGAGCAGCTTGCCTGAGCTATATTCATTTCGGATGCTTTCAAGCTTTTTGTCGTCTTCTTCAAAAAATGTCAGCCATTGGTATGCAACATCAACATCCGGATTTCCTCCTTTTTTCCTGTGCTCTTCAACAGTTGCCTGCCCTCCTGAAAATGCATATTTTCTGATTTTTTTTGCGACAACATCTTCTGTATCCGTTGTATAAATAGCAGTTTCCTGATGCGATGCAGACATCTTGCTTCCTGGGCCTGTAAGCGCAGGAAGGAATAGATTGTGAATTGCTGCGGTTTTTGGAAAGCCAAGCTTTGGCGCAATATCTCTTGCAATGCGCCAGTAAGGATCCTGGTCAATGGCAGCAGGTATTAAAGTCCTTATCTTCTTGCCTTTCAAAATAGACGGCAAAAAGCATGGCACAGCCTGCATCGCAGGCCAGAACATCATTCCTATGTTTGTCTCGTTTGTAAATCCGAAAACAGCCTTTGCTGAAGAGCTTGTAATTTTTTTAGCAGCCTGTATCGCTATCTTGTACAAAGTCTTTGCATAATCAGTATCAACAAAAATAAATGTTTTGTCAGGGTTAAATCCGCATGCAATGACATCCAGCGCATTTTCATAGCCAAGCTGGTTTGTTTTTTCAATGCTTAAATCAGGCCTCAGCATGAATTTTTCATCATCTGTAATCTGGAAGTAAAGCTCTGCGCCGAACTTGTCTTGCAAATATTTGCAGAAAATCCAGGGAACAAGATGGCCTATATGAGTATTGCCGGAAGGCCCTCTGCCGGTGTATAGTGCAAACTCCATGCCCTTTTCGTATTCATCCAGAATAATGTCCAAGTCCCTGTGGGAAAAAAATATTTTTCTCCTTAGCATGTAATGAAGCTCTCCTGTATGCTTTTTTATCCTTTCAAGGAGCTGTTCGCTTATTTTTTCAGTTCCAAACTCCTTTATCAGCCTGTCATAATCAACTTCTCCGCTGACTTCCCATGGAGTGACTACCATTTCCTGCGCAGAGGACACATTCACAGGCAATTCTACTATTTTGGATTTCTCGTGAGAAATAATATGGAGATCTTTTTTAAAATCCCTTATAATTGAATCAAGCTCTGTTTTGCTAATTGCTGAAGAAAACCAAAATAAATAAACGCAGTTTTTTGTTGACTCTGTTATTTTTGTCGAGCTGTCCGGGCCGTACAAAAGGCTTGTGATGACTTTGCTTCCGCTCTTTAATATTATATCATTTTGCTTTAATGCCTGCGGATTTCCATTTATTTTTATGAAATTTTCAGATCCATCGCTTAAGTCAAATACCAACTCATTTTCAAGGCTTTCAGCATCATGGCCTGATATTATACAATAATGCTTCATCTCAGATATAAACAGAATATCCTTGAGGACTGATTCTGTCGGGATTTCCTTGCCACGCCTTATTGAGTTAAGCTGAAACTCGATTGGATAAGTTTTTCCAAAGTTATCATGGAACTTTTTATGCTCATTAATTTGACTCAAATTTTTAACATCGCTGATTTTCCTGATTTTCCTGTATAGATTTTCCTTTTCCTTTTCAAGAATAGTATTTGAATGCCTATTTTCAAAATTTTCCCCAAATATTGCGGCGAATTTTGAATCGGGATAATATTCCAGCAATTTTTGAGTGACTTTAATTTTCATGGTATACGCCTTATTTGGATTAATTTTATAATTTATTCTTTTATATTATAAATCTTCTCATGAAAGAATGATAATTGCAGCCCCTACCAGCATCATTGCAGCGCCTGCAAAAGCGTGCCTGAAGTTTTTTTCTTTGAATAAAAAGAAGCCTAAAATAACGCTGAATATGACGCTAGTTCTTTTCAATGCTATAATGTAGGGTATAATAGCAAAATTAACTGCAACAGCAATAAGAAGCTCCATGGCAGCTGTCGAGATTCCCATTATAAAAATCCATTTTGCATTTTTAAGAATCAATTCATTATTTTTGAATTCCCTGAAAAACAAAAGCGACAATACAGCAGATGCAAGGAAATAATTAACAAAAACAAAGTATGCGGGATTGGACAACTGCACGCCGAGCTTGAACAAGTTTGAGGTTATGCTGAACAGAAAAGCCACAATCACCATGTAGAATATCTCTTTTTTCCTGAATATCATCCTGAACGGCTCAAAAAATTTTCCTTTTACATATCTTAAGTTCAGAATATATGCGCCAATAATGGTCACAATAATGCCAATGAATCCCTGCAGGCTTGGGATTTCTCCAATCATTACGTAAGATGTCAGGAGCAGGAATGTTGGCGTCAAGTTCAGCATCGGTATCGACTTGGACAAATCTGATCCTTGAAGCGATTTTATAAGAAGGTACATGGCCACTATAAAGACTGCGACATTAACAACAGTAACAAGATAAAAATCAGCAGAAGGCTTTGGAATATTGTAGAATAAAAACCCAAGCAGTAGAAATGGCAGCGCAACCAAGTGCCTGAGGATTAGTATTAATCGTGCGCTAAGATTATTCAGTTTTTTCATTGAGGCAAATGCCAGCGCATCGCCTGCCCCTGAAAGAATTGATAAAAGCGCCCAAATCATTTTATTTTAAAGCTTTTAAAATTTCCTTTACCGCAGCAATTCTATCAGTTTTCCCGAATATTGACGAGCCTGCAACAAATACATTCGCTCCAGATTCAAATGCCGTTCTTGCAGTGTAATGGCTTATGCCACCATCAACTTCAATATCAAGATTCGGCTTGAGCTTTCTTAACTCAATTATTTTTGGCATTGTTGACTCAATGAATTTCTGCCCAGCCCAACCCGGCTCAACACTCATGACAAGAACCATGTCAACAAAATCAAGGTAATTTTTTATTTTGTCAAGAGGGGTATTTGGCTTAATTGAAATTGAGGCTTTTGCATTGCATTTTTTTATGAAATTAATCTGCTCCATTGGGTTTTTGCACGCTTCCTCATGGATTGTTACAGAATAAGCGCCGGCATCAATAAACCCCTTTATGTAAGCATTGCTGGGTTCATGAACCATTAAGTGCACATCAAGAGGGACTTTTGTCTTGATAGTCTTAACAAATTTTGCATCAATTGTCGTTGGAGGGACAAAAATCCCGTCCATTATATCGATGTGTATTAAATCAGAATACTTCTCAACTTCTTTTATTTCCCGGTTCACTTTCTTCAAGTCGGCAGAAAGTATTGAAGGCGCAAGCTTTGTCTTTAGCATTTTTAGTTTGATTTTTTATTCTTATGATTTTTAAAATTGGAATTTTTTATTGATATGGATTTTTTAGTTTAATGTGCTTCGCACTTTCTTTTTTAGCTCTTCTTGCGCTGGACATTTGGCGCCTATTCAATAAATAAATCCATTATTAAATTATTAAAAATAAAGCAACTATTTTGAAAATAATTCCTTTACAATATTTAAAGCTACCTCTCTTTTTTTAGGGAAGGCCGCAATGCTAATCCTAAAATGAAAGCATTTCCCTGAGTCTGTAAGTTCTAATTTTTTCTCATCAATCCATGAAGCCTTGCCGAACCTGATAAAAAAATCAAAGTTATCGTCCAGCCTTGACTTTGCCTGCAAAAGAATCTTCGATTTTTGGCTCTTGCCGAGCTTGTTCAGCAAATTTTCAAGGAAATCATTAATTAAGGCGTCTTTTGCCAAAACAACTTCTAAAATTTTTATTTTTTTATCGTTAAAGCCGGCTGCATTATCAATTTTCAGGGCAACCTTGCTTTTTTCCAAATCAAAGGGGAAGAATCTCAACAGTGCATTTTTAATATCTTCACTATTTTCGTGTTCATAAGAAAAAGCCCTCAGTTCGATTGAATGAGCATATTTCATTTAACATAGTTATAATTTTTCAAGCAGGCTCATAACACTCCATATCTGCGTTCTCGTATATGACTGCAAATTCGTGTCGTTTGCTATGGTGTCAAGCTCGTTCAGAGTCTTGTTTATCTTGATTGACAGCTCCATGTTGTCCTTGAGCGTGCTAATCAGAGATTCTATTTTGAACCTGACATTTCTTGGAACAGTCACATCAGTCTGTATTTCACCGAGGCTGGTTATCACCCCGTCCACATTGCCAATTTGCTCTGCCATTTTGTCCATTTTTATTCTTCCTTCTTCATTTTCTGCAAAATTTCTGACTGGAGCTTGGACGCCTTCTCCCTTACCTGCAATTCCTGCTTCTCCATTGCCCTGATTCTTAATTCAAGCATTTCTTTCTTTGAGCCCAAGTCAGCCTTTAGCTCTGGCTTGTCTGCCTCAACCATGATGTTGCCGACAATCTTGTATGCTTTTTCTGTGTTTTCAAGCTCGCTCAATGCAGACTCTATCTCGACAAGCTGAACCTGAAACTGCTGCTTCTG
>CAYNCK010000098.1:0-19572 GCA_964396095.1 uncultured Methanosarcinales archaeon
GCATCTTTTGAAGTTATATCTGTCTCATCTTCATTTAAATCTGCTACATTTTTAGTTGCTTCTTGCCCGACAATTTGTGTTCCTTCAATGCTCAGCCTTATTCCAAACTTATCAGCCTCGCAAAAATACATGCCCGCAGAATTAATCCTGAGCTTTGATGTTTCTATTCTTGAGATATCCCTGCTGACAACAAAAATCCTGCCTTTTATATTCTTGAGAAATCCGTAATCAATCTTAATCTTCGCACCCCATTGTTTTTCTATCATCTCGTAGATTTCCTTGATCTCCTTGCTATTCATAATTTTTAATTCTGACATTTTATTTCTTTCAAATACCCCACAATGGATTTTGCTTCCGCATGATTTCGGCAATTTCCTTAAGGATTTCTATCTCATCGCGATTAATCAATTTTTTGAATTCCTTGAATTTCCTGAACTGCTCTTCCGGAATTACAGAATACAGAACATCTCCTTCGTGAATCTGCCTGCCTACCGTAACATTAGGCAAAGACACAGCAATCTGCTTGCCTCTCTCGGCTTTTTCTATTGTTTCCTGCTCATGCTGAATGCTTTTTGCCTCTGTGATTGAAATACCGTCCTCTTTCATCAATGGTGTTCCTGCCTTCAGGGTTCCCGCTAAAATATCTACACCGACAACAGCCGGATTGTTTTGCCTGAATATGTACCCCTTCAATATCTGTATTTTGCATGGCTTGCACATATTCTCCATCTCCTTTCCCTCAAGCCTTTTCCTTTCATCTTTCTGCCATACATCAAAATCTTCCATAAGCTTGTAGATTATGTTGCTAGTCAGAACTTTCACATTTTCAGGCGCTTTGACATCAGGCATAAGCTCAACGTTAAAGCCAAGCACAGCGCTGTGCAGCGGCTCTTTTTCATAATTTATTTCAGCGTCAGAAATATCCTTCTTAGATATGCTCCCGATAGATGCTTTCTTTATAGGAATATTATTTTCTTTGAGTATTTTCGTCAGGGCTTCAAGGCTCCCTAAAGAGTCTGCTTTTATCACAATACCTTGTCTGTCTGTTTCTATTATTACTTCTTCCACTTCCTTTTTTATTTCTTCCTTGATTTTATCAATCTCGTCTTGATGGCAGCTTCTCAGCGGCATTCCTGCAACGACATTATCGAGCTCTGGCGCTGAAATCTTTACTCCGGTTGCCGCCTGCACTTCCTTAACAGGCTTAAACTTGGCTTTCCGGTCTCGGATCTCTGCCAGAGGTTTCGGCTCGAATAAAGTTTTTACCTTTGTCACAATTGGCTCATTCAAAGATCCAATTACAATTATGTCATTAAGCCTTAACGAGCCGTCATAAATAATTACATCAAGAGTCTTGCCAAGGCCCTTTTCTTCCTTGACTTCAAGAATGGTGCCTTTTGCATTTCCTTCTATATTCACACTTAGGTTCTGCTCAAGGAATTTCTGCGACAAGCCCGCAATGACCATAAAAAGCTCAGGCAGCCCTTCAGATGTTTTTGCGGATGTCGGGATAATTGCGATTTGCTTTGTGTAATCATCAACCCGGTCAAATCTTTCTGAACTGAAACCGAGCTCGCTTAATTTTCCCACAACTTCATACAATTTTTTTTCTATTAGGATCATGGCATTTTCATTTTGCTTTTGGGTGTTTTCCAGCAAAGATGCATTGGGGTTTGAATTCCAGCCAGCCAATAAGTCAATCTTATTAAGAGCAATGACAAAAGGCGTCTTGTACTGCTTAAGTATGTCAATGCACTCTAGAGTCTGAGGCTTTACGCCTTCATTTATGTCCACAACCAATATTGCGATGTCAGCCAGGTTGCCGCCTCTTTTCCGAAGGCTTGTAAAGCTTGAATGGCCGGGAGTGTCAATTATTACAAAGCCGGGAATGTTTATGTCCAGCTTTGTTTTTTTCATGAGCTCACCGCAGATTTTTTTTATTGTGTCTATGGTAATCAGCGAGCAGCCAATGCTTTGCGTTATCCTGCCCGGCTCTGATTCAACTATAGAGGTATTCCTAATGGTATCAAGTAGCTGAGTTTTTCCGGAGTCAACATTTCCCATAACTGTTATTATAAGCTGGCGCAGCATTTTTATCGCTGTTAAGTATAGGACATATATTTTTAAACTTATGCAAAGAAAGCTTTTTATTGAAACTGCAATTATTTTCTGCAATGAAGATAGTAAACGAAGGCTCCATAAGGCTGAAAGTTCCGAAAGAAGAAAAGGTATCAAAGGAAATGGGCGTTTTTTACAATCCCGTCATGTCATTAAACAGGGACATTTCTGTTTTGCTGCTGAATTCTGTAAATAAAAATAATTTGCAGATTGCTGATCCGCTGGCAGCGAGCGGAGTTAGAAGCATAAGATTTTTGAAGGAATTAAGTAAAGGCAAAATAAAAAATATTTCCATAAATGATTATGATAAAAATTCAGTAAAATTGATAAAAGAAAATCTAAAGTTAAATAAACTAAATTCAAATAAAATAGTAATAATTAATAGCGATGCAAATTTATTCCTTCTGAATTCAAGAGGATTCGATTACATTGACATAGATCCTTTCGGAACTCCAAACCTTTTTCTTGACGCAGCCTGCAAAAGAATTGCGAGAGATGGCATTCTGGCGGTAACTGCAACTGACACAAGCACATTGTGCGGCACATTTCCAAAAGCATGCCTGAGAAAATACTGGGCTGAGCAGAAAACAAGCCCGATAATGCATGAAACAGGATTAAGGATTTTGATAAGGAAAATACAATTGGTAGGGGCGCAATATGGCAAGGCATTGATTCCTATATTATCATATTCAAAAGAGCATTATATGAGGGTTTTTTTGAGGAATGATAAGGGAAAACATAAGGCTGATGAGATGCTGAAATTGCATGGAATGTTTAATGGTGCAGGCCCTATGTGGCTCGGCAGCCTTTGGAATAATATTTTAACATCAAAAATTTACAATAATGCAGTACAAAATGTAATAATCAATAAGAATGTGGAACTTATTAAATTCTTGAAAATAATAAAAGATGAGTCAAAAATTAATACTGTTGGATTTTATGACATGCATGATATTTGCAGCAGGCACAAAATAAAAAACCTTCCGCAAAAGGAAACAATAAAAAATAAGATAAAAAAATTAGGCTATCAAGTTAGCGGCACACATTTCAAGGGCGAAGGGATAAGAAGCGATATTCCGGAAAATATGTTGTTGAAAATATTAAGGAGTAATTAGCCGACAGCCCTTCTTACATCAGTTACTTCAACAGACTCAACGCCATCTATCTGGCTTATTTTCTTTTCCAGTTCTTCCGTGCTGCCTTTGGATTCTTCCATTACAAATATAATGTTCAGTGCCTTCAAGCCAAATGCTATTGGCTGAATTTCGGTCTTAAACTCTTCAGAACTGCAGAAATCAACTATCTCTTTTTTTGCCTCTGATTCAAGCCCGGACAGGTCTGTTTCCGTGCTTTGCGGCATAATCCTAAGGCTGACAACTACCCTGGCCATATTAATTAGGCCCTTCGAAACCACAAGAACTGCATTTGTATTTTGCGGCTATCTTCCTGCAATGGTTGCACCTTACAATCTCAACTTTTGAGCACTTCGGGCACATGAACCTTGTAGAGCCGATAGTATTTGTTATTCTCTTCTTGCAAGAACTGCATAACGCCTGATTTTCCATGCTTTATGGGATAAGAAGTTGATTTAAAAAGGTTGCGTAAATATTTTTTAAAATTAGGAAAATTTTAAATATAAGGACTATTTATTCATTTAAGATGCCGGAGTATTTGCAGAGAATCAATTCAAGAATTTCTGATAACTTAGAAAGATTTAGAAGTACAACAACCTCGGCAGCTGAAGAATTCTCTAAAAATCCATTAAAATATTCAGAAAACGCATTAAGGGACATAGTTAAAGACTATTGGGATGTTGGAGCAGCAGTTTTAACGGGGTTGGCTATAAATGACACCAACAATAATATTTTTGGCGATTAAAGAGTCCATGTTTTTCTAGGCAGCGGTATTGCAAGTTTTTTTGGCTCATTAGATACAATGCAAAATTTTAAACAATATGCACAAGAAGCTTTTAAAAATCCTTCATTTTTCCTTTCAGAAGAATTCACACCACAAATAAATTTTGATAGATTGGGCAGAAATGCCTATGCAGGCATAGCTACTTTGTTATATTTTTGGACAAAAGATATTCCGAATGTTCCAGAAAAAATTGTTATAGCAAATAAAACATTAGGACTTGGTTCTGGAGTATTATCAGCACTTCTTGACAAGTACAGAAGAACAGAAGAGAAACAAAGTTTACAAAAATCTCAGCTAAAACCTCAATTAGAACAAACCATAGAATAAAGAATCTTAATTTAAAGTAGAAATTATTTTATCTATTTCATCAACTTTGAAAACATTTCCCAAAAACTTTTCAATCGTGTAAATATTTGTCATGCAATGGTTTGTTATCTCTGAAACTTTTATTGAACCGCCAACTAAAGCCATAAATGGCAGTATCTGGTCAGCCAAGTGCCTGTCAACAGGCGCATTGCTTTGCATTTCTTTAATTAAATTCAAAGCAGATTCCTCTCCGACAGTTTCAGCTTGTTTTCCCTGCTCGCCTAAAGAATCTGCGCCAATCCTTATTGGATTATTTTCATCAATATCGTCCTTGTTTTTTGAAAATATTGCCCATAAAGTAATGCCGGAGCCTATTGAAAGAGTATCCTGGTATTGCACAGTAATATTTATTGGTACATTGTATTGTTTTTTTAGAATTGACAAAGCTGAATCAGATTGCCTTTCAGCAACTTTTGCATTCTGCAAATCCTTTGAAGCATGCGATATTCCTTTTATTTGAATCAGATGGAATTGCCCTGTTAGATTGTATCCATGCAAATTTTGTTTCATACTCTCATGAAATTTATCAAAATTTTCAAAATCATTTAATTTGAATTTTGGTGTTATTTTTATCTCAACTTTGCCATTGCCTTTGGGGTAATATCCTCTTTTCAAAAGCTTAGCTTCTATTTTACCAAATCTTTGAAGCTGAGGCAATAAAACATTATTGAAATAATCAAAAGGCATGCTCCATTTAACATCAGTGCCTCCTGTTATTGTCAAAGTCAGTGGCCTGCTTGCAAACATTGAAGGCAAAAGCAAAGCCTGCAGCATCAAGATAATCGAGCCTGCAGTTTCAATATTAATGTCTAGATTTTTTGCAACAATTTTTTTTGGATAATATTTTAATATAGTAGAACCAAGCTCGTCCCCTTCTGCAACTGCGTTGCATAAATCTTTCAAGGATTTAATACAATATAAATGCTGGTTTTTCAATCCAGAATCTTTTCTTCCTTTTCTAATGTCATAAGCTTCAAATGGATTAAGGGTTATTGTAGAAAGCGCTAAAGCTGTCCGCAAGATTTGTCCGCCGCCTTCTCCAAAATTTCCGTCAACTTGAATCATAAAAAGTGAAGAAAAAAAATCCTAATATAAATTTTCTTAAATATTCTGAACGTCAGACAATCCGGAGTCCACATCGCTTAAATTATCAGCGCTCAGGTCATTATTGGCGCTGTCTAAGCTGTTAATATCCCTGCCGACAGAATCAACAGTGGCATCATTTGTGCCTGTAGCCTTCTTCATGCTTCCTTCTGCGCCTGCTATTGATTTGTTTTGCGACTGTTGGCAAGCAACAGCTATAATAAGTATAATAGCCAAAATAGGCAATATAAATTTTTTCATTATACACCACCCCGGATATAAATAGTTTTATTCATATTTAAACCTTTCCAATGCCTATGAATAGCTAATTACTATTTTAGATTTTATTTTTATTTTGCCGCCTTCAATGGATACATCGGCATCTGACGGGATTTTGTTTCCTATCCCGACATTCCCATTTGCATCCATTCCAACCTTAAGCTCGCTTTTTAAAATTCCGCCCTTAATTTCGGCCTTGTTTCCGCTCTTTAATTCAACATTTGCATTTTCTCTTGTTTGAAGATTGATCACAGGAGCCATAATATATTCTCCATTTCCTGTTACGTGCAGTGATTGATCCGCAGCAAAGTCAAAAGTTTCTGCTGTTGTCGAGTTTGCTCTAATTGTAAACAATCCTATTATTTTTATCTCTCCTGAAGGCAATTTAGCTTCATGATCTCCTGAAGAGTCTGTAACAACAACATTTGAAACATCAAGCCTAATTTGGTCATATGCGTCAGGATCCAAGTCTATGCTTCCAAGAAATTCAACGGCACTTTTTGCTTTCAAATCAAGCAGGTCAACTGTCTTGGATTTTGTTGAAACGTCAATCCAGCCTTTAGCATTACTATGAATCATGACCTTGCCTATTGTTACTTTAAGGCCCGTTACATTTCCCATATTTGAGGCTGCATCTGTAACTCCAAATACTGCTCTTCCTTTTCCTGAAGCCATTGCGCCAAGGATAACTGCTGTTCCGACTTTCAATTTTCCACCTTCGATTTCAAGCTCAGCATCTGCAGGTATTCCAATCCCTGTTACGGCATTACCTTCTATATCCATACCGATTTCTACATGTGTTTTTGTCTTTCCACCAGTTATTTCCACTCTATTGTCGCTTTTAACTTCAGCATTTGCATCTGCTTTTGTCTCAACATCAATAACAGGCGCCATAATATATTCTCCGTTTCCTGTTACGTGCAGTGATTTGTCAGCTTTAAAATCAAAAGTTGCAGTTGCAGTTGAATTTGCCTTAACTTCCAAGTTTCCAGTTATCTTTAATTCTCCAGAAGGAAGCTTTGCTTCATGCTCACCTGAAGAGTCCGTTATAACAATTTTTGAGACTTCAAGCCTTATTTGGTTATATGTTCCTTCCTCTAGCTTGGTATCTGCCATTAACTCTTGCTTTGCTTCTGCTTTTAATTTCAGCAAGTCATAAGTTTTTGGGGTAGAAGTCACAGTAACCCATCCTTTGGCTGCGCTTTGGACTTTAACACTGTCCACTGTAACTTTAACACTGGTTACGCTCCCCATATTTGCAGCTGCATCTGTTATCGCAAATACTGCCCTCCCTTGTTCAACAGATTTCTGCTGCACAGGCGATTGCAATTTGGGAGCAACGTAAGTTTGTGTTGTGCACCCAATGACAAACAATAAAATCATTATTGTCGATATCAAAATTGTTCCTTTCATTTGTATCCCCTCGTTTAATCTTTGTCAAAAACCACCAGTCAAAAACAGGTGGCATGAATTTATTAGTCTTCTGTTGCAAATTCATGTGGTTTTTTACTCAGCGAATGTTTTGCTAAGCAAAACTCACGAACGTAGTGAGATTATCCACCACTAGTTTGCCACCAATCATAGATTTGGTGGAATTCTAGCACATTAATATCATTAAATAATAAATAAAAAATTATGTTGAAGCTGTGCCATTGACATTTGTATCTGTTGTGGAGGTTGCACTTGTGCTGCCAGTGCTAGCATTTGCTGATGTTTCTTCAGCAACCTCAACTTCATTGTCTTCTGAAAGGTCAGCGCTCTTGTCAGCATCCTTTATTTTCTTCACTATTTCCTTAAGTATGTCATGCGCATCCTTCATTGCATCCCTTGCGTCCTTGAGCAATAATTTCGCTTCGTCAGCAGCAGTTTTTATCTGCTCCTTGGTTGCGTTACCTGCCTTTAAGTCTATTACAGCTGCAAGCTTTGCCTCGGCTTGAGTGTATTTATCTTTTGCAAGAGATATCTTATCGCTGAACTGTATCATCTCAGTTGATATGTTTATTTCTATGCCTTTTTTCTTTGCTTCTTCAACAACTTTATCCAGCCTCTTCTCAAGAACAATTCCATTATTTAAAACCCCTTCAACTCTTGCCGCAACAACCCTGTATGCGTGGAGATTAATCAGGTGCTTTAAAAATTCCCATTTGTCGTGAAGCTTATTTGCTGCTGCCCTTACTTGCTCTTTTGCGGTTGCTGCTTGAATTTCTGTTTTAATTGTGTTTATTTCGCTTATCTGTGCATCTATCTGTGCCGCAATCTTTGCTTCTGCATCAGCATCTATGTTCTTGTTTTCCTGTATTTGTGTTTTAACTTTTTGAAGATGGTTTATGATGGCACCAGCAGTATGCAGCAAATATGATTTTGCGTTTTCTATTGTTGCATTTTGGTTGCCTTTTTTAACTGAATCCCTTAGCTTTTCTCTTGCATCCTTCATCTCATCCTTAGCCTTACTGTAATTTTCTTTTGTTTTCTCAAATTTATCCTTAAATTCTGCAATCTGTGAATCTGAAATTTGTCTTTCGGCCAAGTCATCACCATTCTTGACTTTTCTGATTTTAAGCATTTTTGCTTCGGCCCTTAATTTAGCAATATCCAATTTTGCCATAACGTTCATCCTTGCCCTCCCAAGAGTGGCCACCTTTGTTATTTCTTCATCGCTTAGGTTTGACACTTTGTCAAGCTTTTCCTCGTCAAGATCTGAAACCCTTGCAATTTTTTCCTCGCTTAGCTTTGCAATCTTCTCAAGCCTGTCCTTTTTAAGCATGGAAATCTTCTCAACATTCTTAACTTCAAGCTTCGAAAGCCTGTCTATTTGTTCTTTGTCAAGCTCTGCTCTTTTCTCAAGCCTCTGCTTGTTTTTTTCCTGCATAGACTCTCGCAAGTTTGCCCTAGCTTTTACATCAACGCCTGCATTTGCCCCTATATCTTTGGCAAAAGCAAAGGGTATAATACTAAAGACAAATATGGCAATAATTCCCATAGCAAACATTTTTTTCATTTTAACATCCTCCAATATATTTTTGAATTTTGATTTTTTGTCAAAAAACAAATCGTTAATTGACAAACTTGGATATGGTATATATTATTTTCTTTATAAATAAACTTTTTTTACAGAAATTTTAAAGGTTTTTAATTGAGTTTAAAGCTTCATAAAACTTTATTTGGGATTATTTTGCCATAATTAGGAATTATAAGCCCCTATTCACTATAAAAGTGCTTTAGTAATATTTTAATTCCAAAATATTTTTATAGTTTGTATGTTTTGCATAGTTTTATGTTGAGGGGAAAAATTTTTGCCTATCTATTTGCAGTCCTATTTTTGGCTAGTTTAACTAATGCTGCAACCATACATGGAACTATCTATGACTTGTCACTAAATAAAGCCATCAATTCCAGAGTCGAGGTAAACACGTTGCCAAAGCAGTTTCTTATTGCACAAAACGGCTCATATTCTTTTGATGTGCCTAACGGATTATATAAAATAAAGGCGCAGATGATTCAGAAAAATACCCTTGTTGCATCAGTTGAGGAGAACATCACAATAAGGCAGGAAGGCGATTACGTTCTTGACCTGATTCTTTTCCCTGACATTGAAAAAGGGGTTGAAAATCCTGATATAGAAATTATCAGCAATGTAATTGAAACAAAAAGCAGTTCGCACAATTATATTATTTTATTTGTATTATTTAGTATTCTAATAATTGCAGGCATATCCTGTTATTTCATTTATTTAAAAAAGAAAAAAATAGGAAAAAATCTGCAGGAAAACTCTGAACAAAAAGAATCCGATGAAGATAATGAGCTGCAGAATTTGATTTTGTTAATCAAAAAAGAAGACGGAAGAATAACACAAAAGGAAATAAGAAAACAGATTCCTTTGTCGGAAGCAAAGATAAGCCTGATGATTACTGAGCTTGAGCATAAAGGAATAATTGAGAAGATAAAGAAGGGCAGGGGAAATATTATAATTTTGAAGAAGAAATAAAATCTTTAAACCACAAACCTTATAAACATTAGTAGAATTATAATCCTAAAGGGGATGGTTAAATTATGAGTGCTGAAAAAGAGATAGTTAATTACTGGTACAACAAAAGGGGATTCTTTACTATTAACAATATAAAGACCAGCAGCAATCGTGATTGCGGAATTCTTGCCCTAAAGCTTGACAATGATAAAATAAATGAAGTCTTTCATATTGAAGTAAGCTGTTCCATAACAAACAACATACCGGAGACAACAAACCTTAACAAGACTATAAGCAGGATTGTTTATGAAAAGTTTGAAAATAAAAGCGTTGCAGAGACGGTAAATAACAGCGTGAAGCAACTTTCAGTCCAAAAAAGCAAAATAAAAAAAATAATTGTGCTTGGCGCAGTCCCGAAGTCAAGAAAAATCGAGATAATAAAAGAATTTGAAAGCAAAGAAGTTGAAGTTGTTGAATTCGAGAATATTCTTTTTGATGTATTCGAGCAGCTTGACACACAATATTACAGAAATGATATAATAAGGACATTGCAATTGACAAAATTCCTGCTTTTGAGCGAGCCGACAAAGCTTGCAAAATTTTTAGTAAATGATGCATTCAGCCAGAGCTCAAGGAAAGAGTTCTTGTCGAATATCCTTGACAAGAACGAGATTATGAAAGAGTTCAAAAAGACAAATTCAGAAAGGCTTGCTTCAATACTAAAGAGCTCAAAGATGAAGCCCGAAGACCTTGCCAAAATGCTCAATAGAAGCATACTAAACAAGCGCACAAGAAAAGTTTTCTTCGACTCACTTACTGAGCAGGAAAAGATAAGGAAGGTTGTCGGCAAGATAATAAAGAAAAAGAAGAATAATGTCACTTTGGAAAATTTTTTCCAGAATTTTTAATTATCCATTTCTCAGCACTTCAGCCACACTCTCAACAGACCTTATTGCGTATTCCTCAATTCTTTTTTCTGCCTGCTGCCATGTGATGTTTGGCCCCAGAATTCCCAGTGAAACTGGCTTTCCATATTCAACTGACAAATCCAGCAACTTTCCTGCAATTGCGTGTCCTATAACCAAATCGTGGTCCGTATCTCCCTTTATGATTGCTCCGATTGTAGCAACGCCTTGGACATTTTTGTCCTTGAGTAATTTTTGAACAGCAAAGGGAATTTCAAAAGCTCCCGGTACCTCAACTATTTTGACAACATTAACCTTCAGCTCCTTGGCTCTCTGCTGGGCTTTTCTGGTCATTTTAGATGTTATTTCGTGATTGAATCTTGAAACAACAATTGCAATTTTTTCTTTCATTTTATTTTTATAGACCCTTCATCATCTTTGCCCTGCCTTTTTCCAGTTCCTGCAAATTTTGTAAGCTCTGTTTTTCCTTTCAGTAAGGCCAATGTGTTCAATGAATGCTTTATCACTCTGTTTTTAGCAATTTTCAATAGTTCTTTGTCTGTTTTAGCCTCGTCTGTATAAACAAAAACCTCTATGATGTGCTTATTTGCCATCAATTGAGCTGTCTGCAGCCCCATTGCAGCCTCATGCGCGCATTGCTTGTCAATTGGGGCCTTTCCCGCCATTCCAAGTGCAATAGCAATGTCACATTCGTCCTCTTCAAGCAGCTTCTTGCATGCAACGGGCAAATCCTTGAATCCCGGAACGGTGTACCTTACAATTTTTGCATCGGAATTTTTTTTGATTGTATCGACAGCAAATGAAGCCATGTCAATTCTTGCAAATGTCGTGTCAGCTATTCCTATTTTCATTTTAATTCAAACTTTATTTTGTCTCCATTTTTAAGGTTCAATTCCGATTTGATATGAATTGGAGCTATAAATTCCATTATATTTTTTTTGTGCTTATTTATAATTGGAATTATTATTGCGCCGTTTATATTTTCAATTATTGCTTTGTAGCAGTCGGCCCCTCCAAATGTTTTATTTTCATGTTTAAATCCTTCTATTTTTATCGGATCAATATTTTTTAATAATTTTAAATTGCTGACTTGAACTTTCAAATTTAAAGTTCCGGGATAAGCATTAAAGCCGAGCTTTTTCCTTATTTCTTTTTGATAATGGGGCATTGACAGGAAAAAAGCGCCTTCACCCAAGCCTTGGACTATGGCACCACCTATAATTTTTTGCCCTGTATCCATAAAATATCAGTATAATAATTTGCCTTATAAAGGTTTTTGTCACGGCAAACAACAAAACTTTTAAACATAAATATATCACCCAAATTAGATGGGATCAAGAAAACTGCTTATTGTCGGCATTGACCCCGGCACCACTGCAGGCTTTGCAGTTCTTGACATTGAAGGAAATTTAATTTATCTTGATTCTTCGAAGCAGCTGAACTTGAACATCCTTATTTCCAATTCTGTAAGCCACGGCAAAGTAATTCTTGTTGGAACTGACAAGGCAAAAATTCCAAATTTGGTCAGGGAATTTTCAGCAAAACTCGGAGCAAGGGTAGTTAATCCCAGTGAGGACTTGAAAGTCATAGATAAGAAATCGATGGCATCTGAATTCAGCGTGCAGGACGAGCATCAGGCCGATGCATTGGCGTCTGCATTGTTTGCTTATAAGAGCGCAAAGCCTCTGCTTGACAAGATAGATATTTTTGTAAGTGAGAATAAAAAGGAAGCTATAAAGAATTTAATCAAGGAGCTTGTGATTTCGAAAAGGATAAGCATAAAGAGCGCCGTTAGCATAATAGAAAAAAAGGATGATAATTCAAAAATAATTGAGAAAGTTGTTGTGCAAAAAGAGCTGAACGAGAATGATTTTCTAAGGCTGTATAGTCAGGTCAAGGCTTATGAGTCAGAGATTAAGCTGATAAAAAATTACAATAACAGCCTGAGAAATAAATTAACTGGCTTGGAGAAAAATCCAATTATTAAGGCGCGTAAAAATATCTCAAGGGCAATTGATGATTTCAGGGAAAAGAGGCTCAAAAATCTTGGAAATTCTGTCAAAAACAAAGACACAGAAATTGAGCACCTGAAGATGATAATCAGAAACCTAAATTCTGCCATTTCCAACATTAAAAATTTGTACGTATTAAAAAAGCTTGATAGCCTTGGCATAAACGAGTTTAATTTCAAGAACAAAATCCTCAACGTGCAAAAAAATGATTTTCTCCTTGTTGATGATCCGAATATTGTCAGTGATAGTTTGGTGGAATTGCTGAAAAACAATGTGCTCATAATAGTTTACAGGAAACAGGTCAGCAAAAAAATTGAATCAAGCCTTCCGTTTATTTTTGTCAGCTCGAAAAATCTTAAATTCGATGAAGACAAGTACTTCGGGTTTGTTGAGAAAAGGCAGTTTGACATGGAAAAAGATAGAATTGGCTGGGCTGCAAAAATTATAAGCGATTATAGGAAGGAAAAACAGCAGCTATTCTTTGGGTAAATCATTATTTCTCACCACAATTTTTTTGCCGGTTTTCATATTTTTTGCAAATATCTTTCTCCCTATCTTCAATAATCTTACCTCGTCACCGCTTCTTGTTGTGAGCGTATCGCCCTTCTTGTACCTTGGAAGCCTGAAAAGGGCATTAACCCTATATAGAGGCTTGCCCTGCTTGTTGGTTGTATGCAGCCTTGCGCTCGTTATTAATTCTCCGCCAAAGCTTTCCTTTAGATTCTTGCCTATTATCCTTATGAATTTCTGCGAGGTTAAGTAATAATCCACTCCATTGTGGTATTTCACGGTCTTCGTAATCGATGTATCGGGCCTCTTGCTGATTTGATTGTGCACGAAGGACATGATTTCATCATTGATGTCTCTCAGCTGCAATATGCCCTGATAATAGTTGGATCTAGCAAACTTCATCTTTTCAGCTTTTTTGTTTTCCATCGTGTTATTATCAGATAAAAGCAAACCTTTTTATTCTTTTTGCAAAGATACAAATTTATGGGAGACCGGAAGAAAACTTTGAAAAAGCTATGGCGCTTTATTTGGGAAGATGACAGCATATGGAGCTGGCTTGTTAACATAATTCTTGCTTTTGTGATTATCAAGTTCCTAGTTTATCCCGGGCTCGGATTTGTACTTCAGACATCACATCCGGTTGTTGCTGTTGTAAGCGAAAGCATGGAGCATGATGCCAATTTTGAAAATTGGTGGCTTAATGCAGGCGACTGGTACATTAGCCACAGCATAAATCAAAAGGATTTTAACGTATTTTCATTCAATAATGGATTCAATAAAGGTGATATAATGGTTTTAAAGGGCAAAAGCCCAGGAAGCATAAGTATCGGAGATATAATAGTATTTTGGAGCGCAAGAAAAGACCCAATCATACACCGGGTTGTCAGGAAATGGCAGCAGGACGGCATTTATTATTTTCAGACAAAAGGCGACAACTACAAGACAAACCCTTCATCCATCAGCAACCAATTTCTGGACGAAACAAAAATAAGCGAGGAGCAGATAGTAGGCATAGCTGTTTTCAGGATTCCCTTTTTGGGCTATATTAAGATAGGTTTTGTGAATATTCTAGACATCTTAAGGAACCTTCCGGTCCAAAAAGGTTAAATTTATATAGAATTAGCTTAAAGTTTAGCTTTGTATGTTTTGCCCAAAATGCGGCTCGATACTCGTGCCGAGAAAGGAAGATAGTAAGAAGATACTGACTTGTTCATGCGGGTATAAGACTACTAATATAGACGGCGCAACTATTAAGGAAACTGTGCCTAAGACCGACAAGGAAGTGCAAGTCATAGAAATAGGCGAGCTGCAAACCCTTCCAAAGACAACAGCTGAATGCCCAAAATGCAGCCACAAGACAGCCTATTTCTGGCTAGTACAGACAAGGGCAGGAGATGAGCCTGAAACCAAGTTCTTAAAATGCGAGAAATGCGGACATACCTGGCGGGATTACGATTGAGGGTTTTGCAGCATTGCTTGAATGATTTGAGTTTTATAAAGAAGTTCTTGTAAATCATAAGGTTTTGTTAAAACATTGAAACCAAAATCATATTTCAAAGTTTCATCAGTTTGACGTTGATGGTCTACATTTAACTTTTCTCCTTCGATAAAATTCTTTGTATCATCTATTGTTGGACTTATTGGCAATAGCAATTGACCTGCCTGTTGTTGTGTAAACATCCTATGTGAATAGTAAATAGCCCTCACACCTTGCTCATCCGTTGATGTTGCGCTAATTACAAAAGTAGGAATATTATATCCTTCTTGAACAAGCTTCTTGAGCAGAATATCTCCCGACATTGAAGGCATTACTATATCTGTATAAAGGATGTCTGGTCTGCTTTGACCAATTATGCTATAAGCTTCCTGTCCATTTTCGGAAGTTTTAACGTTTAAGTAGGGTATCCTAGACAAAGCTTGCCTCAACAAATTTGCGACAACTGGTTCATCATCCACAACTAATGCTGTCAATTCTCTTGTGTCTGCCATTTTAGTATTAAAGCACAAAACCCTCATTTATAAATCTTTCTATTTTTGTTATTTAAAAGTAGTGAATAATTATTATATAGATTCACTTTTAGTAATTGTCATGCAAATCCAAAGCAACAAATTCAAAGTCATTGTAAAGCCAAATGCAAGACAAAATAAGGTATTATCATTTGATGAGACAAGAAATGCCCATATATTATCAATCAAAGCAAAGTCAGAAGACAACAAGGCAAATATTGAGATTATCGAGTTTCTTTCAAAATTACTGAAAAAGAAAGTAAAAATCGCTTCAGGCCTCAGATCAATGGAAAAAATCATTGAAATTTTGGATTAAAACAATAAAGTATTTAAAACATTTAAATTCAATTAGTAAAAAAGAGGAATTATAATGTTTTTCTTAAAGCCCAAGCATAAAATAAGTGAGATACTGCCCCCACCCCCTCCATTTCCGACACTGGATCTTGAGGAGGAATCTACAGGTTTAGTTCTTGAAAAGCCAAAATTCTCTGACGAAATTATTGATGTTGGGGGAAGCAATGAAATTCCTGAAGTCAGGGAATTTGATAATCTTGTTAGGGAATTGGATGATTATATCAAACCAAATGCCGCAAAACCATCAAAGACAGTCAAAGAAAAAAAATTGACAAAGTCACAGCTGAAAAAGCAGAAATCTTACAAAAAAAGCGGATTAAAACAGCTTGGTGTTCTTTTCCAGCCGATTACGTCAAAAAAAGCTGAAAATAAGAATGCAAAAGTTTCTCCAGTTGACGAGGATTTTGCCATTGATAATCCAGATTTTAAAATTCCTGATAAGCTAGGCGATGAATCCATGGATTTTCCAGAAAATCTGGGGGATTTTGGGGTTAAAGATAATAGCATAAATTCCATCCTTAAAGAAACATTAAGCAAACCAAGGCCAAAAGAGCTGGAAGATGCAGAAGACGAGATAAACAGCGCAATTGAGAGCATTAAGAAGCAGGAAAAGCCATCAATTTTAAGGAGGCTGTTCAAATCCAAAGAAAAAATTCCAGAGATTCAGGTTGAAAGTATGGTTTCAGATGATGCATCAATGGATGACATTTCAATGATACAAAGCAGCATAAAAAATGCAAGGGACGCACTAGCCAAATTTGATTTGGAGTCTGCAAAAAAGGAATATTTGAAGGTTATGGGCATTTACAACAATTTAGGGCCTGAAGAAAAATCTAAGGTTTACAATGATATCCGAGAGATTTATAATGAAAGAAAAAGCGCAGAGAAGCTTAAATCCTGATATTTACTTTTTCTAAACTCAGATTTAATCTTGATTTTCACAAAATTTAATAAATCCTGCTTGGTTCACAAACTTATGAAAAAATCGATTTTCATTGTTGTTGACGGAATTGACGGCTCGGGAAAGAGCGAGATAGTCAAGATGCTTCACAATTATCTATTCTCAAAGAGCAAGAAATACAGGATTCTAACAACAAGAGAGCCGACTAACGGAACTTACGGCAACAGGATAAGGGAGATGCTTAAAAACGAGAGAGACCCGTTAATCAGCAGGAACAAATTGGCTGAATTATTTGTGAAGGACAGAAAAGAGCATTTAAGCAAGACAATTGAGCCTTTCCTAAATAACAGCAATAAAAACGATGTAAATATTGTTTTATGCGACAGGTATTATTATTCCACGATTGCCTTCCAAAGCGCCCAAGGCCTAAAAATACAGGAAATGATTAAAAAAAATAAGCCCTTCAGGAAGCCCGACATTGCTTTCATTCTTGATGTCAGTCCGGCAATTGCCCTTGAGAGGATAGAATACAGGAAAAAGGAAAAGTTTGAACAGCTCGGGTTCATGAAAAAGATAAGGAAGAATTTTTTAAGGATGCCAAAAATGCTCGGTGACAATATTAAAATAATGGACTCGTCAGGAACTTTGCAAAAAGTTTTTGTTAATATAAAAAAAGAGTTAGACGGAGTATTGATTTAAATATTTAGTCTACTGGCGGGTTTTCTTCCGCCTTCAGTTCAAACTTCTCTTCTGCACCAAAATCCCCCAGCTTTGTGTTTTTCTGAACTGTCTTGAACCTTATAGGCTTGCTCGTGTCCTTTCCCATTAATTCCACCTCTTTTTAATCCAATCCGGTGCTTCCAAATCCACCTTCATTTCTTGTTGTTGTATCTAGTTCTTCTACTTCTTCAAAAACGGCTTCTTCAACTTTTGCAAAAACCATCTGCCCAATTTTTTTCCCTTTTTCAATCTTGTAAGGCTTCTCACTTAAATTAATCAAAGGAACTTTTATTTCACCCCTATATCCCGAGTCAATTGTACCAACACAATTTGCATGGCTTATCCCATGCTCAATTGCAAGCCCGCTTTTTGGCCTTACCTGGGCTTCATATCCAAAAGGAATTGCTACCTTTATGCCCGTTGCAACAAGCTTCCTCTCCATTGGCTTAAGTATACAGTCTTCAGCAGAATACAGGTCAACTCCTGAATCACCTTTATGAGCATAAAATGGGGTTTTGACATCTGCCACTTTTTTGATTTTTATTTTTAGCATATTAATCACAAAGAAAACTCAGTTATTTGCATCTAACTACTATTTAAACAATTCGCAATTAAGAATATAGTTTTGAAAGATATAGTTTTGCAAGGCTATGTTACTCTTTTCTAAATGAAAATATTGATGATATGTTGTGCTCAATAACATTGCCTGTTGATGCATCAAGTTTCATGTTCAGCGTATTGAACGACTCAGTAACATATGTAATGTTCCAGATATTCCCATACTTTGGAATGTTTTGAAGTATTGCGATCGTCTTCACGCTCTTGTCTTTAGGAAAATTTTTGCCCTGGAATTCGTTGGCCTTGGATATTATGCTGTCAAAATCCAGCTTGACTTTTTTCAATTCAATCTCATTAACTTCTGACTCTTCTTCCTTGAATACATCTTCTTCCGGCCTTATCTCGACAGTGGATCCAAGCACAAAGGTAGTTATCTTGTCCTTCTTGCTGTCATAAAAGCCAATCTGCCATTCGTTTGGCATCTCCTGTGGAATTCTGAATGCGTATGAGAAATAGGTTTGTTTGTTTTTATTGTGCCATTTCCTGAAATCTGCGCTCTTCTCAAGCTTTTCCAAGGCCGGCTTTAAATCCATATTTTCATTGAAAACCTCAAAATTTATATAGATTTGTATTTTAGCATATGTTATGATAACTGCAGATGTAAAACTGATTTTGAAAAAGCAGCAGTATGAGTCTGTTGGCAGCCATTCAAGAGTTAAAACCTGCCACTGGACTAAAAGCGATCTGAGGGGCGAGGGTGGGTGCTATAAAAACAAGTTTTACGGCATAAACTCACATCAGTGCATTCAGATGACGCCAACTTACACATGCAACAATGCATGCGTTTTTTGCTGGCGTGATTTGAGATATCATACTCAGCCTGCAATGGAAAAGGGCATGGATGAACCTTTTGAAATTGTTGAAGGCACAATTGAAGCGCAAAGAAAATTATTGTCAGGATTTGGGGGCAATGAAAAAACAAGCGATGAAAAATTTGAGAGGGCAATGAATCCCCAGCATGTTGCAATTTCGCTAGATGGCGAGCCGACCTTGTATCCAAAACTGCCGGAATTGATTAAAGAGTACCACAAAAAGAATTTCTCGACTTTTGTTGTAAGCAACGGATTATTGCCTGAAAGAATTGAGAAACTTATTGACGAGCCTCCAACACAGCTTTACATTTCTGTTGATGCTCCAAATGAGGAATTGTTCAATATAATTGACAGGCCTATTATAAAGAATGCATGGCAGGGATTGTATAAAACATTGACACTGCTTCCAAAGTTAAGGGAAAAAACAAGAACCGTGCTTAGGTTTACTTTAATTAAGGGGATGAATATGGTTAATGCCGAGCAATGGGCAGAAATAATAAAGCTAAGCCAGCCTATGTTTGTTGAAGTCAAGGCTTACATGTGGGTAGGAATGTCAAGGGAAAGGCTTGAGCAGATTAATATGCCATTGCATGATGAAGTTAAAGAGTTTGCTTTTGAGATTGCAAAATATGCAGACTATAAATTAATTGACGAGCACGAGCCTTCAAGAGTTGTTCTTTTGATGAAAGAAGATTTTGAAGGAAGAGTTATGAAGTTTGAATGAAATTTTAATTTTGAATCTATAATTAGTTAATTTAGAAATTTTTTGACTTCTGGCGGTTCATTCCTGTCCAAATACGATAGTATTTAATCTTCGGCATGTTTATATATAAGCTCATCTCTGAAAGTTTTGAGGTGATACTTATGACAAAATGTATTTTCTGCAAAAATTCTACAGATTTTGTCAAAGCGGGTTTTCGCTATAATCAATCTGGCAAGAAACAAAGGTATAAATGTAATAAATGCAGGAGCCTTTTTGTTCCAA
>CAYNCK010000099.1:0-2390 GCA_964396095.1 uncultured Methanosarcinales archaeon
GGTGGACCATGTGCAAACGCAGCATCTGCAACAATCATGGGCAACCCAACTGACTGTACAGCAGGCTTCACACCCGGAGAGGGTATGATCCAAGTTTGGAATACCAACGATGGTTATGTTGCTATGCTAGTAGCAGGTTACTCAGCTGTAGACACAAGAAATGCAGCAGCAGTTGTTGCAAACTACGGTGACTACAAGTCAAGCTTGACCGGCAAGAAGGTAGTTGTTAAGAAGGTCAATAACCAATTGACAGTTGCTACCCCAACTGCACCAGCAGCTGACTCAACAGCAGCTATGGTCAAATAAGGGTTTAAACCCTTTATTTTTTTCTTTCTTTTTTATCTTTGTTTTCTTTTAAAAAGAGCTATGATAGAGAGTATATGGGGAAGGTTAGAATTTTTCAGATTCTGTGGATATCATTCTATATTATTTTAGGTTTCCTTCTCGCATTATTCATTCTTAGTTCATTAGGTATACTGCAAAAAGAACAAATCCCTCAATTAAACTTTTCTAGTAAGACAATGTTGCTTCAGGAAAAGAACAGGGAAAACTGCACCAAAAATATCTTATCAAATAACAATCAATTAACTCTTAACAACCAGAAATCCATGAACGAAACATTGAATATTACTGCGGTTCAAAGAGAATATTCAAACCAGACCAACTCTTTGAAAAACTTAAGTCCAATAGGGCTTTTGTCGCCAAGAATATATACTGGAATACTTCAGCCAAAGAGTTTTTTAATAGCTAATTTTGATCCTCTTAAGGTCGGTTTAAAGTCTTACTTGAACGAGCATAACCTAACTGCATCAATTTACATCGAAAATCTCCGTAATGGTGTAAGCATGGGCATAAATGAAAATGAAGGCTACTTTCCTGCAAGCCTAAACAAATTGCCAATCGCAATTTTGATTATGCAAAAAGTAGAGGATGGAAGGCTGACATTGGACACAAAACTTCCTATCGAAGAGAATGACAGAACCGACAGTTATGGAACTCTGTATTTGGCAAAAGAAAAGGAATTAACTGTAAGGGTTTTGCTGGAAAAAATGCTCAGGGAATCAGACAATACCGCCCTTAATGTACTATTTGACCATGTCGACAGGAGTGAATTAACACGACTTTTGGATTACTTGGATATAAAGGAAAACGTAGAGTATCCATTTATAAGAGTTGAATACGGGTCCAGCACAAATTTGGTCACCCCAATAGAGATGTACAATGTTTTCTCAAGCTTGTACCTGTCCACAGTGTTGTACGCGCAGGATTCAGAGTACATTTTGTCATTATTGACAAAAACAACTGACTTCGATGTCAACAGGGCAGCAAACCTTCCAGATAATGTAACCATTGCCGATAAATTCGGTGAATATTATATTGAAGATACTAAGTTATTCCACGATTGCGGCATAATGTACATCGACACCAGCAAGTTTTTTTTCTGCATTATGATGAAGAATGTTGAGCTTGAGGACGCCAGAAATTACATAGGGTATACTATTAATTACATCTACAACTATATTGTTGATACAAGAGCTAAACTAAAAGCCAAATAGCCTTTCAATTAAAGATTGTTATAGTAAAGGCAACAAATAATTGAGCATAATTATTGCCTTTACTTGTCAAAAATTCCAAGTTACTAATACATAACGGAATTTTTGAGCATGCTCGGAAATTGTAACAATTTATTAAATATTTTTGCAATTTCCGACATATTACGAGTGGATAACTATTGCTCAATTATTATTATCCGTGAGTATAATTCAATAATTCTCCCAAAAAGATATTATGCTTTGTTCTTTTAATCCTTAATTTCACTTTTGAGCCTTCTTCTTTGTAGCAGTCAGGCACGGAAATCAGCCTTCCCTTGGCCACGGCAATTTTCTCATTACCTATCCTGCCGGGCAAAACTATCTCTGCCTCTACAATCTGTCCTTTTTTGAACGGCTTTGGCAGTTCCGGCAAATCCTCGACGTCAAAAGCGGATTTATCAAATATGAGCTTTATGCCGTGCTTCTCTTCCAGTTCTCTCATTTTTTTATAGAACTCTTCCATTGGGACACTTTCAATTACATTTCTTCCGAATTTATAGTTAAGGAGGTTTTGTATGCCAATGGGCGGGCATGCTTTGCCGGCTCCGATCTCTTCTGCAAATTTGGCCAGCTTTGGAAGCTCTTCGTCATTGTAGCCCGGCATCCAGACAGGCGCTATTATCAAGTCCATTTTAGTAGGAATGTACCTTGCAATTTCCATCACTTTGTCCAGATTATACGGATGGCCTGCCAATTTCTGCGCCTTTTCCGGATCCAATGCATTAAGCGACAGGTTTATCCTTGTCAGACCTGCATCCGCAAGCTCGTCAACAAGCTGCTTGCTGAGCAATGTGCCGT
>CAYNCK010000100.1:0-47841 GCA_964396095.1 uncultured Methanosarcinales archaeon
AAAAGGAACTTACAGCATAATTCCTGTCAAGAAGAACTGGGCTAAAGGGCAGTACAGAAAACAACTTAAGGATTGTTTTGATTATTGCCTTTACTGGCAGAGAAATTTGATAGAGTCTTTGTTTTCTGCTTTAAAGAGACTATTTGGAAACCACTTGCGTGGTTTAACTGCCCGAACGCAACGGGCAGAAATATACATGCGGTTGATAGCCTACAACTTAGGGGCTATTTTGATGGAGATTTTCTACTAAGCCTAGTCAATGAGTATATTTAAATCTTTGGCACATTTGAATTGTCCAAAAACCTTAAAAATACTGGAACAATACTTATCCAATATGAAAACCGCAGTTTATCCAGGAACTTTTGACCCTGTTACAAACGGGCACATCGATATTATAGAAAGGGCGCTGAAACTGTTTGACAAATTGTATATTGTTGTTGCCGACAATCCGCAAAAGAAATCTACATTTACCCCTCAAGAAAGGGTTTCAATGCTTGAGGAATCACTTAAAAAGCATAAAAATATCGAGATTGAATATTCCAACGGATTAATTTTGAATTATGTAAAAGGAAAAAATTCAAATGTTATTGTAAGGGGGTTAAGGGCCATTTCAGATTTCGAGTTTGAGTTCCAAAGGGCGCAGTTCAACAGGGAATTTGAAAAAGACATTGAGACTATCTTCATCATGACAAAGGATGACTATGCATTTTTAAGCTCAAGCATCATAAAAGAAATTGCGATGTTCCAAGGGCCTGTAAAAGGATTTGTTCCTGAGATTGTTGAAAGAAAATTAAGGGAGAAGTTTAAGAAATAATATTTTACTGATAAAACTTGCTCAAATCCTCTTCATGTATCCTTCTTCTCGGCTGGCCTTCGAGAATTATTTTTTGCCTGATGAGCCTTGAAGTGTAACCTGCGATTATGTTCCTCATTTTGTGCGAGACTACATTGGTGTATTTTTGCACTAACGCTTTGTTCTTGTCAAATTCTGGCGTGAATTCGCTCCCATGCACTTTTATGAGCTTCTTTGCAAGCCTTTTTACCAGCAATGTTTTTATTCTTCCCATTTTTATTTTTACTCCAATTTGGTCTGATCAAATGGCTTTGACGCAGCATCCCTGTTCATGATTCCGGGCATTGGCCTTTTTACCTGAATCGGTATAATGCCCAGCTTGAATTCCATCTTAGCTATTTCAATCGGGTTGTATCCAATTTTCTTCAAGTCATCATCCGTCAGCTTGATCATGAAAGGTGCACCCATAGAAATCTGCAATGCCCTTGCGCCTACAATCCTTGCGTGCTCGTATTTTGTGAATTCTTCCATATTAGATTTGCTAATTGTCACCGTCATCCCAATCGGTATCTCCGTCATCGTCGTCGTCGTCAAAAAACATTTTCATGTGGCTCACCCCATAGTCTTACAAAGGCTCGTCCTGCTCATCCATAATGCTTTCTCCGCATGAAGGGCACTCAACTTCTCCTTCTTCGATGATAGTACCACAACCCGGGCATTCTCTTTGATCAAAGTCCATCTTTTTCACCTCTATAAGAATCGCCTATTGTGGCAAACACGGTTTGGGATGATACCTCGGAGAAGTATTTAAATCTATCGGTAGATTTTAAAGCGCACTTGCCTTAGATATTCTTATAATTCTGTGCCTTCTTTCTAAGAATATTAATGCGTTTTTGCAGCTTGCCTGTAACAGCATTTTTGGTTTTGGAGCTGAGAAGGTCATTTGCTAGCTTTTTATCCTCTACGATTTCGTTTATCCAGCTGCTAAAATCGTTCTTGTCCTTGTTTACATGATGATTAAATGTTTCATCGCTCATGTTAGGTATATAATTCAGCAAATCCTCTATTTTTTTTAATATCGGCCCGTTGTTTACCCAAAAGCATTTATCAGGAGAAACTTCACTTAAATATTTTATTGCTTCCTGTTCTGTAACCATGGTTAACCTACATTAATTCCTTAACCAATCTTCTTAAAACAACTATTTGTGTCTCAAGCCTGTTTTTCGCCCTTATTATGTCTTCTGCAAGGCTGTGGTCGTAAAATACGTCCTTAACCCAGGAGCTGAAATCATTCTTGAATTCGTTGGCATGATGGCTGAATATCTCCTCGCTCATTGTCTCAAGCGCGTCTGCCAATTCTATTATATTCTTCAGTTTTCTCCCGTCTGCGACAACAAAATGGTGCTCTTTAGGGGCTTCGCCAAGGACTTTTTTTCTTATGATGACTTCAACGCTTTGCAACGGCTTTTTAGAGCCTGATTTGAGAGCAGTCTCAAGAGTCTTTCTAGAAGTCTTTCCCTTTTTTTTTAACACAATATCACCTTATTATTGAATTATTTACTCTTTTATATTTATAGTTTTCGGATTTTAATCAATCTCTACAAGTCCCAAGCTAATCTTTAGCGAATCATTTACTTTATTCATACTTATGTAATCAACTCTTCCAAGTTTTTTTATTAGCCTTCTTTTGTCTATGGCCCTAATCTGATTTAGAAGTACCTTGGAATTCTTTTCAAGGCCAGAGTTTTTTTTATCCAAAATGACCTCTATAGGGTAAGTTTTATCTATATTTTGGGAAGTTATAGGCGCAATTATGGTAATTGGGCTGTACTTATTTCCCAAATCGTTCTGAATTATGACAGCCGGCCTTGACTTTTTGATTTCATGCCCAACAGTTGGGTCTAAATTGACCAGCCAGATGTCCCCTCTCTTAACTTCAGCCATGGTTACAGTTCGCTGGATGAGTTTTCCCACTCATTGAGAAGCTCTAAGTCTTTTTTGCCCATGCTTTTGTAAGCCTCGACCAGCTCTTCCTTTAGGCCTGAGTTCCTTGCATCAGAAATCAATCTACTTATTGCTTCATTATAACTTTCAGATTTAAGCTTCAGATGATCCAATTCAGATTTTGTGCTTTTTTCGAGCTTGATTGTTGTTATTGTACGCATGGTATACCTTAAGTATACCCTGTATATAAAGGTTTTGGTTAGGCTTAGTTTTTGTTAATTTCTGTAATTACTCTAAAATAGCAAAGGTTTTTTAAATTAAAATATGATACCTTATTTCACTTTTAGAAAAAATTGCAGTCCCTTTAAAATTTGCAGAAAATGAAGTTGAGTCCTTAGTGAATTCATTGTATAGTACATACAATAGAAAAACTGGTAGGGACCAATACTCTCTTTCCAATTTTTATGCTGAAGGAGGTTTTGTTTCCGGTGTAGCTTCCTTAACACTACCTGGGGATTTTTCAGTTTATTTACCATTAAGTTTAGCAGGTGCTGGACTACATAATTACAACCTACACAGGAATAACAATAAATCTAGGCGTTGGGACAAATTAGCAAATTCAAGTGAAGGAATCAAAAATTTTAAAAGAGAAATATGGAGAAATGAAATGAGAAATATGGCACGAATAACTTTTATTTTAGCTTCTAACTCTTTTTTGCATCATACTTGTGGATATTCTCTGTACAGCCTTGTGGGTATCGAACCGGTCGGATATGATTCAATCTTTTTTTTATTTACTCTTGTTTTTTCTTTATACTCATTAAGCGGTTACACATCAGCAATTGACACCGGAAACCCAAATAAAAGCAAAATTGCATCATTTTTTACTGATATGCTGCCACCGAATGAGCCGAAATTTGTACCATCATCTAAAGCTTAACTGCTGATTTGAACTTCACCCAGCCTGTTCGCCTTAATCTTAAAATCGTTCAGAATGTTCATGTATGAGATGAAAGCTTCATATGGGCTGTCATAGGGATTGAAGTACTTGTGCACATCGCCGTCATTAAACCATTTTGTACACATGTAATAGAAATGGTCACTTGTCTGGAGCTTCCTCCATTCGTCTATCAATACAGTATTTCTTGAGGATTTTACAGACTGCTCTAAAACATAAATTTCCCTTAAAGCTTCCTGCTGCATTTTGTTGCCAAGCCAGGCGCTTAAGTCCCTTTCAACATCTGCCCAGCTTACGAAATGCGGAAAATCAAGCTCTGCAACGGATTCATATCTTTTAATCGCCTCACTTGGCGTTAAAAAATCATTGTCCGGGTTTTTTAGAATTTCATGAGGAGCTTGCTTCAGGAACTCAAAAATTCCATGGTCTTCCCACTGGTGCTCGCCAAATGTCTCATAGTCCATGAAAAGATTCACAACATTCCCGTTTCCGTTTATCCTGTTTATCCAGTTTGCATATTTTGGCGCTGTCAAAGGAAATTCTTTCCAGCTTTTTTCTGAAAACCTGAACGCAATGTCGTCGCTCAGCCTGTAATTTTTCACAAGCAGCTTGAAATTTTTCATCCCTTTTGGATTATAGACGAAATTCGGGCTTCTCCAACCGAGAATATGGTCAGCGCCCTCTGCAAGAATCCCATCGTAACCCATTTTTTCCACATATCCTGCAAGCTCGTTGCTGTAAATGAGCTCCGTGTTCCTAAAAACCTTAGGCTTGAAATTTAGCAATTGCCTTATTTTTTTATTGTGAAGCTCAACCTGCTCCTTAAATTCGTCCTTTGAATACAGGAATGAAAGCGTATGATAATATGTTTCATCAAGTATTTCAACGCATCCCGTGCCGACCAGCTTTTTGAAGCTGTCGATAACTTCCGGACAGTATCTTTCAAGCTGCTCGAGTGCAATTCCGGTCAGGCTGTATGCAGCCTTGAATCTGCCGTCAGTATTATTTATCAAGTCAAGAATGATTTTGTTTGCAGGCAAATAGCTTTTATGCGCAACCTTCCTTATTATTGCCTCATTTTTCTGCTCATCAAAATAACTATTATGATGGCCTATTTCAAATATAGAGTATCTTCTCAGCCTCAAAGGCTGGTGCACCTGGAAATAAAAGCAAACGCTTACCATTTTTGTTTTTAATTTTTTGTATTTGCTGTATTTTTATTTATTGGATTATAGGTTTATTGAAATTGTTTTTATTCTCACTCATCGTTCGAATCTCACTTCGAGTGATATTGGGTTTTTTGTTTAATGTTTAGTTTATACATTGCTTTTTAGCTATTTTTTCGCTGAGTTTTTTTAAATTTTCAATCCGTGCCTTCGGCACAATAGTTTGTGCTAAGCCTCGCCCTCTGCCATACGCCCGGCTTCGCCATACATCTCATTAAGTTTATCATTTTAAACTTATATTTAACATTTGCTGATAAGCTCGCTGTAAATATCAATGCATTTTTCTGCAGGAATATCCCAGCTGAATTTTTTAACTTCAGAATAGCCGTTTTCCTTTAATGCCTCGTGCAGGGTATTATATCTCAACAGAGATATAATTTTATTGCTTAATTCATTTATGTCCCAAAAATCAACCTTGAGGCAGTGCCTTATTACTTCAGAAACGCCACTTTGGTTTGACACAATTACCGGCGTTTTGTTTTTCATGGCCTCAAGGGCTGTTATTCCAAATGGCTCTGACACTGAAGGCATTACATAAATATCCGCCATCTTGTAAGCCCTTTCAACATCGTCAGGATTAAGGAATCCTGCAAACAAAACCCTGCCTGCAATTCCAAGCTCTGCTGCCTTTTCAATTATGAATGGCTCCATATCCCCTGAGCCTGCAATTATGAACTTCACATTTTTTTTCTTTTTCAAGAACTTTCTTCGCGGCATAAAGGAAGTTGTCAGGGCCTTTCTGCAAAGTTAGCCTTCCAAGGAACAGCACAATCTTGTCGTGCCTGTTAATCTCAAAGATTTCGTCATAATAATGCTGTGAAAAATCAACTGCATTATGAACAACATTTATTTTTTCTGATGGGATATCATAATGGGCCATGATTTTGTTTTTTGTGAAGTTGCTGACTGCAATTACCTTGTCCGCCTTATGCATTCCATGCCTTTCCGCATCGTAAACATGTTGATTAACCTTATGGCCGCCAGTCCTGTCGTGCTCTGTTGCATGGACATGCAAAACTAAGGGCCTGTTTTTCTTTTTCTTTGCGATTATTCCCGCGCCAAATGTCATCCAGTCATGGCAGTGTATTATATCGAAGTCTTCCTCTTCCGCAATCTTCTCTGCTGCAAGCGTGTATCTTTGAACTTCATCAAACAACGTTGAGCCGTAAATCGCCGGCATGGACTTTTTTCTTACAATGCTTTTGTATTCCTGAGGGCTCATATAAGGCTGGAGCACAGAAGTTATTTTCCTTATCTTTATGTTGCCCGCAGGAATTATTTTCAGGAAATCTGCGTCACTGATTTCAGCTGAGTAAGGAAGCACGAAAGTTATCTCTACACCTTTCCTGCTCAGGCTTTTTGTCAAGCCGTAGCATGCAGTCCCAAGTCCACCGCTGCTCAACGGAGGAAACTCCCAGCCAAACATTAGTACTTTCATAAGTTTATATCACCATATACCCTGACAATCTTTTCATCAGAGATTTTAAAATTCCTGCCGTTATTTTTTCTGAGATAATCCTTTCCAAAAGCTGTCAGCTCAAAAATCCTGGCATATGCAGAACTAAATGCCTCCCTCACCCACCCTTTCCCATTAAGATAAATAAGGTGCCTCTCAACCGTTTTCCAGTTAATTCCCGTTTCGCTTGAAATCTGGTTAATAGTTTTCTGTCCGGGTGCCAGGCACAATAGAATTGAGTTTCTTAAATCAATAAATGTCCTCTTTAAAGGAAAGCCGTTCCTAATTAGTACCACCTTTTATCTATAATACAACCACGTTCTAACTATTATAGTTATAACATCACTTCATAAGGTTCTATAAAAGGTTTGTGATTTAAATGTATTTTTCCTTTTAAGTAGTGTCAAAGATTTATAAACAAATAATCAAACTTGAAGATTAATGAATAAAAAAGCAGATGTCTTGTTTGAAGTGTCATGGGAAGTGTGCAACAAGGTCGGCGGCATATATACTGTTGTAAAGTCAAAAGCTGCAAGAATGGTTGAATCATATGGCGAGCAGTATTTTCTTGTAGGCCCTTATTTCGCGTCAAAGGCGATAGGCCAGTTTCAGGAAGAAGTGCCAAAAGATTTTTGCAAAACCCATTTTGAGGAGTTCAGAAAAATCGGCATAATCTGCCATTTTGGAAAGTGGCTTATTGAAGGCTCCCCTTACACAATCCTGATAGACTTTGTGGGTTACAAAAGCCGGATTAACGAAATAAAAAGAGAGCTATGGGACTGGTACAAAATAGATTCATTGAGGGCGCCTGCAGATTATGACGAGCCGGTGATATGGGCTTACACGGCAGGGATGCTGATTGAAAAATTGTCAACATGCTTTGAGAACAAAAAAGTAGTGGCGCATTTCCATGAATGGCTTTCTGGAACAGGATTGCTTTACCTAAAAAAGAAAAGCCCAAGAGTTGCAACTGTTTTCACTACGCATGCAACAATTCTCGGAAGAACTCTGGCAAGCTCAAACATTGACATTTACAATGTATGGGAAAAGATAAATCCAGATCAGGAAGCCTACAAATACAACACAGAGGCAAAGCACCTCGTGGAAAAAAACTCCGCTGCATTTGCTGATGTTTTTACAACAGTCAGCGAGATTACGGGTATGGAGGCGTCATACCTCTTGAATAAAAAGCCGGATGTGCTTTTGCCAAATGGGCTGGACATAAGCAAGTTCCCGTCTTTTGAAGAAGTCATTATCAAGCATAAGCTGCAAAGAGACAGGATAAGGGAATTCATGCTGTATTATTTTTTTCCCTACTACACTTTTGACCCGAAGGAAACCCTGATTTATTTTCTTGCAGGGAGGTATGAATTTCATGACAAGGGAATTGATGTTTACATAAAGGCATTGGGAAGGCTGAATGAAAAGCTCAAGCAGGAAAAGAGCAAAAAAACAATTATTGCATTCATTTGGGTGCCCGCTAATTTTAGGAACATAAAGCCTGAATTGCTGGAAAATAAAACCATTTATCAGGATATAAAGGATGCTCTTGAAGAAGTCCAGGATGACGTTGAAAAAAATGTGGTTTACTCCCTAGTATCAAACAAAAAAATAGCCAAAGAAAACCTTTTTGATGATGAATTCCTGACTGAGATGAAAATAAGAATTGCAAGGTTTGTCAAAAAAGGAAATCCTCCTTTGATTACTCATGACTTATATGAAGAGAAGGATACTATACTAGATGCAATTAATTCAGCAAACCTGAAAAATGAGGAAAATGATTCTGTCAAGATTATATACTATCCAATTTATCTCAGCGGTGCTGACGGCTTGCTTAACCTCAATTATTACGAGGCAATGCAGGGCTCGCATCTCGGAATTTTCCCGAGCTACTATGAGCCGTGGGGATACACCCCATTAGAGGCAGGGGCGCTTGGAGTTTCTTCCGTTACAACTGATTTGGCAGGATTTGGGCGATATTTTTGCAATGAGTGCGCGCAATCAGATGCACCTGGAGTTTTTGTGCTAAAAAGAATGAATAGAAATGAAGATGATGTTGTAAATCAGCTTGTCAATGTGATGTTCAGGTTTGCAAACCTCTCAAAAGAGGACAGGACAGCAAACAAGATGCAGGCAAGAAAAGTTGCTTCGCTGGCTGACTGGAAAAGCTTTGTTATTCATTACATAGATGCGCATAATCTCGCTGTTGAGAAAGTTTAGAGTTAGGTTTTAATTTTTAAATTATATTTTAAAAAAAATATTATTGAAACTTTTGTTACTGGATTGCGCCAAATGTCAAGCGCAAGAAGAACAAGCACTTTAAATTTGAATAATTGTGGATTAAATCCGTTCGCTTTGCTCACAATATATTGTGCTCGGCTTTCGCTAGTTGCCAGCCGCTAAAGCCTCGCCAATATATTAACATAAAAAATAATCAAATAAAATATTCCAAATAAACTTAACCGAAAAAATTGGTGGTAACTATTTTTAACTGTTAAAAAATGGAAATAATACATGATGTGGGAATTTTAAAAATATGGAAAAACATTGGGGCTGATGCAGGATTCCTCCTGACAAACAAAAATGGGAGCTATTGCAGCTTCTTCAGCAATCCGAGCTCAAGATATTTCGGCCTGTTCTGGCTTGATGAAAAATCAATGAGCATGTACAAGTTCATCGAAAACATAGAAGTCATCGGCAGCAACAAGGTTTTAAGCCTGAAAAATAATTTTTATTCTGCTGAAAGGAGAAAGGAAAATGCTGTTGAATTATTTTTGATGCCCAGAAACTGCAATTCTATGATTTATGAGCTGGACAGCGAGAAAGAGATAAATATTTTTATGGACTGCAAGGGCTCGTATGACAACCGGGAATGGGGCAGGAATTATGAAATTTTGGATGAGGGCGGGGTTGTTGTCGTTAAATTCACAAAAAAAACCGACAAGAGGGAAGATGCAAGCGATGGCGAAAAGGAATTTGAATTGTACATGGCGGTAAAAAGCAGCAGAACCGGATTCAGGAAAAATAATTCATGGGTTGAAAGGAAGTATGACTTTGACGAGCAAAGAAATTCTCACCCCAACACCAGGCACGTGTTTAATGCTCTGGGGCTTAAAGGCTCAAAATTTGTTTTTTCAATGTCAAATAGCAAGGCAAAGGCAATTGAAGAGTGCAACCGTATTTTTAATAATATGCATGAATTAAAAACCAGCGAAATGGAAAATTTTTTAAAAATTATGAAAAATGAAAGCATCAGGAAGTTAATTTCTGACAAAAAAATAAATGATGAGCTGAAAATGGCCTATTTAAATGCAATCAACTCGCTGAGCAGCCTGTCATTTTACATCAATGGCAATTTCGGAATTTTTGCAGGCCTGCCGTGGTTCTTCCAGCTATGGTCAAGGGATATTCTTGTTTCACTGAAGGCGTTTTCAAGCATAGATTCTGAGTTTACGAAAAAACTTCTCATTGAATCTTTGGAAAAAATAATGGACGATGGACGGCTTCCAAATCAATTTGGAATTCACGATATGTACAGCATCAGCAATGCTGATTCCCACGGCTGGCTTTTTTTGAGATGCAGGGAACTTATAGATAAAATTGAAAAGAGCAAAGAGGCCGTTAATTTCATAAAAAAATCCATCACGTCATTAAAGAATGCCGATTCCGCAAGAATTCAGGAATATATGAAAAAATGCAGGGCATTGATCAAAAAAAAAGAGAATGAATATCATCAGCTTGCTTATGAAATAGAAAGCTCGCTTGAAAAATCATTTTATGGTCTGCTGAAAAAGCACACAAGCGAAAGCCTAGAGATTAACGCTCCAAAAGAAACATGGATGGATACGAATTATGGAAATGACACCAGGTCCGGTGCCAGAATTGAAATACAGGCGTTCAGGCTGAATTTGTACAAAATGCTTTTTGAATTAACCCAAAACCAGAAATACAAAATCCTTGAAAATACTTTAAAAATCAAAGTAAAACAAAAATTTTGGAACGGAAAAACTCTTGCAGACGGGCTGGGCACCTTGGACATAAGGCCAAACATATTTTTAGCATCCTATGCTTATCCTCAATTATTGTCCAATTCTGAATGGGAAACATGTTTTGAAAATGCTTTGAAAAGCCTGTGGCTTGACTGGGGCGGCCTTTCTACAATTGACAAGAATAATCCATTGTTTTGTGATGCCAGCACAGGGGAGGACAGGAAAAGCTATCACAGGGGGGACTCATGGTTTTGGATTAATAATCTTGCTGCAATTCAACTGAACAAAATTAATAAAAAAAAATTTGAAAAATACGTTCAAAAAATAATTCAGGCAAGCACTCAAGAAATATTATGGAAAGGATGTGTTGGGTGCCATGCGGAATTAAGCTCGGCAAAAGAATTAAGAAGCGAAGGGTGTTTAAACCAGGCATGGAGCAATGCGATGTTTGTTGAATTAATTGATGAATTGTTTTTATAAAAAATAAATGTGTTAATTAATTCCTCGAAATAATTCTTGAGGGTTTAGTCTATACATGCTTATTGCTTTTCTTATCCCAATATCAGCAATATATTTGCTGAATTTATTTACGCCATTATATTTAAAAACTTGTTCTTTTTTCAAAAAGTGTTGCTGCAATTCTTCATTGCTTATATCAAAATTACCATCATGGCTATACCTTCCGAGCCAAAGAATGCCAATTGCATGTACTAACTTTTCTTCCATTGTTGTATGCTTGTTAATTAATTGTGCTGTGTCTTCAGGGGTCATGTTCAAATTGTACTCCCTATTAATATTAGCTAGAGTATAAGGGGCAAGAACCTTATGAAATACCTCTAGCGCTGGAGTTTCTACAATATCCAACCCTATATCCGTTGTGCTGATAAAAATTGGGGCTCGCGTATACCTTTCTTTAAATTCTTTAATAGTATCATATTTTAATGGTGCCTGGCCTGAAATTCTTAGCGTTCGAGTTAAGTCTACCGAAGAATAAAGGTATTTGGCTGAGAATGTCATTGTTTGCGTTACACCCATAGCTGAAACTAAATAAAATTTCACTCTACCATCAGTATTTTCATTTAAATAGTCTATTTTCTCATCTTTTTGTATTTGTATAAATTCAAATTTTGGAATTTTGATTTGCGAGCTTCGAATAAAATTAAAGAAATGCTTGATTCCCCTTTCAGCTTGTGCTATGAAATTTTTGGAATATGCTATATCTGGCTCCGGTTTATACCAGAATGTTTTTGACTCTTTTAACAATTGTTCTAAGTTACCCTTCCATTCAGGGCTTTGGTCTATTATTTGTTTTAAATCAAACTGCTGTTCTTGTGAAGATGGCCTGTAGTTCCCGCTTAATTCAAATAATGTAATAGGCGGTAAAGAATCTGGATTGTACGGAATACCTCTTGATATAGAAAATTTAAATTTAGAAGTATCAGATTTTGCTTCAAGGTCTTGAGGCTGCGCAACAGTATTCGGTATATATGATGCCGAATCTTTTGGCACAGGGCTTGGAAGTGAAATTGGTGGGTGATTAACAGATTGTCGAGAATTATAATTTCTTAATTCTACTAAACCAATACCTGCTGTCGCCATCAAAAAGGCAGTTATTTCCAGAGTTAATTTTTTACCTCTAAAAATAGAGCCGGGATTCCTCACTTGATTTTTAATCGGATGATTAGATTCGTATTTTGTTTTGCGACTCATTTTCAAAGATAAATTATTTTTTATCCCTTCAGCCCCGCCACAAACAATGCTTGTGACCATGCCAGCGGGCAGTTTTCATTGTGCTCATTTGAATCGGCATAGTATAATTCAGGCAATTCACCTTTTTCGTTCATTGCTTCAACTGTTTTCCTCATATAGTAAGCATATTTTTCAGGATTATTTAATTTTTTGTAGATAATTGCAAGCCACGGCAATCCTTTTGTCCATTGTGCTTCCCCACTCCTGTAATGATATTTGTCGCCAATGTATCTTATTATGCCTTTGTCTTTAACTAATTTTTCCTCAACATTTTTTAATATTTCGATTCTTTGTTCATTTGAAACAATATTATATGGGAATATTAATGATAATAATGCAAGGTCGACGTCTTTTGTTTCTGATTCCCTTGGCAATAATTTATTCAAAGCAACCTCCCCATTTTTAATTATTTCTGGCTTAACTTCAGCAATTTTGCTTATTTTCTTCAATCCTGCAACGCATGCACCGATTGAAGATGCATGAATTTCCTCATTCTCTTCCCACATCCCATTGTCTGCGTCGTGCCAGTATTCAATCACTTCAAGATAATTGACAAGCTTTTGCAGAATCCTGAAATCATTCTTGTTTCTTATAATCTTAATTCCCTTTTGCTCTAAATCGCCGACCTTGAATAATAAAGCGCCGATTGCGTCGTTCTGCTTATTGCCCCATTGCTCCCAAATCTCCTCCATTGTGATTGGGTCATATCTTGGATGAATGTATTGATAATGGTGCTTTGGCTTTTCTTGTATAGCCCAGTCAATCTTGTACTCATGCTTTAGAAGGATATTCATTAAAGCCCTTAATGTTCTTTTTACGTCTTGATATTTTTGAGCTGCCTCCAAGCCAATTGCAGTGTAAACATTATCCCTTATCCATGCAAGGTTGTAGCCCGTCTTCACTGTCATTTTGCTGGCTGCAAAAAGCCCGGTTGGGTACTGCATTTGCTTTATTATGTGGATTGATTTGTTTAGCATTTTTGTTTACATTGCTTTAAAATTTTCAAAAAATTTTCTTGACCTGGGGATAATTGCAATTTCCGGAATTCTTTTTCTGATATCACCCAGCACATTTGAAACAATCATTGAGTCCACGAAGCTCAATTTCTTCGGATCCAAAAAGTCGCTTTTTATGCTCAAGTAAGTGGCCAACGAATAAACGGACTGAAAATAGTCAGGTGGCAGGCTAAAAATATCGTTGCTTAACAACCTGCTTGGTTCTGTCAGTTCATAATGCTTGATAGTGTCAAACTGCCTCAAAAATCCACGTGCTTCTTTTACAAGATCAAGAATTTCAGGATGCACGTCAAGATAGTTGTTTCTGTCGGCCTTAAACCATTGCAAATTAATGCCGTTATAATTATCCTCAGCATGAGCAAATTCATGTTCTAATATTGCCTTGAGATACTTTTCTGACGGGGGTACATTCAATGAACCCTTGGCCCCATCCATAGTAATGTCTTGAAATACTCTGCCAAATACATAAAGAGTTGAGCCCAGGTGAGTGCCAAAACCTGAATCGTTGCAGCTAACAATTGCAAACTTGTCACTTAAGTAAGTTACTGCCCTGCTTGCCCTCTCTTTTAAGTATTGCTCAAAATTTGACCTGTTGTCTTCGGATTGCATAAATTTTTTTCTCAACTCCGCTTTTGATTCTGAACTCTTGCCTTGATAAGAAGAATCATGAGTATACAGGTATTCATTGATTATTTCCCAAATTAACCTTGGATTTTTTTTAATTTTTGGAATATCCGATGTTTCAAGTGGTGCATATTCTCTATTGTGGTCATAAATAACATTGGTTATAAAACGGCTATATGGGGAATTTCTAACAAGTTGCTTGAGGTATTTCTGCCTCAACCCTTTTTTATTTTCCTTGTCGGCAAGGGCTTGTTGGTAAGTCACCTCATCATTTGAAGAAAGCATATTTGCAATGTTTGAGAGTACAGGTACAGCCGCAACTATTCCTTTCAATAATTCTCTTCTTGAAAGCCTTGTTTCTAGGTCAGGCATTTCGCATCCACCTTGAAATCCCAATTGATTTGTTTAGCATTTTATTTATTTAATGTAGTTAATTTTTATTCTTATTCCATCTAATAAGGAGTTCAATTCCGGCATTAGCTTTTCAACGCGTGACAATTGGAACCCTATTAATTTATTTTCAAATGCAGTATACTTTCCGCCTTGAAGTTTATTATCATAAAAGTAATAAGCTTTGCGCATCATATCAGCTGCCTCAATCAATTGCGGGTTGCCTTTTCCATTTTGCTTATAATGTTGGTAAACGCCGATGTAAGCTTCCATTTCTTCAACTAAACTTTGAACCTGGGGGAGTACAGATGAATAATTTGAACTATTAAGATACAAATCATCTGTAAGCTTAATACCTTCAGATAGAATTTTTGCATGATAATGCTCATGCCTTAGGATAATCCTGATATAGTTTTCTCTGGTAAGATTAATTACTCCATTTTCTGTTTCGAAAATCGGCAACTCTTTGAAAACAGAGTCAAAAATAAAAACATCAGATTTTTTGCCGGTTCCAAAATCCATTGAATATTGATTTGTAACTGCGAGAGAATGTTTTAAATCATCATTCATTCTCAGCCTGAAAGAAGATATAATAAACTGTTTAAACTCCATTATTGAATTCTCGTCCAACAAGATAGCTTGGGTTCCCTGATTGGAATTAATAATTTCAGTCAATTGGGGATGTTTTAAGAAATTAAGAGCTATTTTCATAAATATGGGATCATCAACTAATTTGTCATAAAATTGTGTAAGTTCTTCTTTTGCCTTTGACCTGTCAGAATCATAATTAAAATTATTTACAAAAATATTTGCATCATTTCCAAATTCCTGCTGCACAAGATAATCAATGGAAGATTGGCTGGGAATTAAATCATTTGCCTGACTGTCTTCAGTCTGGGTGAAAATAATCAGGTCACCGGCAATGGGGTTTGCCATTTGCCCGAACAACCTATCAGCTAGAATGTTGGCTCCAACAATTCCAATTCCTTTCAGTAAATCCCTTCTTGAAAGTCTTGTTTCTAAGTTTAACATTTTTCAGACCCATCAAATACGCTAAACAATCAAATTTAATCATTTATAAACCTTTCTATATTTTACTACTATTAAGTTTAGATTATTATATATTTACATTTACGAAACATTTAAATATATCTATTATCTAAATATATCCTATGGGAACAATTACTATAAGCGTAAATGATGAGGTCGAAAAGGAGTTCAGGGAAAGTGTCAAAAAGAAGATAGGCCAAGGCAAAGGAGTTCTAGGCAAAGCAGTAGAGGAAGCAATGAAAAAATGGGTTCATGATGAAGAACAACAAAAGATAGCCGCTGAGCTGAAGAAAATGATGGATAAGGGTATGTTCTCATTGAAAGGGTGGAAATTCAATAGGGATGAACTCTATGACCGACTCTAAGGAATTATTTTTAGTTGATTCTAATTTGATTGTTTATGCTTACGAAAAAGAGGAAAGCATTAAAAAAGAGAGGGCTAAAGAGCTGTTAAATCAGTGCTTGTCAGGTGAAAGGGAGTTTGCAATATCTAGTCAAAATCTTTCTGAGTTTGTTTCTGTAACTACAAAAAAAGGCAAATTAAGCATTGACGAAGCAAAAAATTTTGTTATCAAAATGACCCAGTTTCGTGGATTCAAGAAAATCAATTACAGTACAGCAACAATTCCTGACGCATTAGACTTTGTACAACAATTCAAAATGTCTTTTTGGGATTCCTTGCTTGTAGCCACGATGAGGGAGAATGGAATTTTTAATATTTATACAGAAAATGTCAAAGACTTCAAGATGTCTTGGATAAATGCTGTGAATCCACTCACTTAACAGTATAATACACTCTTCTGTTGTCCTTGCCCTTGTTCTCAGCCTTGACAAATTCAATCATTCCAATCTCTTTTAGGCTCTTAACATGTGTTCCTCCATCTGCCTGAAGATCAACTCCCGGAATCTCAACAATCCTTAGTATATTAATATTAGGCGGCAGGGCTCCTGCAAGCTTTACAACACCCGGAATCTTCATAGCTTCTTCTCTTGGCAAAGAATAAGTTTTCACAGGAATGTCTTGCTTGATTAGCTCATTAGCAGTGCCGATATACTCCATTATCTTCCCTTTGTCAAAATTTTCCATGCTAAAATCAATCCTTGTCTTGTCCAAATCAATTTGATTTCCAGTAATTAAAGCTCCCAATTTATTATGAAAGATTGAGCTTACAAGATGAGCTGCTGTGTGCATCCTCATGAATATGTATCTCCTTTCCCAGTTTATCCTGCCAGTCACTTTGTCGCCAGACTTTAATCCTGGCTTTGAAACTTCGTGGCTTATTGCGCCGGAGAACTTTCCAACAGAAACAACAGGATATTCTTCGCTGTTGCAGATTAAAACCCCCGTATCAAACGGCTGTCCGCCGCCTTGGGGATAGAATGCAGTCTGATTAAGAACAATATATTTGTCATATTTGACACTTTCAACAGCAGCTTCGAACTCTTTCAGGTACGAGTCATTCATATATAATGCGTTTTCCATTTGATTAAATTACAACCATTTTATATTTTTAATACAATAAACTACCACTGCAATTGCACTTTGTGTCCTAAAAAATCTTTTGGATTTTTGGGAACTTGATAAACTATTTTCAAGCCTTAGATGTGCGGCCCGATATTATGTAATAATGCATTGAACTGAGGCTACCTTATAAACTTCTTGGAAATGTATCACTCTATCAGGGTAGGGATTACCAGTATAATGGTTGATAAAAATATAAAAAAGAAAAGAAAAAATCTTGGAAATTTTAAAAATTTCCAATAGAATTTAATCCTTGGCCAGAGAGTTGATTGCCTTTAGTGCAACAACAACTGCTGCAGGCGCGACAAAAACTGCAAAGTTCATGACTATGTTCTGAAGCCATGTTCCGACATTTGGAACTAGGTCGTTAATAACCGTCAATTTTGCAGCGCTTGTTGCCATCAGTGCTACAGCTGCTACCAGAAACGGAGTTGTTTCTTTTTCGGTTACGTTTAAGAAACCAACTACCAAACCTGCCACGACCAGCACAATTGTAAGAATTCCTCCCCATGCAGTACCTGCTGTTAGAAAGCCAAAAACTACGGCTAGTAACAAACCAAGAAGAAATGCCCATTGACCTATTTTACTTCCCATGTATATTCCACCTCCATAAGTGTATTTTTTTGTAGTATTAGTCATGAACTTATATTTAAAAGTTGTGTTTAATTTTTAACTTTGTTGGATCCGCCATTAAACTCGCTTGATTTTAATATTTGTGTTTGCTGTCGCTCCGATTTTATGCTTTTTTAGAAAAATCAGCGTTAAATAGTTTTTTAAGAAATTTTAGGCAAAATTTGTCTTTCTTCCTTTATTTTTTCGAAAACTTTAAATAAGGGTATTCTCAAGAGTGTATATTCTAAGTGCTTGTGTGCTTAGGAGGTGAAATAATATGGAAAAGAAGATAGGTGATTATTGTTTTATTGTTGGAGTAATCATAGCAGTAGTGCTTGGTTTGGCTTCATCCAAGCTTGGAACAACAGCAGTTTGGCTGTCAACAGCGCTTGTTGTGCTTGGACTTATCGTAGGATTCCTGAATGTTTCAGGCAAGGAAACCAAAGAATTTTTGATGGTTACTGTGGCATTAGTTATTGTTGCCTATGCAGGCGGCCAGCCATGGAAAGATATACAGCTTGTTGGACAATACCTAAGCGGAGTGTTTAACAGCATTCTGGCATTCGTTGTTCCAGCAAGTGTAGTAGTGGCTTTGAAAGAAGTCTGGGAGCTTGCAAAAGGAGAGGCTTAAAACCTCTTTTTTCTTTATTTTTCTTAAACTATATATAGTGAGTTTGATTTCTTAAGCCCATGCATATATTACCCAATATAGGGATAGTGGATTTAGCTTTGTACTTTGATTCCGTCTTAGTTATATCTGATGTTCACATTGGATACGAAGAGGCGCTGAACAAGCAAGGCGTTTTGGTTCCAAGGCTGCAGTTTGAAGAGATGGTTAAAAGATTAAATAATATATTCGCATTATTGAAGGACAAGAAAATTAAAACAATTGTTGTGAACGGCGACTTGAAGCACGAATTTGGCATAATTTCTGAGCAGGAGTGGAGAAACTCGCTGAAGTTTATTGATTTGCTTGCAAAGCATTGCGAAGAAATTGTTTTGATTAAAGGCAATCACGATACAATTTTAGGGCCTATTGCAAGGAAAAGGAATGTTAAAGTTTTGGATTATTTTATAGTTGAGGCAAAGGAAAAATCCTATAACCGAAAATCATTAAATAAAAGTTCATTAATAAAAAATGCTTATAAAAAAATAATGGGAAAACCGAAAAATAAAATATTAATAGTTCATGGCAACAAAATTCCGCCAAAGGAATTGCTTAAGGATATATCCATCATAGTAATTGGGCATGAGCATCCTGCAATATCACTCAAATCAGGCCCAAGAGTTGAGCGGTTCAAGTGCTTCCTGAATGGAAAATATAAAGGCAAAAACCTGATAGTTCAGCCATCTTTTAATTCGATTATTGAAGGAACAAACATTCTTAATCAAAAGATATTAAGCCCATTCCTAAAGCAGAATCTGGATAAGTTTGAGGTTTATATTGTTGAAGATAAGGTTTATGAGTTTGGGAAATTGGGGAGTTTGAGGAAAAACTAAGGTTTGTTATTATTTATTAGGGATAAATTTAAAAGGGAATATGGTATTCTATCGGTATGGGGGAACTTACATTAGAGCATAGGGTTAAAACAAAAGCATCAGAGAGAGTTACATATGAGGAAGCAAAAAAGGAGTTTGATGCCATATTGGAAGTTATCCCGACAAAAGATACAATTTATTGGCTTCTTTACAATGAAAATGGGTACAAGCCTGAAGGAAGCAGGAAGATTTTTGGCAAACATGAGAGGAAAACTGTACCAAAGGATTACTATAAATCATTAAAATCTTTGAGGTCAAAGCTTGAAGCTTTACAGCTTCGCGAAGATCAAAGTTTAGCAGACTACGTTAGAACATTATCTAATGAATTGGTAAATGAAAGGGGATTTAGGAATAAATCATCATTGTCTCAGTTTGTTTTTGAAGAAATAAAGGGCGACTTTCCAAATTTAACAGCTGAAACCGTCAACAACTATTTATTCCATGCAAAACATAAAGAGATAACTCCTTGGAAGTATAGTGCATTTGAATTGTTAACTGAATTAAAACAAGGGAAGCTAAATCCAGACAAAAAACACTTGGATACTGAGTTTTTTACCTACCAAAGATTGCTAAAACAAACTCTGGAATATCTTCAAAAAAGGCATAGGCAACCTAAGGAAATATCTTACAAGGTCTTGAGTAATGCGTTGGGATTGTCTCAAAATTCCGTAATCTCTCATTTAAATAGGGATTCTTCATTGAAAACAAATACTTTTTTTGGTGTGGATGGATACTACAATAATCTAATGGTTTACCTGTTAAATCAATTCCATATTACAGTGGATTTAAGGGATGAATCCAGAATCTCTGAAGAAGCTGAAAGAATTCCTAAATTTAATGAAATGTATCCTAATAGGAGTAAAGTCATCGTTTTATTAAACCCCGAATTTCCTGATTCAAAGATTGAAATGATTAAAGGATATATAAGAAAAATGGGAATGCCAAACCGGTTTAATATAAGCTATGTATCTGACATTTCAACTTTAGAAAAAGAGGTAGTCCGCTTGATTACCCCTTATACAGCTCCACCAGCAAGTCGCTCTTTGTAATTAATCCAATCAGCTTGCCCTCTTCTGAAACTAAAACCAATGGAAAATGCCTAAGAAGGCCCGAGACTACTTGTATTGAGGTTGCTTTAGACACGATTGGCGGGGCATCCTGCATTATTTCCTTTACCTGAGTTGCTTTTGAATTGAGCATTGCATCAAGCAAAGTAGATTCTGACACTAAACCCATTAATTTGTGATTTTCAATTACAGGCAGCTGGGAAATTTCGTGCTTCTTCATCCTGCCAATTGCCTCTTTTATTGAAGTTGACGGAGAAATGTCAATAATTTTGTTCTGCATAAGCTGGCCTGCAGTAATCTCTTCCTTTTTTTCAAGGTCGCTTAAAGCTGCAAATATTTTTTTAGTTTTTGTATAAGTCGGGTCAATCCTGTTGGACTCAATTTTGGCAATAAGAGACTGGGAAACTCCTGCTCTGTTGGCTAATTCTGTCTGCGTCAATCCAATCTTTTTCCTGATTTTTTTTACTTCTTCGAGTTCGTAAGTCATTTTTTATAAGATTTTGATTTGATTATTTTTGAATTCTTTGCTGAATTGTCAATGGTAAAAGAGCAAAGCCGCGAACATTGAAATAAGCAGGTTCTGTGAATTCATAATTCGGTGTTAACATATTCGGGAATATATTAGTTAATACATTGCCATTTTTAGTAATGGAAAGCATATGGGCTTTATTATTTGCAGTCAATGTTAGCGGGTTTGAACCGAGAGTTGTTTGGTTTGCATCCCCACGATTTAAATTTGATACACCTATATCTAATTGGGAATTATCATCAGAATATTTCATGCCTATATTATATCCATTCCCAAAAACATACGAATCATCATTCATAAATTGTACACCCATATCCCCATTATTAGAAACTAGAAAACCAAAGCCTAATTTTTCATTCCGGACTTTTGTTTTTCCAGTGATAATTCCGCTGTCCTCAGTAGATTCCAAAAAATTTAATTGAGGCGCCATTTCTTCCAATAATTTTCCAAGCCCTTCAAAATCAGGATAATTCGCATCAAATTGTTTCAAAATTCCATCAAGCTTATTTGTGTAATAGTTTGCAGGTTTGCCGCTTCTATAACGCTCGTTATATATCCCACCTGCCGAATCGTTTGGTGAAGGCGTTGCAATAGAATCTCTTGAGTAAGAGTGAGAGCTACTGCCAACCATTTTTTCTAAGAATCCTGATGGTTGATTTACCTTTGTATTTGGTACTTGTTCAGTTTGATGATTATGAAACAAAGAAGCCATTTTATGATTTATATAATCCACTTTGTCAAAATTGCTTACAGCATACCATAATCCACCGATTGCTACTCCTGCAATGGCAGCCTTTGTTTTTCTGCCCATGTTCAATAAATAGAAAACATATCCACTATTTAAAATTATTCCTTTTGGAATATTTCTTTCAGAAATCTATTTAAAAGCAGTTGGAAAGATAGCATTATAATGATTTATTCTAAACATTTGAGGTGGTAAAATGGCAAATATAACTTATGTTACAAGCGAGAGTGTTACAGAAGGTCATCCAGACAAGATTTGCGACCAGATAAGCGATGCTATATTAGATTCATTATATGCGCAGGATCCTTATTCAAGGGTTGCTGTTGAATGCCTTACAACGACCGGGCTGGTTGTTGTAGCAGGAGAAGTCACTACAAGAGGTTATGCTGACGTTCAAAGCATTGTAAGAAAAACATTAAAAGAAATAGGATACACCAATCCCCAGTATGGAATTGACTGCGAAGATGCCGGTGTTTTAGTCAGCATACACGGACAGTCTCAGGATATTTCTCAAGGGGTAGATAAAGATGGTGCAGGTGACCAGGGTATGATGTATGGTTTTGCATGCAACGAAACTCCTGAATTGATGCCTTTGCCTATAATGCTTGCCCACAAATTAACAAAAAGGCTTGCGGAAGTAAGAAAAGAAGGAATTCTGGCAGATCTTGGGCCTGACGGAAAGTCGCAGGTAAGCGTCGAATATCATGATGGGGTTCCAAAGAGAGTTAGCGCAGTTGTTATAGCACAGCAGCATCTTGATGACATCAGCGAGGAAGCCCTTAAAGATGAAATCAGAACAAAAGTGATAGATCCAATTTGCAGCAAATGGATGGATGACAAGACTCAGGTTCACATTAACGCAACAGGAAAATTCGTCATTGGGGGTCCTGAAGGAGATTCAGGAGTTACAGGAAGAAAGATAATTGTTGACACTTATGGGGGAGTTGGAAGGCATGGCGGCGGAGCTTTTTCCGGCAAAGATCCAACAAAGGTTGACAGGAGCGGTGCATATGCGGCAAGACATGTTGCAAAGAACATCGTTGCAGCAGGCTTGGCTGACAGGTGCGAAGTCCAATTGTCTTATGCTATCGGGGTTGCACAGCCCACATCTGTAAATGTTGATACTTTCGGAACAAACAAAATTCCGGAATCAAAGATTGTTGAGCTTGTAAAAAAGCATTTCAAGCTGACCCCAAAAGGGATAATCGAGCATCTTAACCTGAGAAGGCCAATTTACAGGAAGACAGCATCTTACGGCCATTTTGGAAGAGAAGATTCTGATTTCACATGGGAAAAGACCGACTTGGCTGACGCTTTAAGATTGGAAGCTGGATTGACAAAGCCTTTGAGAGCAGAAGCTAAGGTTATTTATTAGATTTATTTTTGATTTTATTTGTATTTCTAATTTTAAGATGATGAATGTCGATAAATTTAAAAGATAAATGGCTATTCTATCATTAATGTTACCTGTAGAAAACATACAAACATATGGTGGAAAGGCTGCAATTCTCATGTATGTTAATGAAAAATTGCCGCACCTGCCAATCAGACCGTTTGTAGTCAAAGAACACGGAGAATGTGCTAATTCTGTCCTTTCGGATTTTGATTTGATGCAAAAACCAGTGATTGCAAGGTCTTCCTCCCCACATGAATATGGTGATTTTGAAGGAATTTTTGAATCGGTACAAGATATTGAAAATAGTTCATACCTTGAAATGGCAATTGCCCGTATAGAACGAAGTGCAGTATCTGAAAGGGCAAAGGAATATGCGAAACAAAATGGTTTCAAAGTTGATGAAAAAATCCATATCCTGATTCAAGAGCAATCTAATTCTGTTTATAATGGCGCAATGATGAGGCACCCAAACAATCCAGATTTGATTTTTATTTCTTATTTTTCAAGCAGAGCAGAGAGCGGCAGGAGCCATCACAGGTTTTTGTTTGATTGCGTTTCTGAATCGGAAAAATATAATCGATGCTACCACACAGATGGGATAAGTGAAGATGATGCAAAATTCTTAGTTGGAGTGTACAAGGAAATTGAAAGCTTGAATGAAATTGCAGCTGAACACAGTTTATTTGTTGAATTTGGCTTTGAACCTTTTTCTTTGTATCAAGTCAGACCTTTTAAAAAGATACAAACTGCGGATTTTCCAGTGCCTAAAATAAGCCGTGATGTAGGCTTATGGACAGATTTGTGTTTTGGCATAACTCCGCCGGAAGGCCTAGTTTTTCCCGTTGGCAGGGGAATTGGGACTGACGAGGCGCTAAACATGCTTCCAGAAATGATTAATAATACTGGGCCATTAAAACTTGAAGGCATTGAAATTATCTTAAAAACATCATTAAGAAATGCTGCATACGCAAATTATCACACGGGGATTGATGTCAACGGAGCATATCTTGCAGACTTGCTAAGGCAGCATAATACATTATTGGATAGAACTGCGAGCAACCCATACTGCTTCATGACTTCTTCAGCGCATAGGGAAGATTATGATGTAGACTTAAGTATTCCAAAAGTCGGTGCTGTAGTGCTTGGCCATCCTGAAAATTTTTTAGTTCATAATTTAATAAGGCTTTTCAAAAAAGCAAGCATAACGGCAGCATTTCCCGTTTTATTTTTTGAACCAATATACCATAACATAAAGTCATTGGAAGATAAGGTTAGGATTTTCAGCAATGGAAAAGAAGCGGTTGTGATTAAAGAATCTTAAGAAATACTCGGCTCTTGCTGCGTCCTGCAATGAAGAGTTCCAAGGCCGTAAACCATTGCTTTGCAGTCAATTCTAATAACTTTTCTGCTTGGAAATAATTTTTGAATTATATTGAGCGCTTTATTGTCATTCTCATGTCCAAAAACTGGAACAGCCACAGCTTCGTTGCCGATGTAGAAGTTGGCGTAGCTTGCAGGCAATCTTCCATTTTCATCGCCAACAAAACCGGGCATCGGAAGCTTGACAACATTTAGTTTTTTTCCATTTTCACCTTTCATTTTTAATAATAATTCATAATTTTGTTTTAGAATTTCATAATTTCCATCATTTTTGTCATATTCAAAGCAGCAAACAACAGTATTTTGATTTACGAACCTTGCAATGTCATCAATATGGCCGTCTGTGTCGTCTCCTGCAATGCCTTCCTTCAGCCACAGGATGTTTGAAACATTAAGGTAGTCCTTGAGGTATTGTTCAATCTCTTCTTTTGAAAGGTTTGGATTCCTGTTTTTATTCAAAAGGCATTGTTCTGTTGTCAGTAAGGTTCCTGTTCCGTTTACTTCGATAGAGCCACCTTCCAGCACAATATTTGGCTCAAATATTTGCAATTTCATTTTTTTATTCAATTCGTATGGGACTGCATTGTCTTCTTTCAAATCTTCGTATTTGTTGCCCCATGCGTTGAAATTCCATTTTACAATTGCTTTTTCTTTTGTCTTGCCGTTAATTATGAAAGTAGGGCCGCAGTCTCTCATCCATGCATCAATATTATGTATGAAATGAAAATTAATTTGTTTTAAATCCACTTTTTCATTTTCAAGAAGTCCCTCTGCATCACCTTTTTCATCTATATTATTAACTATTAGGCTGATTTTCTGGCCGGTGTACATTGCCTTGATGAATTGCACAAAAGACTTTTCAACTTCCTCAACCATGCCGGGCCAAGTTTCGATATTATATGGCCACGCCAGCCAGACAGCTTCCTGCTGTTCCCATTCTGCAGGCATCCTGAAGCCGAGTGATTTTGGAGTGTTCATGAAAACGCCAAAAATTGTTTTGTTAATAAAATTATCGTTGTTTATTGGCAAATTATTTAAATCCTGATTAAACAAAGCGTTCAATGCAGAAAAATAAATTAAAGCTTCTTGTTCAGGTTTATTTATCCAGTGCTGCCTTATACGGCCTTGGCATTGTCTTGTTCAAAAATTTTTCCTATTACAAGGAAAATCTGAGCCCAGTAACCCAAAAAACGCTTTTGTATTTTTACTTTGCTTATATTGTTCTTGCGCCATTCTATTACTATTTCTTTTCGCAAGACGCCAGCAAGAGCAAGCCCTATGTTGTTTTAAGGTGGGTGTATAATTCATTTGGGAAAAAGCGCAATATTATAACAAAGGAAGAAAAGACTGCAATTCTATTTGTTTTAGTCAAGCTTTTCTTCCTGCCAACAATGATTAACTTTGCTTATGACAATCTGGACTCCCTATTCGGATTAATCCGAAATTTTCAATGGTACTCTTTTGTTCTCACAATTGTTTTTGCAGCGGATACGCTTATTTTTGCGTTCGGGTATTTGTTTGAATTTAGAATTTTGGGAAACATTGTCAAGTCAGTTGAGCCGACTTTTTTCGGGTGGATTGTTGCCTTGATTTGTTATCCTCCGTTTAATAGCTATGCCGGGAATTTTATTCCATGGGGCGCCAATGACTATGCCAAATTCAGCAATACTCAAATCACCTTATTGGTGAGAATTGTTCTTGTCTTTTTGCTTCTGTTTTATCTTTTCGCAACTTTAGCTTTGGGATTCAAGGCTTCAAACCTTACAAACAGGGGCGTTGTTACAAAATTTCCATATTCTGTTATAAGGCATCCTGCTTATGCAAGCAAGAACTTATGGTGGTGGATTACTTTATTGCCGGTCATCAGCTGGAGTTTTGCCATTGGCATGGCATTCTGGACAGTTATTTATTATTTCAGGGCTGTAACTGAAGAAAATCATTTAAGCCAAGACCCTTCTTATGTTGCTTATTGCAGGAAAGTAAAATACAGGTTCATTCCTTATTTAATTTAATATATTAGCTGATAAACAAGCAAAAGTTTAAATTGAAGCTTAGATTTTCAGATATAAATGACAGTAAGAATATCCAGAAGAGATTTTTTTGAGAAATCTGGTTTGGCAGCGTTGGTCCTAGCTATAAATAATAATGACTCAAATGCCCAGGTAGCTGATGGGGGACAAAGTGTTGTTGAACAAATTCAAAACGAAGTATCAGGTTTAAAGTTTGGATACCGTTCACGTAATGCTCTTCTGATGGAGGCCCAGGGTCCAAACAATTCATTAGAAAGAACACTTAATCTGTATTCAGACGGATGGAAAGCACAAATTAGAGTACCTTATTCCTATAATGAAGAATTAGATTTTGGATTTATAGTTGGACTCACTGAAACTCAATATATACTCTCAATAGATGGAAGTGAGGTTAAAGTTTCTAGGCGACCAAACCAGTCAAGAAAAATTGGCCTGCCCGCAGACAGCGCTGTATTTTCATATAATCGGCCTAAACCTAATAATCCGAGGTTACCGGAAATGAAGATATACTTTCAGGATGGAAACCATAAATTTGATTCCTTGTCAATTGAATTGGCAGGACAGCAAATTTTGTATCAAATATCAGAATTTTTAAAGTTGCTCCCAAGTAAAAAGTAAACTTTAACTCCATATAGTAAGCTAGATTTTGTACAAATCCCTGTAAGTCTTCGGCTTTCTGTTCTTCAGGAACCCCCAGCCTTTCTGCGAGCTCGCAATTTTGCTTAAATCAATCTCAACAATCAACACTTCTTCTTTTGAAGTGCTTGCTTTTTCTACAACCTGCCCGAAAGGGTCTGCAACAAAGGAACTTCCCCAAAAGTCAATATCATCTTCTTTGCCAACCCTGTTGACGGCAGCCACATAAACTCCGTTCATCGAAGCATGGCCGCACATGGCATTTTGCCATCTTTCAGCTGAAAAAGGCTCAAGCTGATTCATATTTTTTGTCCAGCCGATAGCTGTCGGATAAAATATAATTTGCGCACCCCTTAAGGCGTTTACCCTTGCAGCTTCGGGAAACCACTGATCATAGCAAATCAGTGGCGCAATCTTCAACCGCCCGATTTCAGCCTGGACATATCCTAGATTGCCCGAAGAGAAATAAAACTGCTCGTAATAATTTGGATCATACGGAATATGGATTTTTCTGTATTTTGAAATAATTTTGCCATTTTTATTAAAAACCAGGCAGGTATTATAGTATCTCCCGTTTTCGCCCTTCTCAAATATTGAGCCGCCAACAATGGATAATTTATTCTTTCTTGCTGTCAAGGAAAGAAAATCTGATATTCTTCCTGGAATTTTCTCGGCCATGCTGAAAAGTTTCTTGTCTTCTTTTTGGCACAGGTAAGGGGTTGCAAACAGCTCCTGAAGGCAAACGATTCCTGCCCCTTTGGCCGAGGCTTTATTGACGAGATTCGCTGTCCTTACAAGGTTTAATTCAAAATCATCAGAAACCTTTGATTGCACCAGCCCAATTTTCAGGATATTCCTCATTTTAGCAGGACATAACCACATTAGATAAATAAGTATTGCAAGAAAAAATTAATGAGTCAAAACCAATTTCTGCGGCTTGTGCTCCTTTGAAGGGAAATCAAGCCCCCTTTTCAGGATGTTGGTCTTGTACTTCTTAACTCCAAACGCATCAATAAGATATTTTATTGCATTTTCCGTTTCAAATTCCCTGCAAGAGAAAATATCCATGAATACATAATCCTGGTCCGGGAAAGTATGAATACTAATGTGGCTTTCTGCAATCATAACAAATCCGGAAATACCTTCTGTACCGTCAGCAAACTTGTCGAGCCACTTGCATACATAAGGCAAACTCATCTTAGACATGCCGATTCTTGCCGGTAGGTTATTTAGAACGTCATACACTAGTGAGTACGATGCAATTTTCCGCTTGTCACAGCCAGATGCATCGATGGTAACATGCAATCCGAATTCGCTCATTTTTGTTTCACTGGTTGGAAATTCCTCTTTTCAATTTTGAAATATATTTTAAAGGTAGTATTTAAATCTTTTTATTTTTTGAATTTTTAGACGATAATTTTTAAAAAATTTTACCAAAAATTCCCTTCTTTTTTGCCGCAAAATATTCTGGCTTAAATTTCCCGACGGCAAAAAATTTTACCTTTTTTTCCAAAAATACTAAAAAATATTATTTTTTTTGGGATTTTTTATTTTTTAATTTAATTTTTTAAAATTTTGAAAGTCAATGGCCATTTTCGCGCTTTTTTCCACGCCCTTTTTCCATTTTTGAAATGTCCAGCTCGCAGAAATAGCAGTAAATCTCGCTTTCTGTCAGGCTCCTATTGCAGTTTGGGCATTTTTGGCTGTGGTGCTCCATTTTATTTCACGACGATAAAGCTTTGAATTATCATAAATGCGATTGCAACGGCAACGATGCTTCCGTAAGCTAGCTTGCTCCATTTTAGTATCTTGTAGCCGTCAAAAAGCCAAAATGGGAGCATATTGAACAATGCAAGCCATGAATTTATCATAAAGCCGTATAAGGCTATTGATTTAAGCAAAGCCGGCCCCGGGGCAAAAACAATTCCCAAAAAAATTAAGGAGAGCAAAAGATTTACAATCGGCCCTGCTGCCGAGATTTTTCCGCTCTTTTCTGAGTTAACCCTGCCCGAAATCATTACAGCGCCGGGAGCTGCAAAAACTGCCTTTAGAAAAACCGACATCAGCAAAGCAAGCAAAAGCATTGAGTCAAAAGATCTGAATTCCGCAAAGCAGCCGTATCTTTGCGCGACTACTTTATGCCCAAGCTCGTGAAGCAGAAAACCGATTCCGACTGTTAAAGATGCCATTATAAATTTAACGTAAAAATCAGAAGAAAAAACTGAGGTGCTCAAAACAGCAGCAAACGCAACTGAAATAGCCAGCCAGGCCTTCAAAATATCTTTTAGCTCTGCTTCAGAAGTGCTTATTCGTCCCAATCTGATTTGTTTTTGAGGATAAATCATTTTAAGAATTTTTCAGGCATCTACAAAAAGCTTATGCTTCTCAGTGGTGTCAAGCTCCTGCAAAATCCTCTTGATAACACTTTTCTCAGGGTCGGGCATAAGTTTAACCCTGTTTTTCAGGTCAGCAAAACTTTCAAAAGGCTTCTCGTCCCGCAGTTCTATAATCTGCCACATGTGCTTCTTTCCAAGGCCCGGCAGAAGCTCAAGCTGATGCATCCTTGTGCTTAATGGCTGCGCCTTGTTGAAGAACTCAATAAATTTCTTTTCATTTTTCTGGATAATATCCTTAATAACAAATTCCAGCTCTGATTTTGCGGTTGCTGTAAGCTTAGCTAAACCAAGCTTGCCAACTATATGGTGGATTTTGTCCCTTTTGCCTTCTCCGATATAAACTTCCTCAAAAGGCTGGAGATGAATTCCTTTTTTAGGCACAAGCTCAAGCAGTACAAAATGAATCTTTCCTATAGCTTGCGCTATCGGAGTTTTCATGTACATCGGCCTTTCATCATAAGGATAGCCGTTTGGCAGGAAATCCAGCACAATGGCAGATTCTTCCTTAGTGCGCTCTGATTTTTCGTGCTCCATTTTATTTTGTGAAATTGTAACGAGTTTTTAATTTATTTGATTATAATTCCCTATTACCACCCATATATTCATAACAGAAATTTTTGTGTTTATAAAGATTATGGATTATTTCTTTTCCAAGAACTCATTGATTGTTTCAACAATTTTTTTCATGAACTCGTTATTTACTGTAAGGGTGTAGCCTTGCAGCAAAACCTTGAGCTCGTTGAGTGTCGTTGGTGTAACATCAATAATCTTGTGAATATGCTGCTCTTTTAGCCTCGGAATGTTTAGCTTTGTTATTTTGTCAAACAATTCATCGCTGATTTTATGGGGAAGGACCTGGGTAAGGTATTCTTCTGTCCTAGCGGACCTGAAATTAAGCTCTTCTGACTTTTTTATTTTCTCAAGCTCTTTCTTTAGTTGATACGCGTTTATCGCCGTCTCAGATACTATATGCATGTCCCCCATTTTAAGCTCGCCTCAGGTGCACAGGATGAACAATTAATTTCTTTTCCTTGCCCATATCATTGAATGTGACTTCGTAGCATTTTCCCCTCATGCCTCCAATAATTCCGGACCTGCCCATGAAACGGGGATGGTAACTTCCCTTTTGGACAGCAGGCTCCATTCCGAGACAAACCCTTTCGCCGGAAATAAAAGACTGAAAATAATTTGTCAGGCTGATCTTTCCTTTTTGCCTTGTTTCTTTTGTGAATTTGTATCTCGTCTTTCTCCTTAGGCCGCCTATTCTTTTTACCATAAGCTTCTGAAACAAAAGGGGTTATAAAAAGGTTTCTGTTGGGTTTTTTCCACTGACAATTTTTTCTTTTACTACTGTCCAGAATAGAAAGATTTAAATAGATGGTGGATTATAAAAAAACTGCATTTTAAAACAGGAAAAATAAAAGGTGATTTTAATGGGATTTTTAAGCAAAATTAAGGAAAAATTAGGATCTGGTTCTGGATCAGACATGTTTGAAGAATCCGAGCAAAGCTATGTTGAGCTTGGAAATGAAAGTGCAGTGGATACAAAGTCAAAGCTGATTGTAAGGCCTTTTGTAATTGAGGAGTTTGAAGGCATCAAGCCAATTCTTGACGCTTTGAGAGAAGGCCACACAGTTGCTTTAATCAATATCAAGCCGCTTAAAGACAAGGATTTGATTGAGCTGAAAAGAGCAATCAACAAGCTCAAGAAGACATGCGACGCCCTTGAAGGCGACATTGCCGGCTTTGGTGAAAATTGGATTGCTGCAGTTCCTAACTTCGCCTATATATATAGGGGCCCTAAAGCAGGCAAAGGTGAAGGCAAGAAAGAAGGCGGCATGCAAGAAGTCACAGAATACGAAGAGTAAATTTTTATTTTTTAATTATTTCTTATTAATTTTTTAGATTATTGAAAATTAAAGGATAATATTAGTTAAGTTTAAAAATTAATGAGCATTACCCTTAATGTTGATTATGCCTCTCGGAAAAGTTTATGGAAGGGACAGGAAAGGAAATGCAAAAGTTAGACTGGAAGGAATTGATAGAACAGTTATATTAAAACAAAGTTACCGGGAAGGGGATATTCAAAATAATTCTATAATTCTGGTTCAAGCAAATACCTTAACCGAAGGCGATCATGTCTATTTTTCTGAGTCTTCATTGACGGGCGATTACAGATTAGCTACACCCCAGGAGATTGCCGCTTTTAGATCACCCCAGCAATGCATTGATTTAATTCTCAATGATGAACCGCGTTTCCGCGCTTTAGTATTAGGAAAATGGAAAAGCCTGCAACCCTCATTAAAAGCTTACGCTTTCATGGAAGATGAGGGAACCTATATTGATAGAATGTATGGTTACATGTGGTTAGCCTCAAGAGGTAAACTACCGCCGGAACTCATTAAACAGGCAAAAAAAATTGTACCATTAGATGTACCGACGGACGAATTATGGCATAACTCTCTGCTTGGAGCTATAACCTTGCCGCCTAAAACTCCATTAAGAATTGAATTAGAGCAATTGATTTCAAAATATCTTAATTAAGAAAATAGGCTTTAAATTTATAGTAATCTTTTTAAGATAATGTGCATTAGTTCACCCTATGTTAACAAGCAGAACTCATCAAATCTATTCTTCTGATAGATATGAAGATGCATTTATTAGTGGATTTTTGGGTAAATATGGTAATAGGGAATCACAAAGTAGTAAATCATATGGATTAATTGGAAAGGTCACAAGACATGGGATTTCTGTTGGAGTTGGATTCTATGTAGGTTTTATGGAAGGGAATAATACGCCATTAGATCCTGCAACAAAATACATGTTATTAGCTTCGCCTACAGCAGCGATGTCTATTATAACGCCAACTTTATTGCACTTTTCACAAAAATCAGTAAGAATGGTTTTAGAAAATCCAACTGCCTTCGGAGAATTACAAACAAGACTCGCTACATCCAGTGAAGATAGTAATAGGCTATCAGAACTGGAACAAATTGCCGATAACAAGCATTATGTAAGGAACGAGTCATTAAGAAGTATAGCAGAAATAACGGTTGAAACTGGAGTTGGGTTCTTATTGGGATATTACACTGCAAAACTAATGCCATTAACAAAATAAGCCGAATTTCTCAACATCCTCTACCAATTATATTCTTCATTCAATAGATGCATGTAACCGAAACCATAAGTTATATTTTCCTTTTGTTTATTCATTTTGTTCTTCTTGCGCTGGACAATAGGCGCAATTCAATAACAACTTTTCAATAAATAAAAACAAATAATAAATTTACACTAATTGCTTTAAAAATAAAAACTATTTACTTTTTCTGTCACTATCAATTAAACATAACAAATCATTTTAAACTATGGCAATAATTATTTAAACCAACAGCGTAATTGCTGTTAAAAAAGAGGTGGCAGATGAAGTTCGACATTCCCAGGAAAGAGCATCCTAATCTTGAGCGCTATTACAAGGAAGATATTGAAACGGCTTACAAGTTTACAAATGAGATTTACAAGGAGCTAGGAAGCTTTATCAGGGCGGTTGTTTTGTTTGGGTCCACAGCAAGAAAAACAAAAAACCAAGGCGGAGATATCGACCTTCTCGTGATTATTGATGACTTAATGATGAACATGTCCCCTGAAGTTGTCGAGGCGTACAGGCTCATTGTGCAAAAGTCAATTGTGGGGATTTCGACAAAGCTCCACATCACAACTATGAGGTTCACATCATTCTGGGAATACATGAGAAACGGAGATCCTGTTGCCATCAATCTTCTAAGAGACGGCGTTGCATTGATTGACTCAGGATTTTTTGACCCGATGCAGGCATTGCTAAAAAAGGGCAGAATAAGGCCAACACAGGAAAGCATCTGGACATATTATGCAAGAGCGCCTAACACCTTGCACAATTCAAAATGGCATTTGTTGCAGGGAGTATTAGATTTATATTGGGCTGTGATTGATGCAGCGCATGCAGCGTTGATGAAGATAGGAGAAATTCCGCCAACTCCCGAGCATGTTGCCGACCTGATGGAACGGAAATTAGTCAAGAAGAAATTGATTGAACAAAAATATGTCACAATAATGAGGAATTTCTACAGATTGATGAAAATGGTTACACACAGGGAAATTGTTGAAATCAAGGGAGAGGAATTTGACAGATACTATATTCACGCTGATGATTTTGTAAGAAGGATGAGAAAATTCATAGAGCACGGGAAATAAACGTGAGTGTGCTGTAATATTCTTCGCCATTTAAGTAGTTCTGGAAAATTTTGTCCGTAGAGTTATTACTCTGGGGACAAGTCGTCCAATTAAAAAGAGCGAAACGATACGTTAAGGTCAAGAATCTAGGGGCACGCTAAGAATTTTAAACAAGATTAACCGTACACTATTACAACAAATGCCATCATAGCGATTAACCATATTATATTTAGAAATATATAATCTGCTATTTTTGGTAGTGTGCATTTTTTATGCAAAAAATCAACTACTGGTTTGACTATAGGTCTGGTAACTGATACAATCCAGCCAGCAATAACCCCTGCGAAAAATATATTTGTTGTTTCGGATACCATTTTTAAATATTAAACCAATCATCTAGCTCTCGCATAAACCCACCCCAAGATTCCTTAAATTCTTTTTTGTCTTTCTCGTATTTCTGCTTTTGGACTTCATCAGGGTCGGGACCACAAACAGTTTTAATAAATGTGCCTTCCTTTGTGTAAATATTCATGAAACTTTTGCGTGTCGGGTTTTTCCCAGTAATTATGTCACTATTGGGTTCTTTCTTAACAATGTAAGGTATATCAGAAATAGGCGAAATAAATGGTAAAATGAATTCTAAAGTGTATGTTGAATCGCAATAAATATTACTTTTGGATTCGCCAACAAGTTGTGCATTTCTGCAAACAACCAATGTTGTTGGAGATTCCCACACACCGTTTGTTATAGAAACTACATCATTAAAAGGTCCAAATTGAGACCCCATAAATATACAACCCAAAAGACATTCTTCTTGTCTAGGGTCAACTTCCTTTTTCATAATTAGAGGTAACTGCGGACAAGTATCAATGGATGTTGAGAAAATATTTTTTATAGAATCGGTTATTCTATTTAAAATATTCCCTGATTGAACTTGAATGTTTGAAGTGTTTTCTTTAGTGGAAGATTGGATGTCCATAACATGATTAGTATTGTATTTTAAATTTATTGAACTAGAACTGAAGAAAAATAGAATAACCAGTAGTATTATTGATGCTATTATCATAGCTGTTCTTGTAATTCTTAATTTTTTAACAAAGTAAGCGACAATAACTAATGCTAAAGCTGTGAAAATTAAAGATATTAAATTACTTGTTATCTGCAACCAGTTGGTTAAGAGCAATATCAACCAAATTGTAAATGTGTTGATTAAGGACCAAAAGGAAAACCATTTATCAACTATAAACCTCTTTTTTAGTGTAAATGTCCTAACTATCCGCGAAATTATTGTAACTCCAAGTCCTATGAGAAATACAATAATCAAACCATTGTTTAAACTCAATTGTTGAATGCCTAATGTCAGTAAGAACAAAGAAGCAAAATGTATGAAAACCCAGATTATAGACCATTTAAAATTAAAAGTTTTATTTCTACTATCAAACTGTTTTCTGTTGTGAAAATTGTTAAATCTTCTACCCATTTTAATGCCCCCTTCTATTGTTTCTTTGTTTTATCTTCCACCTTCTTCTTTGGGCAATCCTATCCCCTCTACCACTATGTGACTTCCAATATTCTCCTTTATCACTGTTTTCTATATCATGTTCAGGAATTTTTTCAAGTTTAGGAGGCACATAACCTAATTGTTTAAGGGCTTCATTCATTACCTTAGTAATGCTTAAATTATTTTTAATAATAAACTTATCCTGGCTGGGAGTTATTCTAATATTTATTCTTATATTCCTTCTTTCATATCCTTGAACATTTTGAACGTCTTTTATATCCATAGTATTTACATTGTACATACAGAGTATGTGCAATAAGTATATAAATCTTCTGTTTTTTAAGTGTGCAACAAGTAATGATTGATTTTAACAACCGTTATAGGCACTATTACATCTGCTCTCTCTTTTTATCTTATTTTCCTATATGATTAACCACTAGAGTAAACTATAAATATCCAAAGCCTTGATTGATCAATAATGGCGGAAGAGTACATAATAGACACTTCAATCTGGGTTGACCTTTATGAAGACAGAAAAGGGTATAACAACGAACCGCTAGGCGATTTCGCATTTAAACTGCTTGTTAAAATAAAATCAAAAGAAAGTGCTATTGTTCTTACCGATTTTCTTATCAAAGAGCTTGAGACAATTTATTCAGTTGCAGAAATCAATGGAATGTTCAAGCCTTTTGATAATATTTTAAAAAAGGCTGTAGCCACAGAAAAACAGCGAGAAGAAGCCAAAAATATTGCAAAGGAAAGAGACGTGCCTGCTGGAGATGCTTTGCATGCAATAGTCGCGAGAGACAATAATTTTATCCTTGTAACAAGGGACGGGCATTTCAGAAAACTAGAAGATGTATCTAAACACCACAAACCAGAAGAGCTTATTTAATTTTTTTGTCTAATTCATTGAACACTTTTTCTCTAATTTTCTCAAGGTCTGCATCGCTTGTTTTCTTTTTGGAAGCGCCCTTTAAGCGGGCAATTTGCATCATAGCGTCTTTTAGCTTAGTCTCTTCCACTTTCTCCCTAAGTGCATTCCTGATAAATTCTGTTCGATTATGATAACCTTGTTTCTCTACAATAGTGTCTATCTCTTTCAAAAACATATCATCTAGTTTTACATTAATCATTTCAGTTGTCATATATCTAGTGTATATGCAACAGATATATAAACTTTTCGCCACGATTCCTTTAATAAAATATAAAGTGCGTAGCAAAATGAGAGAGTGTGCCCAGAGTAATAATTGATTTTAACTATTATTTCTTGTAAAACAATTTCTTAATTCTGTCTTTTGCAGTTTTAACCCATTTCTTGATTGTTTCTTTTTTGACACCCATAAGCAATAACCCTGCAAGAATCAGCATCCATCCCTGTATTATTGGAATGAATCCTGCAATTATCCCCGCAATTATCAAAAGAACTCCGAAAAAAATTCTTATCAGATAGGCAATGCGTTTGTACATTGAATTTAGGTGTTAATGCTAAAAGTTGAATCTTTTTTTGCAAGAAGAGCATTTCCTATCCCCTGCCCGACATTAAAAGACTGCTGGCCCATAACCTTGCTTAAAACATCGAAAAGCGATTTTGATTTTTTGTATTCAACTATATCAGCTTGAATCCCTTCCCGCTTCTCGATATACCTTATTACTTCTTCTTTGCCGCCCAGCTCATCAACTAATCCAAAATCCTTTGCCTGAGAACCAATGTAAAACAAGCCGTTTGCAATCTTGTCTACATCTTTTTTGTTCATGTTCCTGTTTTTTGCAACCTCAGAAACAAAATAATCCCTTAAGTCATCCAGCGTTTTCTGAAAAACTGTTTTTTCTTCCTCTGTCATTTCCTTGAACGGGCTTCCGATGTCCTTGTACTTGCCGGCAACAAGCCTTCTGTAAGTGATGTTGTACCTACCAAGAAATCCCGGAAATTCAAGATAAGATGCTATTACCCCAATTGAGCCTGTAATTGATGCCCGGTTTGCAACAATGTAATTCGATGATGATGCAACCCAGTAAGCCCCAGATGCCCCCACCTCGTGAATCCATGCAACAGTTGTCTTGTTTGTTTTTTTCACAGCCTCTGCGATTTCCTCTGATGCAACAGCGGATCCTCCGGGGCTGTTTATATCCAGTATGATTGCCCTTATGTTTGAGTTCTTGTCAGCTTTTTCAATCATTTCAACTATGTCTTGTGATGATGCAATGTCGGAAAAAATCGTGCTTGAGTCCTCTGTGCTGAGGATTTCTCCGTGTATTGGAATCAAGGCAACATTTCCGCCTATAGATCCCACATCGGTTCCTGAAAAAAATGAGAATATTATTGCCACTATAAACCCCAGAATTGCCAGAAGAACCAACACAAATACAGCATATCCCCACCTGAAATTATTGTTTTGGCTGTCCATTATTTTTCATCGTCTTTCTTGAATGCCTGAAAAACGTCCTTCCTTCCCTGCTTTAGATTGTCAAGGATTTGGTCCTTTGCCATTTCGAGGTAGCCTATTACTTCCTGCGGGCTGACATTTTGGGTTTTCATTGATGTCTGTATATTGTTTAAGTTTACATCCACTCTCAGCAAAAACATCTTTGGTTCTTCTGCCATATGAATCAGCAAATTTATCTGTTTAAATAAACTTATTGCCCGAGGCTGTAAATTTCTACAACCCTTGTCTTGCTCAAAATTTCCGTCAATCTCTGGCTTGACCTGTTGAAAAACATGAATAATGGGTCAATTATCCAAAGCAAGATGATTGGAAATATCGGCATGAAAACAAGATTCCTGACTAAAAACTGCCATGATTTTGAAGCTGGGTTGTCGCTTGCAACATAGATTTTCATAAGTTTCTTTCCTATAGTCTGCCCCATTTTCTTCTCCATGAGGTAAAAGTAGAGGAAAATTAGCACTGCCATTGCAATTGAAATTGCTGTTATGTATCCTGTGAAATCCTCGCTGCTCAAAAGTTTATAAGCTTCCGAGAAAGAATATTCTTTAGGCAAAATCCTTTGGAAGAGCCTCCTGAACGGAAGCAAAATTATAACATTTATGATGACAATATCAATAAAGAAGGCTGCAATCCTTTTCCAAACCAATGCAGGGCCCGTGAATGTCCTTTCTTTTGGAAGGTTAAGCCTTTTCATTATCCAGTGGAATTATTTTGTATTTATAAATCTGTGTTTTGTACGGCTATGTAGAAAGATATATAAACCATGTTCATTTCAATTTTATTAATGAGCAAGAAGAAGGAAGAGCTGGAAAGGCAGGAAAAAATGCAGATGGAGATTACCAGAATCCATCTTCCGAGGGGCAAGGAGACTTTCGGAATGATCGAGCAAAGATTAGGCGGCTCCAGAATGAGAGTTAGGTGCCTGGACGGCAAGACGAGGATTTGCAGGATTCCCGGAAGGCTTACAAGAAAATTGTGGGTAAGGGATAATGACATTGTGATTGCAGAGCCGTGGGAGTACGGCGGCGACGCAAAAGGCGATGTTATCTACAAGTACTCACCAACACAAGTCGGCTTTTTGAAGAAAAAAGGATATTTGAAGCAGCTGGAAGAGTTTGATGAGTTTCAATGATGAATTCCAATTTCGGACTGATATATTTTTAATTTTCTTAAAATAATATTCAGCCATTTTTCTCATAAATAACTTTAAAGTGAGTCGTATCAATTCTGCATATTGCAGTAATTTGAGGGTTACTTATTTTACCTTTAGAAACGCACAGGCATTTGATTATATATTTAAAATGAATCTAATCACTACTATTGCATAGAAATATTTAAATAAGAAACTGCAATACTTCGCCTTATGGAAAAGTCAGGCATCAGCTTTTTTGTTATGAATGTAGCTTTGCTCTTTGTTGTAATCAGCTTCATTCTGATTGTGTTTGACCTGCACAGGTTTGCATTTGTGCTCGAGCTTATGGTGCTGCTTGCATTCATGTTTTTGCTTGCATTCTCGATGTTTTTTGCGTATCACGGAAAGCAATGGGGCTGGACATTAAGCGGTGCGGTCTTGGTTTTGCTGCTCATTAATGTATTTTTAATTTCAGTTATCAGGGGTGAGTTCCAGACAGAGCATTTGACTGCGATATTTTTTTCAATAATTGGAATCATTATTGCATTATTTAACTTAAGAAGCGCTCCAACAGAGGATGTGGAAGAAGATTTCGACCCTGAAAGCTATTATGAAAAGATAAATGAGTATTATCCCTACATCGACAAGATGGAAGTCAAGGCAGAAATCAAGACTGAAATTGCCGAAATAGATTCTGGCTTGAAGAGTTTCTATTAATCGTTTAATGAAACAAGTTTTATTCATGAAATTCAACTTGTCTATGAGGATTGACAAATATAATCGTACATGGTTTATTTCAAAGTAAGAAGCAGAGTTAAAAGGATATGAAACGGATAAGCATATTTAAGAATCACTGTGGCTTGGGGAAACTAGACCAATCCCCATATCTCTTATTCTTTCTACAAGTTGAGCATTACCTCGAATATTATTAAAATATATTGTTACATTACCCGTACCTATATAAGGCGTATTTGTATTTTGTGCGTCAATGATGTCCGGAGCACCATTAATCCCCCAAACTATTTTATCACCAACTAAAAGTTTTTCTATAGAATTATAAGGCACAACAATGGCCTTTGCCCCCCCGATACATTCATTAAGCTGCGAACGGTCCATTCTCAGTTCTGGAACGAGGTCATTGGTTTTTTTATACAATATCGGCCCATCATACATCGGCATCACAATCCTGTTTCTGGAGAAAACCCAAAAATCTTGCCCCGTTAAAGTTAATTCATGAACCATTATAGGAAAGAATTTTTAACTGAGATATAAATTTTTCCCCTGTTTTTCCGAAATTCGTCCAATTTTTGACAGATTCTGCTTATTTTTTCCACATTAAAAAAACCAGAAAAATCACGCTTATTGTCACTGCGCTGTCCGCAACATTGAACACAGGCCATATCCTGAAGTCGATGAAATCAATTACATGGCCAAATAAAATCCTATCAATCAGATTGCCGATTGTGCCTCCAAGCAGCAAGCCTGCATAAAGCTGCATCAATTTTTGATTTTCTTTTATTTTTTTAATTGAATATAAAATAACAGCGATTACGGCAATTGAAAATAAAATAAAAAATATACTGAAACCCTTGAACAATCCAAAAGCTGAGCCGGTATTGGTAACGTAAGTAAAATGCAAAATATTTGTTATTATAGGGATTGATTCACTTAATTGAAATTTTGTCCTTACAAGAAATTTTGTAAATTGGTCAAGAAAAATAATAACTAAGGCTGTAGAAAAAATTATTAAGTTTTTTTTGTTCATTAAAAGAAATTACAGACTATAATATAAAAACTTTATTAATAATATCTTCTCTTCCTTGAGTCTTCCTGCTCGCCCCTTGCAATGGCTTCAATGTTTGCAAGCCTTTGATTCATGCTCTCAAGCGAGGCTCTCATGGCATCAAGCTTCGAGGATATAACTTCAAGATTTTTTGATGCAATGAAGCTATCATTTCCCATTGAAGGCTGCTGGTATGCAGGCTGGAAGCTTTGCTGCTGAAACGAAGGCTGCTGCTGGAATGAGGGGTATTTCTGCAGGGGCTGCTGCTGAATCGGCTCAACACCCATCCCTAAATCAGGAGAAGGCCCTTGCCCAATATCCATTCCAAAATCCTTGTCGAGACCCAAGTCCTTTCCCAAATCCCCGAAATCGTCTTTCTTTTTCCAAAATGCAATCTTGCCAAAGAAACCCATCTACACACCTCTTTTTCAAGCATCTGCTATAATATGTATTTAAATTTTTGGTTTATATGCCCCTCAGGACAAAATACAGCACGCCAACAACAAATGCTGTTGAGAGTATAAAAAGAATAACCATGAAGAACTTCTCAAAAATCTTGTGAAGGAAGAACAACAGAACAAGGTAGACCATAACAGCGCCCGCAATAAGTGTCCAAGCCATTTTTCATTTATTTTTATAGTAACTGCAATAAACGCTTATCGGGCATTTTTCGCACAATGGGGCTTTTTTACATATGATTTTGCCCAATTCAACTATTAATGCATGGTACTCATTAAATAACTTTTCGCTGTTCGGGAGATTTTCCATGAACAATTTCTGCAAATCGTCATAAATAGCCTGGCTGAATCCAATCCTGCCAAATACTCTTTTTGTATAGGCATCTACCACAAAGATCGGCTTTTTGGCCGCATAGAGAATGATTGAATCGGCTGTTTCTGGGCCGATTCCATTGACAGACAATAGCTGCTGCCTTAATTCATGAATATCTTTTTGAAACAATAAATTTAATTTTCCATTATAATATTTTAATAAAAAATTGCAGAAATTCTTCAGTTTATTAGCTTTCTGGTTGTGATAGCCGGATGATTTTATTGTTTCTGCAAGCTTATTATTTTTTATTTTTATTATTTTCTTAACCTCAATGAGATTATTTTTATTGAGATTTACTATAGCCTTCTCTGCATTTTTCCAGCTCGTGTTCTGCGTGAGGATTGCGCCGAAAATAACTTCAAGCTGCTGTTTTTCATTCTTAGGCCCTCCAGAATACTCTGGATAAAATTTTCCTTCCGGAGTTACCGGCCACCAATGCTGAGGGCCGAAATGATTTAGAAGTGATGCATAAATTTTAGATAACATTTATTTTCAGAATCACTATATGTTTAAATTATTTATTGTTGGACACGTCTTGTCAAATAAAAATGCTGGGTGCCATCAGCGCGAGATTCAATTGGCCATGTGATATACGATTCTAAATCTCTTACTAATAAATCCCTTATGGAGCTTGGTGGTGAAGGCAAGTCTAAAACAAAATGTGCTTTTTGAGTTTTACCTCCAAATTGCCATTGAAGATTATAATTCCTTGTGCCAGGATATGCTACAAGCCTAACAAAATCAGGCCTTGTATCCAAAATTCCATATAAATATCCTACCAGGTCTCCCAAAGACACCTTGTATGAACTTATAACTGTTGCTGCGTTCATAATTATTAATATAAAATAATAGTTTATAAACTTTTCTATAATTGCTATCTGTAAGTAACAAATTCTAAGAAATCAAAACAGCGTTAACTATTCCGTCCTGGCCGGGCCTTGAAGTAATTCTTGCCTTTCCAACCTCCGTGTCGATGACAGAGCCTTTAGTCATGATATTTCTCCTGATGAAATGCCTGTTTGCAGGATTGTCCGTTATTGTCTTAATCTTAACCTGCTTGAACAATTTTGTTTTTGGATCAAAAAGATTTGCAGTGTCTGCGCTAAGCATCCTTAATTTCCTGTTGTCACCCATGACCCTTAAAACCTGCACCCTTATCTTTCCTAGTTTTGTAAAAGAAGGCTCCCTTCCCAGCTCAAACTGCTTCTTCTTTCTGGAATCCTTGTACCTTGCTCCAGTCTGCTTTCTCTTTGGGCTTGCCTGCGATAATGCCATAAGCAAAAGTATTTTACAGAGGTTTAAAAACGTTTCTATATTTTATTGCATAGGCTAAAATTTCCTCAGGCAATATTTTAAAGTACAAAACTAAAAATTTTAAATTATATTCAGAATAAATATTTTTACAAAAATTATTATTAGGAAAGTTTTATAAATAAAATGATTATTATTTTTTCCGACAGAAATGCACAAAATTCAGGAAAAAAGAAGGGAGGCAATCAGTTATTCAACTGGTTTCTCAGATAATCTTGAGCCCCTCAACGCCCTCGATATTGGCAGCATAAAAAATTTTGACGAGCTTGCAAGAGCAATGTCAAAAACCTCATTTGGCGGAAGAAGTGTCGGAGAGGCAGTTGATGTTCTTTGCGAAATGGCTTCTGATCCGGATTGCTTTATTGTTGGAACGTTTTCCGGAGCAATGACTGTTGCAAAGATGGGGCTGCTGATATGTGACATGATTGACAATGGATTGATTCATGCCGTGATAACAACAGGCGCTTTGATGACGCATGGGTTTGTTGAATCAGTGGGGATGACTCATTTCAAGTACAATCCAAAAATGAATGATACGGAGCTTTATTACAAAGGATACGACCGGGTTTACGATACTCTTGAAGTTGAAAAAAATCTTGACGATGTAAGCGAGATGATTGACACCATCCTTGACAATGTGAATCCTGATGAAACTTTATGCAGCTACAAGATAACAAGGATGCTTGGGAAGCATCTCCACAAAAATGTAAAAGGGAGGGGCATTCTGAAATCGGCATATGAAAAAAATGTTCCTGTTTTTATTCCGGCTTTAACTGACTCTGAGCTCGGACTGGATGTTGCCCTGTACAATAGGAGAAGAATATTAGAGAAGAAAAAGCCCTTGCCTTACGATCCATTCCTTGACTTGGAATGCTATACCGAGATAATCCAAAAGCAAAAAAATCTTGGAATTTTTACTATTGGCGGCGGAGTCCCGAGAAATTGGGCACAGCAAGTCGGGCCGTACCTTGACTTAATAAGGTGGAGAATACTTGAAAAAGGGAAAACAGAATCATATTTCGCAAAGGAAGGCGACCCATATTTCAAGCGGTTTAAATACGCATTAAGGATTTGCCCTGAGCCGGTGCAGTGGGGTGGATTGTCGGGATGCACTTATTCTGAAGGAGTTTCATGGGGGAAGTTTGTTCCGGAAAGTGAAGGGGGAAAATTTGCAGAAGTCCTTGCTGACGCAACTGTAGTATGGCCGTTAATTCTAAAAGCTGCAATGGAAAGGCTGGAAAAGAATAAAAAATAAATGCGATAAGTGCATATTTCTGCGGTTATAAAAATCTTTAAATGGCACAAATTGATGAATTAGTGCAGGAAAAAATAAAAAAGTTTTCAGGCTACTTTTTCTTTAACAAACTTCTGAATCAAAAAAATCCTGACGCAGAATATGGAGCAAGGAGATTAAGATGAGATTTAAATAATAATATTTATAAATAATATTCTTTTCCTCTACAAACATGAATTTAAAAAATTTTGCTAAATACGCAGTTCCCGTAATTGGGCTTTCGGCAATCGTGTTAAGCTGCTCACCCGGTTCTGATTATAGGATTATTAATTCCTATGGGACTCAAATTGGAGCATACGGCAGCCATCAGGCCATAATTTCAGATATGGCAGAAAAAGGCGCATCAAAGCCGACTTTAAGGAAAATTTTAATCTATCCGATTGACGGAAAAACCGAACCATTGCACATCATATCTTCGGATTTCGGAGCTGATGGTATCAGGGAAAGGATAGAAATAAGAATAAAGGATGGCTCGGTTACATGTGTTGAAGACAATAACGCGCTCCTTGCACAGTGTTCTCATGAGGATATAGAAATAGCACATGGATGGCTTGATACTGCAGAAAGAGCTTCAGGAGCGCCATATGCCTTTAAAGTGCATAATTGAATAGATAACTATTTATTTCACCCAAATAATTATTTCTTATGGAATTTTTTGAATTAACAGGAATTGTTTTACTCGTTTTTATTGTTTTATTTATAGGTTATATTGTTGGAAAGTTTGCAGCGAAAAAAGAATTGAAGGAAAAAATTCCCGAAATAAGGGAAACCGCAATAAAGCAGTCAAGGGCAGTTTTATCAGGGCAGTTCAGCGAGCAGATTGCGCCTTATATGCCGGGCTTTCCGTACAAGCCGGCAGAGGCAAGGTTCATAGGCAAGCCAATTGATTTTGTTATTTTTAGGGGGATGGATGAAAAGAAAATTGATGAAGTTATTTTTGTTGAAGTCAAGACCGGAAAATCTAATCTGAACAGCGTAGAGAGAAGCCTTAGGAACGCTATTGAGAATAAGAACGTTAAGTGGGATGAGTATAGGGTGAATAAAAATATCACTAAAAATAATTAATATTCATTTTTTTCATCAACAAAAACTTTTGAGTCTGTGTGTTGAGATTCATATAATGAGGTTACAAAGTGGCCGGTGGGTACGACAACTCTTTCTCTTTCATAATTTTCCGGAATAAAATATCCTGTGCGGATTAAATCTTCGATTTTTTCCTCGACTTTATCTGAGGTTATATATTGAATCCCGGTCCTTGTACCGCTTTCAGAACTTCCAAAACTAATAATATCATCAACAACTTTGTCAAGACCTAAGGCAACCCATCTGCCGTATTTTTGGGCTTCCTGTACAAAAAGGGCTGAAACTGACTCGTGTCTCGTCTTTTCAAAAATTCCACCCAATGAGTATCTTCCTTTCAAAATTATTGACGCGGGCTGAATTGCAATGTTTGCAGTATTTTGTGAAGTGTACACACCTTCAGCAATTTTTTCCAGTTCCATTTTAATTTTTTAGAGAATAGCAAATTCTCTTATAAACCTTTCTGTAACTACTTTCTAATAACTACAAAATGGAAAGATTTATAAAGGGTGAATTATATTATTACTATCTATGAGTAGTGTCAAATCAATGGAATGTGAATTCTGCACTTATAGTTGGATTTCCAGAATTAGCAATCCTAAATCATGCCCAAGATGCAAGAGAAGGTTCGACTACAAGGACGCAAAGCTCGTCCTTAAGATGCTCGGGAAAAGATTCGGCTGGAACCTCTCAGGAGGAATGCAATGAGCCTCGACGATAAAGTAAATGACAAGGAAAGCGAAGGCTTCATCAAGAAAGCAGCAAAAATAACGTGGAAGCTTGGAATGGCCGCTGCAACAACTGCATTAAGCACTGCATTTGTTGGGACAACTGGAATTTTGGTAGGAAGTGCGCTTGCAGGCGGAAGCCTTATTGGAAAATTAGTAAAGGGAAAATCACTTTACGATTCTGTTAATGAGTCCTTGACAACATATTCTTCTGTCAATGCAGTTATATCGCCAATAACATGGTTAGGAAATGTTACATACCCATTAATACCAATTAATACACTAGCAGGAATAGCAGCAAGATCTCTTTATGCGGTTACTGCATATAACGCAGCTTTTGTTGGCTCTTTTAGAGGCGCTACTCATTTAATTGATAATTATATGAATCCTAAAGGAATCACAAAATCAATTACCAACAATTTTTATAATGAGTGGAAAAGAATAGGATCAGTATTTGCTCCGGGCTATATTATGGATGCCCTAAAGATTAGTCCATTTGGAATTGCCCCGTTTGCATTAAATGCGCCATTTGCGGGATTTTATAATGCAGTTAAGCCTTTCCCCGTTGGGAAAAAAAGCGAGCAAAGTGCAGGTTATACTCCACAATATTCACCTGCGCCGGCACATTAAGAAGCAGAATTTTAAAAACATTTATAAACAAGCTACATTTCTTTTTTATTTAATTTCGAGGGAAAAATTTATGGAACCTGCAAGACCACTGGATGCATTAAACAAGTCAAGGGATAAGAGAGTAATTGTCGATCTTAAAAACAACAAGCAGTATGTCGGCAAGCTAAAGTCCTTTGATATTCACATCAATGTTGTTCTTGAAGAAGCAGAAGAAAGGGCAAATGGAGAAGTGACAAGAAAGCTCGGAACAGTTTTCATAAGAGGAGATACAATAACCATAATAACTGCGGATTAGAATTCTAAATTAGGTAAATTACAATGAAAGGCACACCTTCAATGGGCGCAAAGTCGGGAAAGAAGAACATGATTTACTGCCGAAGATGCGGCAAAAGGACTTTCAACCTCAACAAATACATTTGCAGCTCATGCAGCTACGGCAAAAGCTCAAGAATGCGGCATTATAAGTGGCAGAAGAAGATAAAATAAAAAAGAATTTTATCATAACCCCTTTACAGCTAAAACATATGCGTTCATTACTCCTATAGGTTGCGATTGAAGGGTGCATAAATATTTTCCACTTTGTATCCATCCATCTTTCATATTTCCATCCTTGTCTATTTTAAATTCGGCTGCATTAAAGGGGCCTTGACGCACTTTTGTAATTTTTTTCGGCTTGAATGAAAGTAAATGTTCTACAATATCAATGCCCTTTCCATCATATACGTGGCTATACTCTGCCCTGAGTTGCCTCCAAGGAAATCCTCCGGTTCCTTTTGAAACCAAGTATGGCTGGTGATCCAGCGCCTTGTAATGCTCATTAAGTTTCTTGCTTGCATCGCGCACTTGATCCTCGAGATTGGCTTGACTATCCTGCCCAAATAAACTTTCAGGATGAAGGAGTGGCAATGCACTTCCTGTTCCAATCATCTGTAAAAAATATCTTCGGTCCATTTATATAGAGGTAATCTATTTTGTTATTTAAATATATCCCAAGAAAACAGTCAAAACAACAACCTTTTTAAAAAAGAATGAATTCGATTAGTGTATTGCGGAGTTGCCGGAGCGGTCAAACGGGATAGGCTTAGGCGTTTCATGGTGTAACGAGCAGAAATGCAATGAAGTGAAGACACCTATTGGCTTAGTGCCTACGCAGGTTCGAATCCTGCATTCCGCATCTTTCTTCTGGTTGAATGCGGGGTGCACTACAAAGCTTAAAAGCGGCTTCTGCACGAGGTGGTGTTTATGGCAGAAAACGATATTTACGGAAATGAAACAAAGTACAGGCGCTTTAAGGAACAGTTGGCTGCGCAGCTTGCCTCGCCGCCGGAGAACATCAACTTATCAGCCGGCACACGCAAGTACGACTGCAAGAATCCAGACAATCTTCAGCACTTTGCCAGGCTGTGTGCTCACATGGACGCCAAGGACGTTTCCTACATCAGGCGAATCCGGCTGCTCCAAAGCATGCGCCTGGTTTGTCATCTGACATCCATGAATCTTTCAAGCTGCGAGAGAGCGGACATTGACCAGATTGTTACGGCCATGCACGGCATTTACCGCACCGCAAAAAGCAAGCAGACCTTCATTTGGGATTTGAAGCACATCTTCAAAGTGCTTTTCCCCGAGACGGACGAGAAGGGCAGAGTAGACGAGACCACCGTCCCTTACCTAGTCAGGCATCTCTCCGGAAAGTTGGACAGGAGCACCTTCAAGCTCCGCCAAGACAAGCTCACGTGGCAGGAATTCGAGCGCCTCGTCGATTATTTCGGCGCGGATCCTCGGATTCAGGCATTCTTGACAGTCTCGCTCGAAAGCCTGGCCCGGCCGCAGGAGCTTCTTTACGTCAGGATC
>CAYNCK010000101.1:0-2810 GCA_964396095.1 uncultured Methanosarcinales archaeon
TTTCGCCTGCTTGGATGGATCAATATCATCCTTAACATAATTTTCCCAATGCTGGCCAAAGTCCACGTCTTTTCTAATTCCCTGCCGCATCTTGATGCGCTCTTCATCTGTCATTTTAACCTGTGTAGGCTTCTTCACTTCCAATCCAATAGATACATACTGCGCTCGGATGCTTCGCATGTCCTCAATAATATTTTCATCAACGCCGTCTTTTTCAAGGCTTTTTATATAAGGGTCAAGGTCTGCAATTTTTCCCCCAATAATTTTCAAAACATCCATCGTCATCCCATAACGTTTGTGATAGTTTTCGATATAGTTGGCATACTTAGCATGGTCATTTCTAAGATTACCATACAATTCTCTTTCAAATCTATTCTTTTCCGCAAGCGCATTCTCATTTGCCTTAGGAATAGATGCTACTGCATCGCGAAGATCGTCAGGAATTGGGATGTCATCATAATCCTGCTGCTGTTCTTCATAGCAAAGCCCGTCACCGCCGCATGTTGTTCCTGCAGGGCAGCATCCATCGCCGCATGCAACCGGATAGCCAGATGGACATTCTTGCTCTTGTTGAGCTTGCTCATCTCGTTGTTGTTCTTGCTGTTGCCCCTCTTCATACTGCTGTTGTTCTTCCTCTTGTTGAGCTTGTTCCTGCTTTTCTGCTCTGTGTTGTTTATAACATGCAGAGTACTCAGCATTTACTACGGCATATCCCTCGGTGCTTTCTCGATAGCAGTTCTCATTGCAAGCCCCAAACGCATCTGTATTAGGGCAATTGTTTTTACAAGCTACCCCTTTATGTGCTACATCGGCAGTATCTTTGGAAAAAATATCATCGCAATGATCAGCCAAAACACTACCTGCAAATAAAGGAATAAGCCCAAGAATAAGTAATAATATTACCTCTTTACGCATATTCATAACGAGATTTATTATTTCTAACTTATTAAACCTTTCGTTTCCCGACTAAGCCCCAAATTACTAATAGATAGTCTGCTTCGCAGAAATTGATGGTAAAGTTATAATAAAAAACTACTGCAGCAACTGAATTTACGGCAACTCAAAAACTCTGCGGACGCAGTTTTCCCACACTTTGTATGGAAAAAGATTTTAACAAGAATTAGGCGGTTCGGAACGACCGCTTCGCTATTTTGCCAAGCAAAATTCGTTCCTCTCCAAAATTTTTGCCAACTCTGAAAAATTCTCCATCTCTGAAGTTTGTGGGCTGCCTCAAACTTCGAGGGGAATTTTTCGAGGGCAAAAACTTCGCCTAATTCTATAAGTTAAGTTCAATTGTGTTTAAGTTCTAAATTACGGTAACGAGGGGGGAGTTCCGATTTGCTATCCGATAATTAAATACATTTATATATCTTAAAGAAAAGTAATATTTAAATAAAAGAATTGCAATATCATTATAATCTTGAAAAAGAGGTGAAATGGTGAAAAAACGGTTTAGTCTGTTTTTGGTTATTAGTTTATCTCTTATTCAATTATTGATTATTTTACCAACGGTTTATGGGCAGACAACCAATACTATACCGAACACACTTGATACTTCTCCATATAGTACTCCGCAAGGCAAAGAAGTTGCTCAAAAACTTTATGGTCTTTGGTTTGAATGCATGAACGATCATTATAATAATCAAGAGTTTATAGACTATATGCGTAGCCCTCAATATGAGGAAGATACCGAAAGTGGCCAGTATAACAGTATTAATCTAGATAATTGTCCACTTGCTGACACAATTAGGAACGGAATTTATAAAGAAGCTAATATTTGTTATGATAACTATAATAAATGGTCAGATAGTAATCCCGGGAAATATTTTGAGGATTATTTTAAAACCCATTGTAAAATAGAGACCGACAAAAATTGTGCCGCTACTGGTCTTAGCTGTGGATACACCCAAAAGAATGGGCCAATGGACGCTGCCGAGAAGGACTTTTGGACATGGATGGAGATGCAAGTAAAGCAGGGAACCGATCAGACAGTAAATGAACAAAAAAAAGCTGCATCAAAAAATACTCCCTCTGCAACTGAAGATGGTACAGCAGAGGGCGAGGCAGAGCCAGAGATTAATACCATAATAGCAGCATACACGAATGAGGATGATAAGATTAAGGAATGGGAGAATAAGCTAAGGGCTGAGACCGGTCCCGACAGTGATATATCAAAAAGATTGGATGAGTGCAAGCAAGACAAGCAAGACATCATAAAACGATGCCAGCAGTCAGCTGGAGGGTGGCTTGTTGATGAGACTATGAGCATTAGTGATTCAAATTCAGGGAAGAACTATGGATTTCAGACATCCAGTACAGGCGGATGTAAGAAAAGCCAGAAACGAACCACTCCTTTGAATGCCAAGACTGTTAACAAGTTTTCAACCACAGGAGAGTCAGGCTATCAGGTGACTTGCAACATGTTGTGCTCATCATGGGCTTGTGAAGATACCTACATGGCTCTTGTTGATAATTACAAAGGACAAGTGTTCATAATTAAGAATGGTGTAACTTTGCCTGTTGGAAAGAACACTCCTGTCCAAGAAGGAGATATGATAACTACTGGTAATGATGGAGAAATATCCTTTAAACTAGTGGGAGAATATAATGAACAGACTGGAAATTTTGAAGATAAAAGTTATGTAAAGGTGAAACCCAACTCGCAATTGCTAATCAGTGATCCGGAAGTCGGAGCTATATTATTCCAAGGTAATGCAGAGCCGCACATTGAGAAAGGCTCTAACCGGAAGTACACCATTATGACACCAACAACGCGGGTCGTTGCCAAAGGAACAGATTTTCTTGTTTCT
>CAYNCK010000102.1:0-2830 GCA_964396095.1 uncultured Methanosarcinales archaeon
AATAATGAATCAATTACTCTCTGTCCTGTAATCAAAGGCCTTTCCGGCTTTAATTTTCTGCTGACTGGACGCTCCACCCTTACCGGCCAATTATGCTTCAATTTCAATTCATATCCACTGTCAAGCTTTCCGACAGGCTCATCAACGCTGAATTTGCCGGATTTTATCTCGGAGATTTTTCCATGCTGATTAGGGGGCACCATTATCCTATGTATTATTCCGGGATTTTCTTCTACCTCTCCAATTATGCTGCCGCCTTTTGCATAATCTCCTTTCTTTGCTGTTGCCTTGAAATTCCATTCTTTTTTTTGGTCAAGCCCGGGAGCATCTACACCTCTTTTGATGAAATCCCCCATCTGCTTGATCAGGACTGGCAATGGCCTCTGGATACCATCATAAATGCTTCCAAGCAATCCTGGCCCTAATTCAACCTTGAGCGGCTCTCCGGTATTGACAACCGGCTCTCCCGGCTTGATTCCGGAAGTGTCCTCATAAACCTGGATTATGATCTTGTCTCCATTTATCTGGATGACTTCTCCCATCAGGCTTTCATTCCCCACCCTGCAAACATCATACATCCTCGGCTTGATGCCTTTTGCGACAACAACCGGCCCAGCAATCCTATAAATTGTTCCTTTGTCCATTTTAATTACCCCATCATCGATATTTTTTATTATTAAGTTTTATTATTAAGTTTTATTTTTGATTTTTATTATTAGTTTTGATTTGGTATTTTGTTGAGTTATTTGATTGTTTTGTTAGTTATTTTATTGTATTTCTTGATTCTAAGATATATTTTTCATTATTAAGTTTTTTCGTATTGGTTGTTTGTAGGTTTTTTTTGTTTTTATTATTAATCGAGTTATCTTAATTATTGATTTTTTTCGTATTGGTTGTTGATTGTTTTATTGAGTTTTATTATTGATTGTTGCAGGGTTTTGTTTTTATTATTAATCGAGTTATCTTAATTATTGATGTTTTTCGTTATTGTAATTTGGTATATTAGATTTTTGATGCTGAATTAATTTAATTTTTTATTATTGAGTTTCTTTTGCATTGGTTGCTTGTGCCAATTTTAAATTTTTTTGATGCTGAACCGATTTTTATTTGTTTTTTTGTATAATAAGTTGTTCATCATTGTTGGCACCTGGACTATTTCCACAAATCTATCCCAATGGACTTTTTAATGAGCCTCTTCAATGAATCCTGCTCAACTTTGGCCGAGACCTGAATAAAGACAGGATTGACAGAATCCTCCACATGCTCCCGGTCGTGCTTGTCCAATTGCTCTAAAATCTTTTCTTCAACAATGACAACGCCATACTCTTTTTTGTTCCTGAAGCTGTTTATGTCCTGCAATGGATTCCTGCTTGCCACAATAGTGTCTTTGATGCCAGCTAACTGAAACCCGACAATGAATTCATTGCTCCCCAAGACTGCTGTTTTTGCCATTTTATCATTACCTAGCTTTATTATTGTTAATTGTAAATTTTTATTGGCGAAGATGTTTAATACGCCAATTGCTTCTCGATGAATTCCTCGCCCAACCCAAGCTGTTTTCCCTTTATGAGCAGCCTCAAGTTCCTTACCTCTATATCTTTTGCAAGCATATATCCTAATATTACATCGACGCTCAATGGGTGCTGGTGCAATAGCAATGATGCATCCCTTAATAGATTCTTGTACAATCCTGCTTCCAATGTTATCAATGAATTATTTTCCCTGAATTCCCGCATTCCCTTTTCAACCATATCCTTATAGCTGGTTCCTTCCAGGAGCTTTGCAGCTTCTTCAATATTTTCAGCCTCAGCCAGCCTTGCAATCCTGCCTTCCGGATTGATTAAAAAAAAATTTATCGCTTCCTTCTTGTATTGCACCTTCTTCAGCCTAAAAATTGTGAGCAAATCCAAAACCTCAATTTCCCGAATCAAAAAGTTCCGGAACAAGACTCCCTGTTTTGGCAGCAGCATCGAAAATTCAATCAGCCTTTTGTAGTACCATTTATCCATTGTGTTTTCTACAGCCGACAAACTCTTCCCCTCATTCAATTCCTTTACTGCAGGCCCAAGTGAAGAGTAATCCACCAATCCATTGGCCTTAAGGATTTCCTCTATGCTTGATTTTTGAAGAAGGGACATCAAAAAGCTCATGCTCAATGTGCCTGCTGCCGACAATGATGCGGCAATAAGCTTTTGGTCGGTCATCGTAAACTTTCCCCGTATAATCGTCTTTAAGTCCTCAATATCCCACCTCATGGCATATTCCAGTACAACCCTTCTAAGCTCGTTCTGCGATATCTTTGCCAGCTTCTTCATAGAATAGGACAAGCTTCTGTTCAATGCAAGCTCCAATAGGTCAGGGCCTGAATACTGTGTTGCAAGGTCATTGATCTCTTTCTTGTAGTTTGTCTCCTGCAGGAACTTTGCAATCTCGTCAAAGCTCATCTTAAGCATCTTATGATAATCGCTTTCCTTGAACAGGAGCGATTTCATTACTGCAGTCCTTACATAAGTGTAGGGATACCTTCCAAGCCTGATCTTTTTAGCCGCAATGCCGTTTTTCATTATCGTAGGCAAGGATACTCCCACAGACTTTAGTCTGTAGAGGAATTGCCTTGCTTCCTCCGTTAGCTTTTTCCACTATTTTAATCATAAAATGAGTGCGCAACGAAAACTGGCGCGCGCACTCAAATTTTTCACTTTTGATTAGCGTGAGCTGTAAAAATTTTCGTTGCGCGGAGCAACGAAAATGGAGTATGTAAACATTGAATTGGAACATTACAACCATAAGGTTGGCATCAACTTTTGGCACATGAATTGGCAAACAAAGT
>CAYNCK010000103.1:0-23373 GCA_964396095.1 uncultured Methanosarcinales archaeon
AAAACAAACGAGGTGGGGTAAATGACCAGAAGATTTGAGGATATGCTTGAGATTTTGGATTACAACGAGCTCATGCGGTGCAAGAGCGACCTGGACAGCGGCGCAATAACGTTTAAAAAATTGTTAGAGGAAAAAATCAAGAGCAAGCTGAAGGAGCACGAAAAGATCTGCGCAACATGCTCGAACAATTTGAATTTTTACAGGACAAGCAATTATACCATTGTATTCGGGCCTGATGATTTCAAGAAGAAAGCAAGCTTCTGCGGGCTGGATTGTTTGGAATATTTCATCATCAAGCTTAAAGACATGAAAGAAAATCCTAAAGAGGACAATGTCAGCAATTCGGACACGTTATTTTAATAAATATGCATGACAAGTCAATAGAGCAGGTTTTAAGGGAATTAAAAAGCTCGGACATTGGGCTTAAACAAGAAGAAGCAGAGGAAAGGCTGAAGCAATACGGACCAAATGAAATAAAAGAAGGGAAAAAAGTTTCCCCTTTTCAGATTTTTGTCGGGCAGTTCAAAAGCGTTGTTGTCTGGATTTTGATAATTGCAACGCTCATTTCAGCATTTCTGAAAGAGTTTGTTGATGCAACAGTAATTGTAATAATTCTCATTTTAATTGCAATTCTGGGATTTGTTCAGGAGTACAGGGCTGAAAGGGCCATTGAAGCCCTGAAAAAAATGGCTTCGCTGAAGGCAACAGTCATCAGAAACGGGGAGAAAAGCGACATTGATTCAAAAAATCTTGCCATAGGCGATATAATAATTCTTGAAACTGGGGATAAAGTTCCTGCCGACAGCAGGCTGATAGAAGTTTTCAACCTGCAGACTCAGGAAGCGGCCCTGACAGGAGAGTCTCAAGCTGTAAAAAAGAACACAAATATTCTTGATCAAAAAACATCAATTGCTGACAGGAAAAACATGGTATTTTCCAGCACAATAGTTGTTAGCGGAAGGGCAAAGGCAGTTGTTGTTTTAACAGGCATGAATACAGAGATAGGGAAGATTGCCAAATTAATCGAAGAAGTCAAGCCCGAGCCAACTCATCTTCAAAAAAAGCTTGACAACCTCGGAAAATGGATCAGCATCCTGACAGTTGTAATTGCAGTAATTGTTTTTGTTACAGGATTAATTCTTCATGAGAATTCATTTTTGGATATGCTTGTTTTTTCAGTCGCGCTTGCTGTCGCAGCAATTCCTGAGGGATTGCCTGCTGTTGTCACAATATCGCTTTCATTAGGCACCCAAAGAATGCTAAAGAGAAATGCCTTAATCAGGAGGCTCCCCAGTGTCGAAACTTTAGGAGCAGTGACTGTTATTTGCACTGACAAAACAGGAACATTGACTGTTAATGAGATGACAGTAAAGAAAATTTTTGTAAATGCGAAAATAATTGATGTAACAGGCTCAGGTTACGAAGCAAAAGGGCAGTTTTTGCATAAAAACAAATCAGTAGGCAATGATGATATAGAGATGCTGCTGAAGATTGGTGCTTTGAACAACAATTCCGAACTAAAAGATAAATGCATAATCGGCGATCCAACTGAGGGTGCTTTGATTGTCAGCGCTGCGAAAGCAGGTTTTGTCCATGAAGACCTGGAGATGGAATACCCAAGAACAGATGAGATAGAGTTCACTAGCGAAAGAAAACTCATGACAACAGTCCATAATCATCATGGCGAGAAAATTGCTTTCGTGAAAGGCGCCCCTGAAGTTGTATTGGGGCTTTGCAACTATATTTACATCGACGGCATGGCAAAAAAGCTCACGGAAGATGACAAAAAAGAAATTCTTGATATAAACAACGAGTTTGCAAACAATGCCTTAAGGGTGCTGGGTTTCGCGTACAAAACCTTGACAGATTCCAATCCTGAAAGAAACTTGATTTTTGTCGGCCTTCAGGGAATGATTGATCCGGCCAGAGATGAAGTCAAGCTTGCGATTGAAAAATGCAAAAAAGCAGGCATCAAAGTTATAATGATAACCGGCGATCATGAGATAACAGCAAAAGCTGTTGCAAAGGAAATTGGGCTTAACGGAAAAGCCGTTACCGGGCAGCATATTGATCAAATAAAAAATCTTGAAGACTGGGTCGAAGAGGTTGCAATTTTTGCAAGAGTCAATCCCGAGCACAAGATAAAGATTGTCGATGCACTGAAGAAAAAAGGGCATATTGTTGCCATGACCGGGGATGGCGTCAATGATGCTCCAGCATTGAAAAAAGCCGATATCGGAATTGCAATGGGAATTACAGGAACTGACGTTAGCAAGGAGGCCAGTGCAATGATCCTCACAGATGATAATTTTGCATCAATTGTTAATGCGATAGAAGAAGGAAGGGGCATTTATGACAACATAAAAAAATATGTTGAATATTTGCTGTCTTCCAATCTGGGAGAGATTCTTACAATTTTTATTGCAGGAATTCTCGGAATGGGGCTGCCGGTCGTTACAATTCAGATTCTCTGGATAAACCTTGTAACGGATGGTTTCCCTGCACTCGCGCTTAGCGTAGATCCAAACGAGCCAAATATAATGTTGAGAGCTCCAAAAAACCCAAAGGAAAACATAATAACTAAATTCATGACAATAAGAATGCTGATTACCGGCGCTGTAATGATGATTTGCACGCTAGTTATATTCAAAGCCTACAATCCAAAATCAAATTTAATCTATGCCCAGACAATGGCATTTACAACATTAGTTATACTCCAGATGTATAATGTTTTGAATACAAAATCAGAAAAAACTTCGCTGTTCAGGCTTGGCTTCTTCTCAAACAGGTATTTGATTCTTGCAATAATATCTTCTGTTTTGCTTCAGTTTGCAGTCATCTACACGCCGCTCAGCACATTCTTCAAAACTGTACCATTAACCTTTGTTGATTGGGTAGTAATATTACTAGCATCAAGCAGCGTCCTAATTGTTGGCGAGATTGCAAAATACATTAACATGAAGATTGAAGAAAAGAATGCGTCTTATTCTTATAGCGGCGGACTTTAGTATTCGTATAAAATTGTAAAGTCCGCCTGATATATGCAAGGATAATAAATTACGGAAATTAATGTCCTTGCCTATAAATAGATTTAAAAACACTATTTTAGTACTGTATAATATGGACAATTTAAACACAGTCAATGCAGAGATTCTGGACGAAATAAGAAAGCAGAATCCAAAAACAAAGCACGAATTGAACAAAATAAAAACGCGAATCTTGAGTAAGCATAAAAATAGCCATAAAATCATAGAAATTCCCAAAAATGCCGACATCTATTTTTCTGCAACAGACGAGGAAAGGCAAGAATTCAAGGATTTGCTGTCGTTAAAGCCTGTAAGGACTCTAAGCGGGGTTGCCCCAATTGCATTGATGTCAGAGCCATACCCATGCCCCCACTCAATAAAGGGAATAGGCCCATGCACATACTGTCCCGGCGGCCCAGGCTCTGTATTCGGCAATGTTCCCCAAAGTTATACTGGAAAAGAGCCGTCAACAAGAAGGGCAATAAGAAACAATTATGATCCCTACTTGATTGTGTTCAACAGGATTGAGCATTATGTCGCAATGGGCAAGGTTCCTGACAAGGCAGAAATAATAATTCAGGGAGGAACATTCACTTTTTTCCCAAGAGCTTATCAGGAATATTATGTAAAATATTCTCTGAAGGCTATGAATGACTTTTCAAAATTATTTTTTGATGCAGAGGGAAATATTGATATGCCAAAATTCACAAAATTCTTTGAACTTCCAAGGGCGATTGCCAAGGATGAAGATAGGACAAAAAGCATTCAAAGAAAATTAATGTACATGAAGAATTTGGATTTGAATGATTTGGAAATACGTAAGAAAATCGAGGATTTGTTTTTTAATAATATTATTTTTGAAAGTATAAATAATGGGCAAACGTTTAATGCGTTAGGAAAGGAAGATGACAATAAACAAAATGAAATCGCTGTGTCAGAGCAAAAGACATCACTGAACATTATTGAAAATGATACTAACAATCCGAATATGCTGGCAATAAGAAACTTACAAAATAAATTAATAACTGAAAATAATCCAAACTTATCTTTAAAAAATGTTCAAAAAGAAAATGAAACTTCGCTTATAAGATGTGTTGGATTGACAATTGAGACTAAAAGCGATTTTGGCAAGCTTTATCACGGAAACTTGATGCTTGAGCTTGGCTGCACAAGGGTAGAGCTCGGAATCCAGTCCGTTTACGACAATGTGCTTGATGCAACAAATCGCGGCAATTCAGTTGCTGACAACATTGAGTCAATAAGAATCCTTAAAGACCTGGGCTTCAAGATTAACATGCACTACATGCCCGGTTTGCCATTGACAACAAGAGAAATGGACTTAGAGGGATTAAGGCAATTGTTCGAAAATCCCGATTACATGCCAGACATGCTGAAAATCTACCCATGCATGGTGATGGAAGGCACCAAATTGCATGAAGACTGGAAAAACGGAAATTTTACGCCTTTGACAACAAAGGATGCTGCCGAGATAATTGCAGAGGCAAAAAGATTTGTGCCGGAATGGTGCAGGATAATGAGAGTGCAAAGAGACATCCCCAGTAATATTACTTCTGCGGGAGTTGATAAAACAAATCTAAGGCAGTACGTTGAGAAAATCTGCAAGGAGAAAAACATTAAATGCAGGTGCATTAGGTGCCGGGAAATAGGATTTCATTTAAAAAATAAAATTGATTTAAAAAATGCGCAGATGACAATAGCAGAATATGAAGCTTCAAATGGAAAGGAATTTTTTATTTCTACAGATGATTTGGAAAATGATGTTTTGTTTGGGTTTGTAAGAATGAGGTTCCCGTCGCAGTTTTTAAGGCCAGAAATAACAGAAAAATCTGCTTTGATAAGGGAAATCCATGTTTTTTCTTCTGCAGCTCAGATTGGAAAAAAGTCAGAGGAAAGCTTCCAGCACCGGGGCATTGGAAAAAATCTTTTGATGAAAGCAGAGGAAATTGCAAAGAATAATGGAAAAAATAAAATGGTTATTATTTCGGGCATCGGCGCAAGGGAATATTTCAGAAAGCTTGAATATGAACTTGAAGGGGTTTATATGGTAAAAAAATGGGAATGATAACCACAGTTGAAGCTGCAAATATTTTTGGAATAAATAGCAGCGCGTTAAGGAAGATTGCAGCCAGAGGGCTGTTGTCCAGTGAAATGCAGGGAGTGCGGTTATTATTTGACGAAGCTCAGGTGCGTGAATTAAATGCAGGCAGAAAAGCAAGAAGAGACTTGGGCAACTTAGTTAAGGAGACTTTTGTTTTAAATGCAGAAGGTACTCATGTAAACACATTATCTAAAAATTACAATATTCCACAGGTGGTGTTGGAGCAGGCTTTGGAGTGGTATAAAGTTGAAAGGAAAGGATATCTAAACGGCGCTCATGATAATCCGGATGCGCTGCTTTCTTATGAGGTTAAGGCCAGGCTTAAAATTAGAAGCGATAGTGTTATCGATTCCATGATAAAAAATGGCATGCTTGTAGTTTATCCGACTGAAGGTAGCTATAAAATAATTTCCTTGCAATCTTTTGTTCATTATCTAGGATACAGGGCTAGGCAGCCCCTTCACACTTCGCTGGAAGCATTGGGTATTCTTCACTCCATGGGACTTGATATAAAATTTAAAAGATTTGAGCACCTGGCTTGGACAAATGGTTTGGGAATGAAAATCCAGGCTCAAATAAAGATGAGCGGAAACAGGTATACTAAAGATGATATTTATAGATTAAAAAAAAGATATAAATAAAAAATATGGAACAAACGCCATTTCACAATTTCAACGAAATAGTTTTCAAGCCCAAATTCATTGAAAGGTATTCTCAATTGACAGACTGGGAAGAATTCAAAACATGCTCTTTGTCGTTCCTGAACAGATCAATAAGGGTTAATACATTAAAAATGCCAATAAAAGAATTAAAAGAAAGAATCGAAAATATTTGGAATCTTGAACAAATCCCGTGGTGCAAAGAGGGTTTTTGGATCGAGCATGCAAAAAAAGAAAGAAGGGACATTGGAAATCTTACAGAGCATGCTCTGGGATATTTTTACACTCAGGAAGCTGCATCAATGATCCCTCCAGTTGTTTTGGAGCCAAAACCAAATGAAATTATCTTGGACATTGCAGCATCCCCAGGAAGCAAGACAACCCAGATAGCGCAGTACATGGAAAACAAAGGCATTTTGATTGCAAATGATTATACATATGACAGGATGAAGCCGTTGTCAATAAACCTGCAGAGATGTGGGGTATCAAACTCTATCGTGACATTAATGGAAGGCCAATGGTTCAAAAAGTCAGGAATAGAATTTGACAGGATTCTTGTCGATGCTCCTTGCTCGGGCACCGGCACAATCAGAAAAAGCCTTAAAACAATAGGAATATGGAATCCTGACATGATAAGAAGATTATCAATAACCCAAAAGCAGTTGATAGAGACAGGATTTAACCTGCTGAAAGAGAACGGAACTTTGGTTTACTCGACATGTTCCCTAGAGCCTGAAGAAAACGAAGAAGTTGTTGATTTCCTGATAAATAAATATGAAAATGCCAAGTTGGAAGAAATAAAACTGGAAATTAAAAGAAGCCCCACAATTTTAGAATTTGAAAATAAAAAGTATTCTGAAGAAATTAAAAAATGCCTAAGAATCTGGCCCCAGGATAATGATACTGAAGGATTTTTTGTGTCGAAGATAAGAAAAGAATAATTTTATTTATGTTTGTTTATTTTCTTTGATATAAAATCCGTTAGAAAACTTAATAAAAATCCGACAACTATTGCAAATACAATAAGATACAATGGATTGCCACCAACAACTATGATTTCAAATAGAAATAAGAATAAACTAAAAACAAAAGCATTTCTTAACCAAGTTTGCATTTTAGTTCAACATAAAAATCCTAAGCCCTTACCTTTCTTTTTCCGTTAGGAACAGCGTGGCCGTTTTGTAATTCCTTTATCTTGCTTCTTAAGAAATCAATTGTCTTTGTATTATCCTGGTGGTTTAGGATGTTCCCGCACTCTGGGCACCTGTACTCCAAGTCAACAGCTTTCTCAAATCCAACCCTGACGCAAGCATTCGGGCAAAGGTAAAAGTTACCGAAATTGGCTTCCTCTTCTTTGAGTCTTGTAGAAAACCTTTCCAGCTTTTCCTTAGTTGTCTTGTCAAGCAGTTCTTTGACTCTTTTCTTGTTGAAAGTCCAGTAGCTTATATACCATCCTTTCTGCCTGTCCTTTTTCCGGTAATAAGTCACAAGGTTGTAATTGTAAAGCCTGTAAAGGATATTTCTTACTTCATGAATATCCCTGTCGACCTTTTCTGCAATCTTAAAATCGGAGACATTTTTCTTGTCTTTTAGATAATCTATAATCTTTATGGAATCCTCACCTATTACTTCTTTAACAGTATCCTGCACTTTTGTGTTTGTAATTTTCATTTTTTGTGTTTCTCCAGATTTTAATTAGCTGTTCTAGTGCCAAGCGCAGAGCAAAAGAGGCTAGATAAATCATATAATCCCGCTAAAATGCGAAGATAATATGCGACAGTATAGTATGAATGCCCCTAAAGCGCTTAACGCCTTTCCACCCCAATTATTCAAATTTAATAGTGTATTATAGTGAATAGCTTGTGAATCCCAAATGCAATAGGTTTAGAAGACTATTGCAGAACTTATGGGAACCTGTTATATATAAAGATTATTATGTTTTATTATGTATTTTAGAAATTGTATATTAAATAATATATTTTGTAGATATTATTGGTGGTAGTGTCAATAAAATTTTTATACTGATTCCAGTTCCCATGATTTATGCCAAAGGAATTAAGCTGCGGTGCCGTTATATTTCACAGGCACAAGGAGGGTATAAAATATCTTGTACTTCATTATGGGGCTGGCCACTGGGATTTCCCAAAAGGACACCAAGAGAAAAATGAGAAGGAAGAGCAGACAGCCCATAGAGAGATAAAGGAAGAAACAGGACTGGAAGACATTGAATTTGTTGAAGGCTTCAGGGAAGTTATAAACTATTATTTCAAAAAGGCAGAAGAGACAGTCTTCAAGGAAGTTGTGTTTTTCCTTGCAGAATCAAGGACAGAGGATGTTGAGCTTTCCAATGAGCATATTGGATATGCATGGCTGAATTACGATCATGCGCATAAAAAGCTGACTTTCAACAATGGTAAAGAACTGCTGGAGAAAGCTGATAAGTTTTTGCATAAAAAGAATTGAATTAAGAATTCTAAAAATTTAAATACACCCAAATAAAAATCTTATTCTATGAAAAACCTTGAGGTTGCTGAGCTTCTTAATGAGATTGCAGACTATATTGAATTTGCGGGCGAGCCGTTTAAAGTCAGGGCTTACAGGAAAGCTGCTTTGGTGATAGGAGGGCTTTCTGAAGACATTTGGCAAATCTGGAAAGAAAACAGGCTTGAGGAACTGCCAGGAGTTGGAGAAAATATTGCAAAGAAAATTGATGAATTTCTAAAAACTGGCAAATTAAAATATTTCTATGAATTAAAAAAGAAAACTCCTGTTGACATGGAAGCGCTTGGCAGGATTGAAGGCATAGGGCCAAAAACAATACTAAAGTTCTACAATGAATTAAATGTAAAAAATGTTGATGGCTTGGAAAAAGCAGCAAAGCAAGGTAAAATAAAAAATATAAAAGGGCTGGGTCCTGTTGTAGAGCAAAACATTCTGAAGAGCATAGAGTTCTCAAGAAAATCAAAGGAAAGAGTTCCGCTTGGTTTTGCTTTAGCAAGTGCAGAACAAGTTGTTGCAATGCTCAAAGCCATGAAAGAAGTTGAAAGAATTAGCATTGCAGGTTCTACAAGAAGGATGAAAGAAACAATAGGCGACATTGATATTCTTGTTACCTCAAAAAATCCTGACAAAGTCATTGACTTCTTCGCAAAAATGCCGAATGTAGACGGAATTCTTGCAAAAGGCCCCACAAAATCTTCCGTAAGGCTGAAAGAAGGAATTCAGGTTGATTTAAGGGCCCTGAATGACAAGGTTTTTGGTGCAGGATTGTTGTACTTCACTGGAAACCAGCAGCACAATATTATCTTGAGAAGAATTGCTATTGAAAAAAACCTCAAATTAAGCGAGTATGGGCTGTTTGACAAAAAAACAAACAGATTGATTGCAGGAAAAACGGAGGAGGAGATTTACAAAAAGCTGGGCATGGATTACATCGAGCCCGAAATGAGGGAAGATGAAGGCGAGATTGAATTGGCACAGCACCATATGCTTCCAAAACTGATTGGCTACAACGACATCAAAGGGGACCTGCAGATGCACACAAACTGGAGCGACGGCTCCAATTCAGTTGAGGAAATGGCTTTGGCTGCCAAAAAGCTCGGGCATGAATACATCTGTATAACCGATCACACTGGAAAATTGGCAATAGCAAACCCTTTGGATGAAAAAAGAATTGTTGCGCAAAGAAAGGAAATTGATAAAATAAATAAAAAAATTTCCGGAATTACTATATTGCATGGCACAGAAGTAAACATTACAGAAGACGGAACTTTGGATATGAAAGATAGCGTATTAAAACAGTTGAATATTGTTGTTGCTTCAATCCATTCGGGCTTTAAAAATCCTAAAGACAAAATAACAAAAAGAATGGTAAATGCAATGGAAAATGAAAATGTTGACATTATTGCACATCCAACAGGAAGGCTCATAACGAAAAGGGAATCTTATGAAATTGATTTGGATGAAGTTTTTGATGCTGCTAAAAAAACAAATACAGTTATGGAAATAAACTCTTATCCTGAAAGAATGGATTTAAGGGATGTTCATGTCAAAGCTGCAATTAAGGCTGGAGTGAAATTGGTAATAAATACAGACGCCCATAATACCGACCAGCTGCATTTTATTAAATTGGGTATAGGCACAGCAAGAAGAGGCTGGGCAACAAAGAATGATGTGGTTAATACAAGAAATTTGAAGGAATTAATGCTGTTGATAAAAAAATAATCTGAATTTACTTCATACATTTCAATTGAACAAAAAAAACAACCATCAAAGTGATATAAACCCAAAATAATACTATAACTATGCTTGGTACAATGAGCCACCACTTATGCTTCTGAATTTTAGGATTTTTAATCAGCCAAAAATTTAATGCTAAGAGAATGGCTGGAACAATAAGTATTAAAATCAATGATTTAAAAATATATGGCAGTGAATACGTTGTTTCGCCAATGCACATAATTTAATAAAATTGCATAAGAGATATATATATTTGTATTTTACTCAAACAACAGCAGAATCCCATTCCACACTAACACATTTATTCTTCTCACATTTACATTCGTTGATTGCAGAAAACCCACAATCTTTTTATATAACCTCTGAATCTTTCCAATCATTAAAATTGAAAGGGTGGTCAAATGATTAACGTCGCGATCAAGGCAGCGCAAATTATAAATTTGCTGGCCATTGATTGCTCCGATATTAAATTTAAATTAAAAAGGTGATGTGAATGATAAATGTCGCAATCAATGGTTTTGGAAGAATAGGCAGATTAGTTCTAAGGGCAGGAATCAAAGACAAAAACATCAATTGGGTTGCTGTAAATGATATTACTGATGCAAAAACTCTTGCACATTTATTCAAGTACGATTCTGTTCACGGAAGATACAATGGAACTGTTGAGCACACTGACGATTCTCTCGTTATTGACGGCAAGAATATAAAAGTTTTATCTGTTCTTGACGCAGCAAAATATCCTTGGAAGGATTTGAAAATTGATGTTGTTGTCGAAAGCACGGGAAGGTTTACAGACAGGGAAGGCGCATCGCAACATTTGGCAGCGGGTGCAAAAAAGGTTTTAATCAGCGCTCCTGCAAAAAATCCTGATATCACAATTGTAATGGGCGTCAATGACAACATGTACGACGGAAAAAAGCATAACATTGTTTCAAATGCATCATGCACAACAAATTGCCTAGCTCCTGTTGTAAAAATTTTGCATGATAATTTTGGCGTAAAAAGGGGTTTCATGACAACAATTCATGCTTACACTGCTGATCAGAAATTGGTTGATGCGCCTCATAAAGATTTAAGAAGGGCAAGGAATGCTGCTGTTTCAATCATACCAACAACAACAGGCGCTGCAAAAACCGTTGCTGAAGTCATTCCTGAATTGAAAGGAAAGCTGGATGGATTGTCTTTCAGGGTTCCGATTCCATCAGGTTCAGTAACTGATTTTGTGTGTGAATTAGAAAAAAACGCAACAAAGGAAGAAATCAACAATGCTTTCAAAAATGCCTTAGTCAAGCTGAAAGGAATTCTTGAATACACTGAAGACCCAATTGTCTCTGCTGATATTGTAACAGATCCGCACTCTGCGATATTTGACTCTCAGCTTACGTATGTTATCGAAGGTAATTTTGTAAAAGTTGTTGCTTGGTACGACAATGAATGGGGCTTCAGCGAGAGAATGATTGATGTTATTAAGCTGATTGGGAAATAGAAAAATAAATGTTTTTTAATATTTTAATGAGATAATTTTCCGTGATACAACAAATTACCAGTATGCTCTTTCTTTAATACAATCTGCTGATTGCTTAAGGCATTAAACAATTGTCCACGCATATTTGTTATGTCTATAGCATCTAACACGCTGTTAAATTCTGGAAACCGATAATTATCATTATGCATATCTGCATTTGGTTCCATCTTTACTGCCCTGTATGAATTTTTATTCCGTTTTGAATTAAAAAACCACGTTTCATAATTTTTTCCTCCGCCCCTGGAGAATCTAGATTCATTACCGGTCTCTAAACGAACTTCATATTCTTCAATACCACTTAAATTAAAAGATGAATCTTGATCTAAATTGCCGTCAAGAATAAGAACGATTGTAGGAATATCCTTTTTAGTCACAACCCCCCGATTTACTGAAAAGTATAAACCTGAAACCTTGCCGGGAGGATCAATTTTAAGCATATGATTGCTAAATTCGAAAGTATCTTGAAGATAATTTTTGTCCGCCTTCAAATGAGCAATTAAATCAGCCAAATGCTTATCAGCCGGTGCTACATCTGGGATAACCCCCATTCGCCTTAATTCCAAATATTTTTCCTGAACTTCGTTTTTATGGCCTGCAACCCTATAGACGCTTGGAGTTATATCACCAAAACCAAATGGATCCAACTCATGATCTACAGGATTAATAATGTGAAATTTTAGCCAGTAATATGGCCCTTCCTGAGGTTTTTGCTGACCTCTTACTTCAGGCATTTGACTAGAAAGAACAATTGCAGCCAATCCTGTGGCTCCAGATTCCAAAAATGATCTTCTTGTTTTAAGTTCACCAATAGCCATTTTAATAATTCCTAGAAATCTTTATTGATTTATAAATCTTCCCCAAGCAATTAGTTTTTTTAATTATTCATAAGTAACTAAATTTAAGTTTTTTACTCATAGAAAAAAATTCAAAAATTAAATCTGTAATGCCGAATTGAATATATTTTTTATTTTTTTAGTGTTTTAAATATTACAATATCAACCATTAATTGTAGCTTGGATTTTATAATTAAAAACAATTAAAAACAATGCGCTTTTATTTTAGTTATATGTATCAAATAAAAACAATTCCAGAAGATTTTATCGTGCGTGAAATCAGCAGTATCAACATTTCTGAAAATGGACAATACGCATATTTCACTCTCAAAAAAACAAATCACAACACAATCGGCGCGCTGGAATTTCTTTCAAAAAAACTTAAAATTCCATTGAAAAACTTCGGCTTCGCAGGCAACAAGGACAAGAATGCCATAACTGAGCAGAAAATATCTATTTTCAGGGGAAGCAAGAATTTTGAAAATTATAATTTTAAAAATATTGAGTTAAAATACCTCGGTAATGGAAAAAATCCTATTTCTTTGGGCGATTTGGAAGGAAATGAATTTGTTATTACACTAAGGAATTTAGAAGATGATGAAATTAAAAAAATACAAAATATTGAACATAAGAAAGTGAAAATCCCAAACCTTTATGGTCCGCAAAGGTTCAGCAAAAATAACCAATTGGTTGGAAAATACATCATAAAAAGGGATTTTAGAAAAGCCGCTGAATTGACTCTTGAAAATAAAGGCAATGTTGAAGAAAAAATAAAGTTATATTTGGCTAAAAATAAGAATAATTACGTTGAAGCCATTAGGCAGGTTCCTTTAAAGACGAGAAAGCTTTTTGTTCATTCTTACCAGTCATTTTTATTTAACAAAATTGCTAATGAATACCTGGGGAATGAAAAAAATCCAGATAAAATTAAAAATATTAAAATCCCGATTATTGGATTTGGATTTGAGATAGATTCAATAAAAAGCAAGTTATTAAAAAATTTAATTAAAAAAACTATTGACGAAGAAAAAATCAGCGCAAGGGAATTTATTATAAGCCAGATGCCGGAGCTTGCATCTGAAGGTGGATTAAGGGATTTATTTTTTGAATTGAAAGGATTGAAAATTTTAGAAAACCTTGATGATGACCTGAACAAAGGAAAACATAAGATAAAAATAAATTTTACATTGCCAAAAAGCTGCTATGCTACTGTTGCAATTGGCTTTCTTTTTCAATAATTTTTACCACTTCGCTGAATATCTCTTTGGGCTTTTTTGCAGCGTCAATATCCATAAGCACTTTCTTCTTTTTGTAGTAATCAACCATTGGAGTTGTCTGCTCGTTGTAAACTTGTATCCTTTTCCTGACTGTCTCGGGCTCGTCATCTTTTCTTTGAACTAATGCAGAGCCGCACTTGTCGCATATGTCTTTTTTCTTCGGCTTCATTGTTATAAGGTTAAATACTGCGCCGCATTTGCCGCAATTTCTTCTTGCAGACATCCTTGATACAATAGTTTCCTCTTTAGCTACAAGATTCAGGATGAAATCTGCCTTTTTTTTAAGCTTCCACAGGACATTTTCAAGAAATTCGGCCTGGTCAATTGTCCTTGGAAATCCGTCAAGAACAAATCCGCTTTTGCAGCTATCCTGTTTCAGTGTCTTTTCCACAATCTTGTTGACGACATTGTCAGGCACAAGAAGCCCCTGTTCTACATATTGTATAAGCTCGCTGTTGCCGCTTTTTATCTCGCTCCTGAAAATATCGCCCGTCGAGATATGGGGAATTTTGTATTTGCCTGCAAGCATGCCGGATAATGTTCCTTTTCCAACCCCCGGGGGGCCAAATATTATAAGTTGCATTTTAGCCAAGATAACGCAAATCTTCTTTTATGTCTGCTTCTTTTGCATTCCATGAAGCCCTCAAGTTCTTCACAAATTTAAGCAGCTCCGGCTTAATTGCCTTCCATTCCCCATTCACATTCTTTATGAATTCCGCTTCTTCATTTTCATTGTGGCTGATGGAAATTTCAATAGATTGCCTGTTAAAGTTCATAAGCCTTGCATAAGCCTCATACACTCTTTTTTTTTCATTCTCATCCAAATTCCGTATCTCGTGCATTGCATAAAGGCTTGACGTGTCCGGCTGCAGAATTTCCTCAATCATTGTTGTATAGAAGTCGAGCTTTTCGGCAATTCTCCTGATTATGGCCCTTAGAAAGAAGTTAGTCTCATCCATATCGCTGATTTCAAACTCGTTGTCCAGCTCTTTAAAATCAGGAAGCTTGAGCCTCTTTCTTAATTCACTATACTCCTTTTCTGTTTCTTTTGATGGCATTTTGTTAAATAAGCCTCCGAGGGGAATTGCACCCCCGACCTGCAGATGACTTGATTATTACAAGTCTGCCGCAATGGCTACTATGCTACGGAGGCATTATAAAACACTTTTGGTTTAGAAGTTGATTTAAATAAGTTTTGGAATTATAAATAAAAGAATAGGCGACGCATAGTGATGTGGCAATCGTAGCGATGCCGAGCACTAATGTATTGTGAGCGAAGCGAACGGATTGAATTTATTTTTATTATTCTAAAGAATTGGATGTTTTCTTGTTCTTTCTTCCGCTTGCAAATTATCTCAATTCATTAAACTAATATTCAATGAAAATCTTCAATAAGAAACTCTAAGCCTTTAAATTCTGGTTTATAAAATTGATTATATCATCCTTATTCTTGCTGCCTGCTTCCTTTTCCTTGAGTCTTGTCGCGTATATGTCAAAATTTTCCTTCCTTATCTTGATGTTGTTTCTTGAGATTTTGTCATTTATCTTGTTGAGCCTTGTAATTAGCATGTTAAGCTTGGCTTTTATCTCGTTTGGCATGGCAAGAAGCAAAAGCTTTGAGCAATTATTGTCGATATAAAATATCTTGCTGCCCCCAAATGTTTTTTGCTCTTCCTTGAGCAAGTCGCGCCAAGCGTCTGAGTATGTTCCGTTTGTTTTTTTCAGCCCCAATATCAAGGCTTCCCTGTAAGACCTTGATTTTATCAAGTGCAGTTCAATCGAATCGTTGCCGGCTTCCATGTCTTCCTTGAATTCAAGAATGATTTCATCTTCATGGCCGTTAAAGCTTAAGTATTCGATAGCGTTTAAGCTTCTGTCTATATCAATGTGAGAAATTGTATTCCTGTAATCGTGCATTGCTACCACCCCTTTTTACATATATTGGAATAAGTAGTATTTATATTTACTGATTTTAAATTCAACAATAACCTTTAAATATCACCATTACAGCGTTATAACCATGGAAGAGCCCTCTCCGGAAGATATTCAGCCTATGCCCCAGATAGCAGTCGCAGCAGAGTCATTGAAAGCTACAAGAATCAGTAAAATGGTTATGCAGGGATTTAAATCCTTTGCAAAGCACACAGAGATTCTTTTTGGGCCAGCATTCAACTGCGTTCTTGGGCCTAACGGAGCTGGAAAATCAAATGTTCTTGATGCATTATGCTTTGTGCTGGGAAAGTCATCTTCAAGGGATTTAAGGGCAGAAAAATCTGCTAATTTAATTTACAACGGCGGCAAGTCAAAAAAGCCTGCAAAGCACGGAGAAGTCAGCATTTACTTTGACAACACAAGCAAAGTATTTCCTACGGATGACCGGGAAGTGAAAATAAGCCGGATTGTAAGGGAGAATGGCCAGTCAATATACAAGATAAATGGCAAGGCAATGACAAGGATGCAGATAACAAATCTACTTTCTCTGGCAAAAATTGACCCTGAAGGCTATAATATAATCCTGCAAGGGGATATTGTCAAGTTTGTCGAGATGCATCCTGAGGACAGAAGAAAGCTTATCGAAGACATTGCAGGAATTTCAATCTATGAAGAGAAAAAGCACAAGGCAATTCTAGAGCTTGATAAAGTCGAGCAGCATTTACGGGATACGGAATTGATTCTTACTGAAAGGAACACATACCTGAAAGAATTAAAAAAAGACCGGGATCAGGCCCTGAAATACAAAGATATGAGCGACAGAATAAGGCAAAACAAAGCCTCATACTTGAAGATCCAGATTGACAAAAAAGAAGCTGAAAAAAAGGAACTGCAGGAAAAGATAAGCAACGGAAATACGGAGCTTGCATCATTAAGAGAAAAAATAAGTGTATTCAAGGCTCAAAACGAAGAGAAAAAAAAGCAGATTGAGGCCATCTCAAAGGAGATAGAAGAGAAAGGCGAGACTGAGCAGTTAAGCCTAAACAAGGTTGTGGAAACACTAAAAATTGAGCTGGCTAAGACCAATTCAAGGGTTGAAGCCTGCAAGAGCGAAATAAACAGGGTAAAACAGAGGCGCATTGACTTAAAATCAAGCATAGGAGACACTGAAAACAGGATTTTGCAGCTGACAAACGATAAAAAGGAATTTGAATCCCATATAAATGCGAAAAACAAAGACAGGGAAACAATTAACAATAAAATCCAAAAGTTCAAGGAGAAAAACAAGCTTGAAAATCTCGCTGGCATTGAAAAAAATGTCGAGGAAGTTGACAAAAAAGCAGATGATTTGCAAAGGGAGATAACCACATTAAGGGAATCCCAGCATAACCTGATTAGGGAAAAGGATCGCATAAGCCACGACATTGGCTTGATTGACGACAGGATAAAAAAAGTCATTGATGTCGAGAAGGAATACAAGTCTCAGCTTGACATCCTCAAGGAAAAAAGGCAGAAATTCAAGGAACTGACTTTGGAACTGAACAAATGCCTTGATGAAGATTCGTCATTTGCAATCCGGCTTTCCGAGTCAAGAAGAAAAATGAATGCAATGAATGAGGAAGTTGCAAAGCTTAGGGCCAAAGACATCACGATTAGGGAATTTGCGAGAGGCGACTTGGCCGTTAAAAAAATACTGGAATTAAAAAACAAAAAAGCAGGAATCTACGGAACTGTTTCAGAATTGGGAAATGTAAGCTCGAAATACGCTGTTGCGCTTGAGGTCGCAGCAGGAGGCAGAATTAAAAGCGTTGTTGTTGAAAATGACAAGCTGGCTGCGGAATTAATCGAATACCTTAAGGAAAACAAGCTCGGCTCGGCTACATTCCTGCCATTGAACAAGATCAGCGGCAAGGAAGCTTCTGATGATGTAAGAAAACTAATAGGCGCAAAAGGCATCCATGACCTTGCAATCAGCCTTGTCACTTTCGAGCCGAAGTTCAAGAAAGTTTTCTCATATGTTTTTTCCGACACTGTTATAGTAGATAATATCCACGTTGCAACAAGGCTGGGCGTAGGCAAGGCTAAATTTGTTTCATTAGATGGTGATATTGCCGAAGTTAGCGGCGCAATGCACGGTGGCTTTAGGGACAGGAAAAAGGAGGCATTTGGCTTCAAGGAAAGGGAAGTTGCAGAAAGCCTTGATGAAAGCGAGAAAAAGATGAGTGAGCTTTCCGGGCTTATAGATCTCCTTGAGAAAAAAAGGACGGAAAATGAGGCTAAAATAACTGAGTTGAGGGAGCAAAAAGCAATCTTTGAAGGCGAAATAATAAAGTCAGAAACCTCCATGCACCTTGAATCAAGCGACACAGAAGTGACCAGGCATCAGCAAAAGGAGCTTCGGGCAAAGGAAAACGAGATTGACAATGACATTAGCAAAATCAACAGCAAAATCTCAGAGCATAACAGGGAATTAACCGATTTGAAGATTGAAAAGCAAAAATTGAGGAATGTAATTTCACAATTAAATGACCCCACTTTGCTTGCTGAATTGAATACATTCGAGCAGAAATTCAAGGAACTCAGCGAGGAGATTATAAGGCTCAGCTCTGAGATAAAAAATATTGACTCGCAGATTATCCACATATTTATTCCTGAAAAAGAAAAGACGGAGAAGATACTGAAGCAGATTGGCAGGGACGAGGAAAACTTCAACAGCGAGCTGACCAAGCTGCTGGAAGTGATTTCTCAAAAAGAATTGCTTTTAAAAGAAAAAGAAAATCTTGCAAAAGAGTTCTACGCCAAATTCAAGGGGCTTTTTGCAAAGCAAGGCACAATAAAGGAAGAAATACAGAAAAATGAGATTACAATAGAAAAAAGAACGGAGGAAACCAGGCAGGTTGAGATAAAGGTCAATTTCAATTCATTGAAGAATGCTGAAAATATTACATCAACGGCTGCATTGAGCCAGGAATTCCAGCAGTATGAAGGCGTGAAGCTTGACACAGAGAAAACGGAGGAGCATTTAAAAAATGATATTTCAAAATTCGAGAAGATGAGGGAAGAGATTGGCTCTGTAAACATGAGGGCGCTTGAAGTCTATGATGATGCTGAAAAGCAATACAGGGAATTCCTTGAAAAGAAAGACAAGCTCGGAAAAGAAAAAGAAGATGTAATGGGAATGATGAACGAAATAGAAGGCAAGAAAAAAGAATTGTTCATAAAAACCTTTGACGTTGTAAACTCAAATTTCCAGAATTTCTTTGGCATGCTGACAACTAAAGGCGCGCAAGCAACGCTTGTTCTTGAAAATGAGGAAAATCCGTTTGAAGCGGGAGTTCGGATAAATGTAAAGATAACGGGAAGCAAGTTTTTGGACATTAGGGGCCTTTCAGGAGGGGAAAAAACAATGACGGCATTGGCTTTCATTTTTGCAATACAGGAGAATGAGCCTGCATCATTTTACGTTTTGGATGAGGTTGATGCCGCGCTTGACAAGCACAACAGCGAGAAGCTTGCAAAGCTTATAAGGAAGTATTCCGACAGGGCCCAATACATCATGATAAGCCACAATGACAATGTCATTTCAGAGGCTGACATTCTTTACGGGGTTTCAATGAATGAAGACGGTATTTCCCAGGTTGTTAGTTTAAAAATATGAATTTTGCAGCCTGCTTTTTTTGCTGAGTCAAAAACCACCAGTCCAAGACAGGTAGCATGAATTATCAGTCTGATGTTGCAAATTAATGTGGTTTTTAACTCAGCGAATGTTTTGCTAAACAAAACTCACGAACGTAGTGAGATTATCCACTACTAGTTTGCCACCAATCATAGATTTGGTGGAATTCTGGCGCATTAAATTATTTACATGTGGAATAACAGGAAGGCTACATTTATTTCCTGCAAATAAAAGCAGATTCAATCCCTAAATTAGATTTAAATCTCATGTAAAATATCAAATTAATAAACGTCCAGTGCTCCACAATTTTAAATCCCAGGCCGTTTAATAAACTAATTAAGCTTGAGTGGGAAAATAATGAAATATGGTGCACCTTTTTATCTGAATTTCTAAAAATCTTTTTTCTAACAATATTGAGGTTTGGAGTGGTAATATATAATATTCCGCCCTTTTTTAACATTCTAAAAATATTTTTCAACGCAATCTCCGGGTTTTCAAGATGTTCCAATACATCATTAAACAGAATAATGTCAAAAAAATCTTTTTTAAATGGAAGTTTTTCTTCTGCGCCCATAATTTTGAATGTTGCTGAAGGCAATTTTTTCCTTGCTATTTCAACTGCGTATTTGGACACGTCAACACCAAATTTCCTAAAAGAATTTGGAAATCTTTGAAGCATAAAACCATATGCGCACCCTACATCCAATACCCTCCCAGTCCTGATTTTTTTTATATATTTGGCAAGTGGGCGATAGGTTGTATAGAAATAAATGACTCCAAATTTCCCGTAACCAAATTTCCAAAATATGGTTTCTTTGCCGTCAAAATAATCCTTGGTGTATACTTCTTTATAATTCATGCAATCACCGATAGTTTTTAGCTTTTAATTATTACGGGTTATTTCTTGTATCTTAAACTGTACTTTAAAACATCGCTCCTTATCTCACCCAAAAATATCCTGTGAAATTCGCCCAATACAATCTTAAAGCCTGTTTTAAGCCGCCCTTCATTTTCATATCGTCGCATTGAGTATATTATTTTGGAATTCCTCAAAAGTCTGAATTTTCCGTATTTGCTGCACCTATTCACATAATCCATATCCTCTGCTGTCTTGATGGTTTCATCAAAACCCAGTACACGATTATGAAGCCGTTTTCTGCAAAAAATCCCAGTTCCGCAGGCGTGAGGATAAAACAACTGGGATATGAAGCACCAAAAGTTAAAGGTACCAAGAAAAACCCAATCTACAATCCTGCGAGTCGATGGGTAAATATATGAGCCGGCAATATCAAGTTCTCTTTTTTCAAAAGCATCAAGCGATTTTTTAAGATAATCGCACCCAATAATTGAGTCAGCATCAAGAAAAAGCAAAATATCCCCTTTTGCAGCTTTTACCCCGATATTTCTGCCTATCCCGGGACCGAGTCCCCCATCCTGGACAATTTTACAGCCATATTTTTTTCCTATATGCCTTGTTTTATCTTCGGAATTGCCGTCTGCCACAATTATTTCATAGTTTTTGTAAGTTTGCTTTTTAATTGAATCCAGCAATTTTGGAAGATAATTTTCCTCGTTATGAGTTGGAATGATTATGCTCAGCATAATTTGAACTGAAAGACCCCCCATTTATAAAACTTTCAATATAAAAAATTAAACAATATTTAGGTCATTTTCTATACTTTAAATTATACTTGAAAACATCGCTTCTTATCTCGCCAAAAAAAAGCCTGTAAAAGACAGAAAGCAAAAGCTTCAATCCCATTTTTAATCTGCCTTCATTTTCAAACCTCCTCATTGCAATACAGCTGTTTACATCCCCAAGTATCTTGAATTTTCCAAATCTTCCGCATCTTCTTGCATAATCCATATCCTCGCTTAACTGGATTGTTTCATCAAAGCCATTTACTTTTTCATGAAGCCATCTTCTGCAAATAATGCCGCTTCCTGACGCATTTGGGTAAAAAAGCTGTGTTCCTGAAGTCCAAATATTAAAAAGGAAAAGGAAAATCCTGTCAATAATGTTGTTTCCAATGGGATAAATATGCCATCCGGCTATGTCTATCTTATTTTTGTCAAATTCATTTAATGCATTTTTCAGAAAATTATTTCCGACCTGAACATCAGCATCAAGAAACAATAAAATGTCCCCTTTTGAGGATTCTGCTCCGCTATTCCTCCCTATGCCCGGCATTCCGCCGTTCACAATCTTGCACCTGTAAGTTTTTGCAATTTGCCTTGTTTTGTCTTTTGAGCCTGCGTCTGCCACAATTATTTCATAGTTTTTGTAAGTTTGCCTCATGAGGCAGTCAAGCAATTTTGGCAGGTATTTTTCCTCATTTAATGTCGGTATTATAATGCTTATCATGCAAAATTAAAAATGGATTGCTTATAAATATGTTTTCTTATCCAAATAGGGTGTTATTGAAAAGTTCCCGCTTTCACTCGGGTTGCCATCGGCTCAGCTTTGCTGTTATGTAAACTTATTGCAATTTTCTCTCTGGAACTCCGAAAATTGCTATAAATTATTATTGAATTAGCTTCGCACATTGATGACAACCTTCAACTTTTCAATAACACCCCAAATACGCAACATTTAAATACCTCAATGTTTTTGCTATTATAAAGTGGTATAAGTTGGGGTTAAGACACGAATTTTTGGAGCATAAGAGGAAAACAATCGACTCTTTCAGGCTAGTCAGGACAGACATTTATAGTGTCAACGGCAGCCTAGAGCAGTTGAAAAATGCTGTTTCTTCAGTTGAATCAAAAATTTTGCCACTTGAAAGCGAGATTTTGCTGCTTAAAAATGCATTAGAAAAATGCGCTTCTGAAATCAATACGCAGCAAATAAGTACTGCATCAATAATGCCAAAGATTGAGAGTATCATCCAATCGATAGAAACAGCGGCAGAAAAAATAAATTCTTTCAAAGGAAGGATTGACAATCTTGCTTTAAGCAGCAGAAGAGTCTCTAACTCCGTGTCAAAAAATAATTCAGCCATAAGCAAGATGCTCCCGAGATTAAGAAAGCAGTCTGTTATTGTAAGGAAAAACTCATCTGTTTTGAAGGATGTTCTTGAAGAAATAAGCAAATCCAAAAAAAGGGAGCTGAAGGCGGGAAAGAGAATATCGTTGCTTAAAGAAACACCAGATCAGATCAAAAAGCTCAAGAACCTGATCAGCAGAAAAACAAAAACGCTGAAAAGGGTTAATTTGGAGCTTGAGAAAAAAATAAGAGTTCAGAGAAGCAAGATTGTCTCTTTGAACAGAAAACTAGAAGGCAAGAAGCTTGTAAAAAGAAAGCGTTCAAGAAAATCAAGAAAGACAATTACAAAAATAATAACCCCGAAAAAAATAATTACCAGAATTAAAACCAAGAGAAAAAACATTGTTAAAAAAGTTACCCCAAGGAAAACAACCGTTAAAGAGACAACTCCTGGCAGGGAAAAGGTTTATGAAGTTATCAAAGAGAAAAATCCACCTGTATAATTCTAATTTAAATATGCGCCGGCCGTGCAACGCCTCTCCGATAGAATGCGACGCCTGTCTATGGCCTCTCTCTGCATTGGTGAAAGCACTCCTCCTATAAATTCTTTTCGGTGTTGTAGCCTTTTCAGGCTCTCCGCTTTCGCACGCGACCCAAATCATTTTTTCTTCAATGGGTTCGTTGCCGTGCACGTAAATCTTTTCCCTTCACGACATTCCATTGTTCTCGGGTCGAAAGCTTTGTGGGTTGCCTCAAAGACTTTCTAAACATTTATCGGCACGGCAACCAGCCAAGCTGCCCATGGAAAAAATAGTTTTGGTCAGCGGCGTCGAAAGCTTGCCCGAAAGGGCTGGCTTCTCGTCGAGGAGATTGTCGCTGGCTGAGATGGAGCATGAACTTGACGACTGCCCGGCGCCTTGGAGATGCGACGAGGCGTGCTACGGAGCGTGCGTCGGCTGCATGAGAAAAATGAATGGAGGTTGAGAAAAATGGAAGAAGTAATTTTGGAACGGATTGGGAAAGAGACAGAAGAAAAGCAGCGGAATGAATTCCGCGGCGCAGACGAGATGAAAGGGGAAGAGAGTAGGCCGCCAAGCCAAC